>NZ_JBEXWK010000014.1:0-191434 GCF_040629815.1 Streptomyces sp. NPDC005878
GCGTCGTGTCTGCGGAGCAGACCGCGCGCCGCCGCTACGCGGCGGTAGAAGGAAACGCTCCGCGTTTCCTAGACTGGTGCTCCGCACCAGAATTCCCGCACTTCGTGCGGGAATTGACGGGACTCCGTCCCGGATGCCGGTCCACTCCGTGGCCCGGCCAACGGCACGCGCTCCGCGCGCACCTGACAGCTGGTTAGAGAGGCGGGCTAGACCGGTACCTCGACTCCCCGCTCCTGTAGGAGAACGAGAGCCTTGCCGATGCAGTCATTGACTGAGATCCCGTCAATCCGGACAGGATCGGACAGAGGCCCTCCCGTCGCGGCGAACGTCCACTGGCGCCGCTCACGCTCCGGATCGACCCTCAAGAGAGCGTGGATTCCCTGCTCCCCGAGCCACTCCATCACGAGGATCGCCACGTCCTCCACACCGCTGTCAGGATCCGACTTGACCGATCGTCGCCTCACTCTGTCAACGACAGAACCCTACCGGTTCACGCCAACTTCACACAACGGTATGCGTCATACTTGAGAGGCAGATAGGTTATGGGCTGAGAGGCGAGGTCCCCAAACCTCAGCCCCGGGAACCATCGGCGTCTCACTGGCACCACTGAGCGCCGTTCAGTTCTTTTCAAAGCTATCAGTAATTTACGGCAGAATAGAGCCGACAGGATGCCGGAAATGAAGCTGAGGCCGCATCAAGTCGAGGCAGTCGACGCAGTCCTGAGAATGCTCCAGACGCCCTCGGGCAGAATTTCTCCCGGGGGACTGCGTACCCAGGTCATCGCCGCGACCGGATCCGGCAAAACCCTCATCGCCGCCGCCTCCGCCCAGCGCCTCCGGGCGCACCGCGTGCTGGTCCTGGTTCCCACCCTGGACCTGCTGACGCAGACGGCCGCCGCCTGGCGCGCCGGCGGCCGAACCGGAGCGATGGTCGGGGTGTGCTCCCTGACGGCCGCAGAATCAGACGGCATTCCCTGCACCACCGACCCGAACAAACTCGTGGCGTGGCTCAGTGCTCTGGACAGCGTGACCGTGTTCGCCACCTACGCCTCCATCGGCCGCGGCATCCTCCAGCACGCCCACCAAAGCCGGACTGGCACCGTGGGATCTCAACAGGGGGCAGGTCTGGAGCGGTGGCCAGTCGTGCGGGCCGGTGCACTGCCGCTGGCGGCGCAGCCCGCGCACTCCAGGCGGGATTGGCGCGGGATGTGCGGGGGAGACCTGCCCCGCCCGCCGCGCGCTTGACGCTTCATGACCATTGGCCCCCAGCGTCTGTGACGTCTGAGGGCGAAGGGATCTGCCGTGGTGATGTGCAATTACGGTCGGAAATACTCTGTGGGGCCTGACCACGAGGCGGTATGAGCGTTGTAGAGCCAGACTCCGACCTTTGTAATACCCCCCGAATACGCCGAACCATCAAGGGTGAAGTTGTAAGGCACGGTCTCGTTGACTGCGAACTTCCCCTGCGTGGGGCGGTTTTGCATATCAATCAGCATGCTGCCAGCCCACGCTTCGAAGCCTACTTGCGTTCCCGCGCCGCCGATGTCCTTCACCTCTCCTTGGACCTGAACGGAGCGATTGAGCCAGGTGAGACTGCCCCGGGCCGAGTGGGTGCCTAAGCCAGAGGAAACTTCAAAGGTGGTGGCATCGGCGAGGGCGGGGCCTGCGGCGAGCATGGTGACCGCTGCGGCACCCACCAGAGTGGCACCGGCTAGCTTAAGACGCATGAAATCTCCTTATACTCGCGGGAGTCGTGCGTGCATACGAATCTACGCCATCACAATGTCGCACATAGATCATTTTCGGCCAGGATGCCAGTGTCCGAAAGTCTGGCTGTATTGAGCTTCTTCGATGTGGCCACCGATCGGGTGACGGTGCGTGAAGTGAAACGAGCGAAGCCCCCGGGCTATTGATCGAGATGTCTAACGTCTCACTTCCGTTGATTCAGCGTCTTACGGACACCCCAACCGGAACGGGCCACTTCCCCGTTCCGGTTGGGGAGTTCTCGTGTGTCAGGCGGCTGTTCGTCCCGATGGCGCTAACGTCGTGAGCGGCTCCGGAGTCTTTGAGCGGTGACGCCGCTCGGCCAGGCCCGGGCTGGCTCCTACGTACGTGTTCCGCACCCAGAACCGACGACGCAAGGGGAATCGATTCCATGACCGTCACAGCAGCACGCCGCACCATGTCAGCGCGCCGCTCAACCGCCCGCATGGCGGCCGTTGCGGCCCTGTCCGCCGCCGCACTCCTCGGCGGCGGTCTCACGGCCCAGGCCGCCACACCCGCCCGCACGACGAGCGCGGCCGTGCAGCTCGCGCCTGCCGGTGCGCTTGCCACCCGTTGCTACTACAGGGTCAACGCCAGCGGCGGTCTGCTGATCCGCAGCGGTCCCGGCACCAACTACTCGGTCGTCGGGTCCTACGCCAACGGCTCCACAATCCTCGCGTCGGCATCCACCACCAACGGCTTCCGCCAGGTGGGCACCAACCGCTGGGTCTCTTCGGCGTACACCGTCCGCATCACCAGCTATCCCTGCGAGTGACAGGGACCCGCGCCGCCGTTGTCGGTAACTAACGCTCAGCGTGAGGTACTTGAAGGGCGGGTGCGTCGACGCTCGACCGCACAAGCTCTGTCCCAGCTGTCACAGAGCGTTTCGGAGTGCGCTGACGGTCACTTCATCATGGAAGTGTTACGCCGTTTACGGATCGCGCCTCAGACGGTCCGCACCTGGCGGCGACGCTTCATGGATCGTGGTGTCGACGGCTTGTGTGACGAGCCCATGCCAGGGGTCCCGCGCAAGATTCACCGACGCTGATGCGGAAAGGGTGATCGTGAAAACCCTGGAGGAGACCCCCGGGAACGCCACCCACTGGTCAACGCGGCCGGTGGCTGCAGCCACCGGTATGTCGCAGTCGACGGTGTTGAGAATTTGGCGGGCTTTCGCCCTTGCCCCGCACCGTTCCCAGACCTTGCACCACATGCCCGTGCTTGCGGAATCTCGCAAGGTCACGGCCCGGACCACACCCTGCGTCAAGGATCAGCGAAGGCACGGGCAAGGAGCCCGCGAACCGCTCAACACGATCCGCCATCTTCGGAGCATGCACCGCCGCGTAATCGCCGGCGTGGTCGCTCTAGACGGCGACCGACTCCGCTACTGGGTCCGACTGCGCCCTGCGGGATGTGGTGCGTGACTGCACTCCCCCATCCTGGCCTGCCCCTGCACCATCGACCAGCGGCTGGAACGAAGAGGGATCAAGCTCATAGCCCCACCCCAGCGATACAGACGACTGTGCAGTGCCGATCGTCACCCTGAAGCGCAAAGGTCAGTGACGCCGTGCGCCGGGAGCAGGCCACCCGTTGGTTCAAGGGCGCCCGCCGCGCCGAACACCATGTCCAGGAAATCTACGGCCGCGGCTCCGCAGGGGGCGATGTCCCGGATCACGCTTCGGACTCGAGGGGCTTCAGTATCGCCGTGAACTCCTCCAGGAACGCCTGGCGAGAGGTCACCGGCCCCGCGGGGCGGATCACGAACTTCGACAGGCCCGTGTCGATGTAGCGGCGCAGCTGGGACCGGGCGTCGGACCAGCCCCAGCACAGCAGGGTGCGGGGGTCGGGCACATCGGGGCGGTCCTGGCGGAGGCGGGTCAGCAGGGCGTTCACAGCAGCGCTGTCGGTGTCGGGCTGGACGACCGTCAGGTACATACCGTAGTGGTCTTCGTCGATCGTCCGGTTCGCGCGTTCGGCGGCGAGGGCGATGCAGGCACGGCACGCTTCGGCCTCCGGCGGACGGAGGTTGCTGCCGAGCCAGCCGTCGCCGAGACGGCCGATCCGGTCCAGGGCCACGGGTACCCGGCCGCTCAGCCACAGGTCCAGCGCTCTCGTGGGCCGTGGGACCGATGCCTCCTCCAGGTGGAAGAACTGGCCGTGGTGGGTGACGACCCGCTGTGTCAGCAGCGCCCGCACCACCTTCAGTGCCTCTTCGAACACCGCGGCCCGGCGCCCGGCCGGCACGGGGTACATGGTCCGGTCGGGGCGCCGGGCGGGGCGGATCCCGAAGACGGGCAGGACGCGGCCCGGCGCGAGGGCCGCCAGGCTCGCCAGCTGTGCCGCGACCAGGGCCGGGTTGCGTCCGGGCAGGACCAGCACGCCCATACCGAGCTTGAGCCGTGTGGTGACAGCGGCCGCGTGGGCGACAGCAACCAAGGGGTCGAGCGTGTCGGGGGCGGAGACCAGGTCCGAGAACCACACCGAGTCGATGCCGTGCGCCTCCACGTCCGCCACCAGGGCGCCCAGGTCGGGATGGTCCGACCGCGCGGCACGCTCGGGCACGCTGCCCACACCGATGCGGACCTTCATCGCGGCACCCCGGCCTCGGATCCCGCCGCCGCTGCGTCCCTCGTGCCGCCTGCCGGGCGCGGTCGCCTCACGGCCGGGCCCGCAGCAGCCGCCCCAGGGTGGTGGCCTTCGCCAGGACCGTGCCATCGGCCGCGGCGGTGACACCCTCGGCGAGGGCGACGCCTTCGGTCAGGGTCGCCGTCGTGGTGAGACGGCGCCAGGCGTGGACGGGCACGTGGCGGCTCCAGCGGACGCCCAGGTCGAGCGTGATCGGCTGCACGGTACCGAGGCCTTCGCTGCGGAAGACGCACTCCAGAAGGAAGCTGTCGAAGAGCAGCAGGTCCACGGCGGCCCCATGCGTGGCGCCGCCGATGAGCTCGGGGCGGCCCCGGACCCAGACGTCACAGAGCGGTTTGCCGTCCCCCAGCCCGGCCGGGCTGAGCGGGTAGTCCACGGCCCGTACGTCCAGGTGCTTGAAGAACGCCACCTCGTCGGCCAGCCAGGTCACCTCCGGCGCGGAGTCCGGCGGTGAGGCATCGTCGGCGGAGGTGTCGTCCGTGACCAGCCGGGGGTCGAGCATCCAGGCGTCGGCGGTGAAGACGCGCTCGGCGTCCTGCAGCAGGTCGATGCGGAGCAGCTCGCTCTTCCCGCCCTTGCGGATGGTTTCGACTCGGCCCTCGATGGGGCCGGGTGCCGCCGCCTTCGGATAGGCGCCCTGGATGCCGCCCAGAACGAGACCGGTTGCCGCGGCACGGGCCACCTGGCTCGCGAACGCCGCTATGCAGCCGCCGAAGACCCGGTCGGCGAACAGCCACTCCTCGCCGACGACGCCCTGGAAGCCGGAGCCGGACGGTGTGACGGTGAACGCTGTTTCAAGCGACAACATTCTCTCCCTTGATACGGACCACGGCGGCGGCCACGATCCCCTGATGTTCGACCGAGGTCAGCAGCACGACCCGGTCGCCGGGGCCGGAGACCGCCGCCCGCGTCAGGGCGGTGACCAGCTGGAAGGCACCCGCCGCGGAGTGCAGCTGCCCCACCGTCTCTGTCACCGGCGGCAGCGGCGTCGCCTGTGGACACACGGTCGTCAGCGCTGTGGACTCCGCGTCTTCCCATGTCCCCGAGCCCATCGTCGCCCACACCTGCCCGGGCGAGGCGCGGTCCAGCACCCGCTCCGCCGCCCTGCGCACGGCGGTCTTGGTGTCGCCGTCCGTGACCACCAGCGACGTGACGGCGAGGACCTCGGCCAAGCCGCCCGTGGCGTCGGCCTCAAGGCGGACCAGGGCGCAGCCTTCCGCCAGCGGAGCGGTGCCGCTCCGGACCCAGGTGCGTGCTTCGCTCAGTTCCTCGACGGCCCCGGCGAGCAGGACATCCGCCCGGCCCGTCAGCAGCAGTCGCCTGCAGTACCCGAGGGCGAGCAGTCCGGTCGTCGTGCCGCCGGCGAGGGTGGCGTTGGGGCCCTGGAGCCCGTGCCAGATGGCGGTCTGCCCCGCGATGCTGTTCATGGTCGCGTTCTGGATGGACGAGGGCTGCACGTGGTGCGGGCTCTTGCGCTCCCGCGAGGCGCGGTTGACTTCCAGAATGCTCTGGGCGCTGCCGTTCGTCGTGCCCAGGACCAGGCCGGTGCGGGTCGGGTCCACGTCTTCGGTGAGTAGCCGGGTGGCTGCCGCGATGCTCAGGGCGGTCGCGCGGCCCATGGTGCGGGTGCCCTGGCGGCCGAGGTACTCGCGGGGCTCGAAGTCGGGTACCGGCCGGGGCTTGTCGGGCAGCGGACGTCGTGCCGTGGTTCCTTCCGCGAAGGCCTGGTCCTCCGTTCCGTACGGGGACAGGGCCGACCATGCGGTGATGATCACGGCGTCTCCTCGAAGCGGCCGAACACGGTGATCGCGTTGTTGCCGTTGAACGCGAAGCCGTTGTTCTGCACGATCGTCACGTCGGCGGGTACGGAGTGGTTGGGTACGCAGTCGATGGCGCACTCCGGGTCCATGGTGCGGTGGTTGACGGTGGGCGGGAGGAAGCCTTCGTTGATCGCGATCGTGGAGGCGATGGCGCCCAGGGCACTGGAGGCGCCCATGGAGTGTCCGAGCATCGACTTCAGCGAGACGACGGGGGGCGGGCTGTCGCCGTACACCGCCTTGATGGCCCGTACCTCGGTCACGTCGTTGGAGGGGGTGCCGGTGCCGTGGGCGGAGATGAGGTCCACATCGCCGGGGGCCACCCGGGCGTCGCGCAGGGCGGACTCCATGCACGCCTGGATGCTCTTCTCCTCGGGGGCGAAGGCGTGGTGGGCGTCGCAGTTGATCCCGTAGCCCAAGACCTCCGCGAGGATGGTCGCCCCGCGGCCGCGTGCCGAGGTCAGGCTCTCCAGGAGGAGGATGCCCGCCCCTTCGCCGCTGAGGATGCCTTGGCGGTCGGCGTCGAAGGGACGGCAGCGGTCGGGCGACATGATGCCGAGTCGGTGGAACGAGGCGAAGGAGCGCCGGCACACGGCGTCGGCGCCGCCCACCAGGGCGTAGTCGGCGTCGCCGAGCCGGATGGCGTCGAGGCCGTCCCCGATGGCGTAGTTCCCGGCCGAGCAGGCGGTCGGGAACGTTATCGGGGCCACGTTCTGGAGCCCGAACTCCCAGGCGATGGAGGTGGAAAGCCGGTGGGTCCAGGCGCGGTCCACCAGCGCCGGGTCCATCTGGTCGGCTCCGTGCAGGAGGGTCTGCTCGGCCAGCGCGTCGAGATCCTGTGACTCGCCGTCGGCGGTGCCCACCGCGATGTGACCCGGCCGGTCTCTCAGGTCCTCACCGGTCAGCCCGGCCTCAGCCAGAGCCATCGCGGCGGCGGCCACGGCGAAGGAACTGGCTCGGCCGAGCGTCTCCACCGAGGTGCGCGCGATCCAGTCGGCCGGGTCGAACCCGGTGACCTCACAGCCCAGGGAGTGGGCGAATCCGGTGGTGTCGAACGCAGTGAGCGGCGCGACCTCGTTGCGTCCGGACCGCAGCCCTTCGGTGAACGCCGCCGTGCCGATGCCGATGCTCGACACCGGGCCGCGGCCCGTCACCACGACGCGTTCGAGTCCGCTTGTCATGCCTCGGCCAGGACGTCGTGGATCGCGGCCAGGCTCACCATGCGTTTGGCCTTGTCCTGTTCGATGGTGATGCCGAGGCTGTCCTCGATGGCCGTCATTATCTCAAGGACGGCCAAAGAGTCGACGCCGAGCTCTTCGTAGAAGTGCGTCGTCTCCGTGAGTTCGCCGGGCTCGACCTCCAGAATGTCGCAGACGATCTTCTTGACGCTTTCCCGCAGGTCGGGCGTGATCTCTACCATGTCGGTCTCCTCAGTCTTCGGGGCGTAGCGGTCGGTCAGGCGCCCACGACGTGGACTCCGCCGTCCACGTGGACGATCTCGCCGGTGGTCGCGGGGAACCAGTCGGACAGGAGTGCCACGCACGCCTTGGCGGCGGGGGCGTGGTGGGCGGTGTTCCAGCCCAGCGGGGCACGGTCCGCCCAGACGCCGGCCATGTCCCCGAATCCGGGGATGCCCTGTGCGGCGGGTGTGTCCAGGGGGCCCGCGGCCACCAGGTTGACGCGGACTCCCTGGGGCCCGAGGTAGCGGGCGAGGTAGCGGGAGCAGGATTCGAGGCCCGCCTTGGCGACGCCCATCCAGTCATACAGCGGCCAGGCCTGGGAGGCGTCGAAGTCCAGGCCGACGATCGATCCGCCGTCTTTCATCAGAGGCAGGCACGCCACCGACAGGGACTTCAGGGAGTACGTCGAGGTGTGCACGGCCAGGGCCACGTCGTCCCAGGAAGCGTTGAGGAAGTTGCCGCCCAGGGCGGACGGCGGCGCAGCGCCGATCGCGTGCACCACACCGTGCAGCGCCGGTACGTGCTCCCGTACGTGGTCCGGCAGCGCCCGCAGCTGCGCCGTGTCCGTGACGTCCAGGTCGATGACGGGGACCGGGCCGTGCGCCCCGGTGGGCAGCCGCTTGGCGATGCGTTCGGTCAGACCGCGCCGGGGGTAGGCGGTGAGCAGGACGTGCGCGCCCTGTTCCAGAGCGATCCGCGCGATGTGGAACGCGATGGAGTTCTGCGTGAGCACCCCGGTGACGAGGATGTTCTTGCCTTCGAGAATTCCCATGCCCTGCCCTCACCACCCCATGGCCAGGCCGCCGTCCACCGGGAGGACTGCTCCGGTGACGTACGCCGCGTCCGGCCCTGCCAGGAACCGCACGGCCTTCGCGATCTCTTCGGGCGCGGCCGTACGCCCGAGCGGTATGCGTTCCTTGGCCGCGTCCTTGACCTTGTCGCTGAGTGCCGCCGTCATGTCCGTGTCGACGAAACCGGGAGCGACGACGTTGGCGGTGATGTTCCACGGGGCGAGCTCACGGGCGAGCGACCGGGCGAAGCCGACCAGGCCCGCCTTCGACGCGGCGTAGTTGGACTGGCCGCTCTGCCCCTGGAATGCGACGACGGACGAGACGAAGACGAGCCGGCCCGTGCGGGCTCTCATCATGCCGCGAGCCGCGCGTTTGGCGACGCGGTAGGCGCCGGTGAGGTTGGTGTCGAGGACCGCCTCGAACTCTTCCTCGCTCATCATCGCCAGGAGTTTGTCCTGGGTGATGCCCGCGTTGGACACCAGCACCTCGACAGGTCCCTGCCGCGCCTCCACCGCGGCGAAGGCGGCGTCCACGTCCTCGCCGCTCGTCACGTCGCACCGCACACCGAACAGTCCGTCCGGTGCCTGCCCCGACCGTTGGGTCACGGCCACCGTGTCACCGGCGGCCGCCAGCTCCAGGGCGATGGCCCTGCCGATCCCCCGGTTGCCCCCCGTCACCAGTACCGAGCGTGTCACGCTCCCTCCCCGGCGGGGGTGTTCAGCGGTGCGACTGCGCCCAGGGCATCCACCAGGCGCTGAGGCACCGGCGTGCTGCCCGAGCCGTCGCCGGCCACGGTGACGTAGACGATGTGACCGGTCGCGGTGGTCGCGCCCTCCTTTCGGAAGGCGAAGTCGAGGGTGAAGCTCTTCTTCCCGATCCGCGCGGTGCTGACCAGGACCTCGGGCTGGTCCCCGTACCCGATGCCCGCCTGCCAGTCGATCTCCACGTGGGCGACATGCACGTCGACACCCATCTCGGACCAGGTGGAGTACGGCAGCCCCCGCGCGAGGAAGAAGCCGTCCACGGCCTCGTCGACGTGCGCGAGGTACCACATGTTGAACATGACGCCTTGGCGGTCGATTTCAAAGAATCTCGGCTGGATGGGGTGCGCGAACACCTGGTCGTCCTTATTCATGATCTCTGTGCCTTCGTTCGTGTACGGGTCAGTGGGGACACGGCCGGGCGGCCGTCTCACCACGAGAACGCCTCCTCGTCACGGAGATCCACCCCCAGCGTGGCCTTGCCCAGGTATTCCAGGCATTCCTCCGGCTTGGCCGGCATCACCGATCCGTACTGCAGCTCCCGCAGGAGCCGTTCGATGGGCCGGGAGCGGCTGACGGCGGCCGAACCGCAGACCGAGAGGGCGATCCCCGCAGCCTCGTGGCCGAGGTCGGCTACCGCGTACTTGGCGGCGTGCACGAGCGTGTTGGCGGTGGTGCCGCCGCGTTCGCGGTCGACAGCCTCGCCCGCTCGCTCCACCAGGGCGCGGGTGGCATGCAGACGGGCGGCGAGCAGCCCCAGGTTGCGCTGGACGGTGGCGGACCGCGCCCTGCTCGGTGAGGCCGTGACGTGGTCCACGACAGCCTGGCACACGGCCTCGGCGATCCCGAGGTAGGCGCCGGTGTAACCGGCGACCATCCAGTGCGGTTCGCGGATCACCTTCGTCAGGGACAGCCCCTCGATCCCGAGGACCAGCCGGGACGCCGGCACCGTGACGGCGTCCAAGGCCATGTCCGCCGTGCTCGTCCCGTACATGGCCGTGAGATTGTGGATCTCCCCGAAGGTGACGCCCGGGTCGTCCCGGCTCACCAGCAGGTGCGAGACGCGTCCGGGATCGTCGGAGTCCTCCGGCCGGGCGGGGACCGCGTAGTAGTCGGCGATGCCGGCCAGCGAGACGAAGGACTTCCGGCCCGTGATCACGAAACCCGCACCGTCGGCCTGGCGCCCGTAGCGCGTGCGCAGCCCGCGCAGTTTGGCACCGCTGGCCGGTTCGGACGCCGCCGACGCGAACATCTTGCCACCCTCCACCACCTCGGCGAAGAGCCAGGAGCGGAACTCCTCCGCCATCGGTGGCAAGGGGGTGTCCGCGGTTTCACACAGCGGTCCGATGACGGCGTTGTGCATGTTCAGGCCGAGCGCCGCCGCGCCGTTGTGGAACCCGATGACGGACAGCACCCGCCAGTAGTCGGCGAACCCGAGCCCCGCTCCGCCCGCTCTGCGGGGGACGAGCAGGCTCAGGAAGCCGGCGTCGGCGAGCAGCCGGTAGGGTTCCCTCAGATCGCCCTGGCGGTTGTCCACGTCGGCGGCGAGGGCCGCGATCTTGCGGCCCACCTCGTGCGCGCGGTCCAGGAGTTCGTCGAAATCGCCGGGGATCGTCACCCTGTCTCCTTGAGTGGGGGGAAGTTCGCGATCGGTTGCGGGAGGTCGGCCGCGGGCCGTGCCGCGAGCGCCGGACGGTCGGTCTTTCCGCGGTCGTTGAGCGGGAGCGCCGGGACGGCGACCACCCGGTCCGGCACCATGTAGAGGGGCAGCTGGGTGCGCAGCAGCGCGAGGACCTCCCGCTCGGGGAGCGTGCCTTCCACGTACGCCCAGAGCTCGCCTTCGTACGCACCGCTCTTGGCGACGACCGCCACCGCCGCCACTCCGGGCGCGTCGAGCAGCACGCTCTCGATCTCGCCCGGGTCGATGCGGTACCCGTGCCGCTTGATCTGGGAGTCCTTGCGGCCCAGCAGCACGAACTCGCCGTCGGCGGTACGCCGGGCGAGGTCTCCCGTGGGATAGGCGCGGCGCACCACGCCGTCACGGAAGCGGACCCGGCGGGTGGGATCGACGAGGGCGCCGTCCTGCAGGTATCCGAGGAAGACGGTGGCGCCGGCGACGTGGATCTCTCCCTGGCCGGAGGTGGGCCGGCCGTGTTCGTCGAACACCTCCACCGTGTCACCGGGGACCGCGCGTCCGACCGCTGCCTGCTGCGCGGCCGTCCAGGACCGGGGGACGCGGAGGTAGGTGCAGACGTTCGTCTCGGTCGGGCCGTACAGGTTGTAGACCGGCCGGTCGCCGGCGATCCGGAGATAGCTCTCCAGAGCCGCGGGAGGGAAGGGCTCCCCCGCGTACAGCAGGACGCGCAGTGCGGCCAGGGATGTCTTGGCGATGCCGCCGCGTTCCAGCAGACCGACGTAGAGCGAGGGCACCGCGTACAGCACGCTGATCCGCTGGGCGTGGAGCCAGTCGACCACGTCAGCGGGGAACGCCTTGATCCGCTCGGGCATCAGGACCGTACAGGCGCCGACGGCTGCGGCGGAGAAGAGGTCGAACGTGCTCAGGTCGAAGGTCAGGGCGGCCTGTGATCCGATCCGGTCCGTGGGCCGCAGCCCCAACTCCGCCGCGGCCCATTCGGCGAAGTGCGTGACGTTCGCGTGCGACAGCAGCACGCCCTTGGGCGTGCCCGTGCTACCTGAGGTGAACAGGACGTACCCGCCCGCGCGAGCGGCCTCCGGCAGCGGCCCGGCCGGTACGCCGTCGGCTACGCGCAGCAGCCCTATGCCGTCCGCGAGGGCCTCGGTGTGCGCGTCTGCTCCGCCGGACACGGCCTCGACAGCGCCGGCCCGGGAAGAGGCGGTGGTGAGCAGCGCCGTCAGCCCGGCCTGGCGCACCATACGGCGGGTCCGGGCCGTCGGGCTGCGGGGGTCGAGCGGTGCCACGACCGCCCCGGCGCGCAGGGCCGCGTGGATCGCGAGCACCGCCTCGAACGACTTGGGGATGAAGACGCCGATCCGGTCGCCGGGCTCGACCCCCTGGGCGGCGAGTTCGGCGGCCATGGTGCCCACTGCGGCGTCGAGTTCCGCGTACGTCCACGCGCGGTCACCGTCCACCAGGGCAGGACGCCCAGGGTGGGTCAGCGCGGCGCGGGTGAGCAGGCCGTCCAGGCGCCGCTGCGCGCGCTCGGGGGCCGGCCCCGTCAGGCCGGTCACCGGGCCGTTCCCAGCAGCACGCGCAACTGCCGCGCGCCGAGCGCGGAGTCGATGTCGAGGGTCACGGCGTCCGCGGTGTCCTGCGCGCGGGCGGCACGCAGCGTGGCGTAGAGCTGGACGAGGCCGGCGAGGCTCCCGAAAGCCGAGAAGTCCGCAGTGGCGGCGGGGACGACGGCCCCGGTGGCAGCGGGGGCCGGGACAGCAGCCCCGGCCGCTTCGGGGGCTGCCTCCACGCGTCGAAAGAGGAACGCCACGGCCGCGTCGGTGCGGGACGGCGCGGCCAGCGGCTCGCCGTCCCGTGCCAGCCCGGCGTGGGCGGCCAGGGGGCGTCCCTCTGCCGTCACCAGTTCGACGCCGATCAGCAGCACCTGGTCCATGCCGTCATCGAGGATCGTGTCCACCAGGTCCAGGGCCTCGGAGCGCACGTCGCCGCGGAGCGCGACGCAGGTCGTCGGTCCCGTGATGGCGTAGTCGCGGGCGATGACTCCGAGGATCGTCGTGGGCACCGACTGGTAGAACAGCAGGGGGTTGGCGGTCTGCCCGGATTCCAGCAATCGGCTGCCGAGGTCGGAGGTGACGGTGTCGCCGAAGAGCGTCGCCAGAACCAGACCCGTCCGTGCCCCCTGCTTGCCCAGGGTGGCGCCGTCCACGACGTCTGCCAGGCAGCGGTCGACCGCTGCCTTGACCAGCGGGCTGAAGGCGGACTCGACGAACCCGGGCACGCGGCGCGTCTCGGACGGCTCGACGACGAGATGGCCCGCCTGGATGCCCGACGGCACGACGAGTGCCTCGGACACCAGAAGTCGTTCGGTTTGCGTGTCGGTCATGCTCGCTCCCACAGCAGTGCTGTGTTGACCCCGCCGAAGGCGGAGTTCGTCGTCAGGGCGCGCCCGATGCTCGATCTGCGAGCCCCTTCGGTCACGTAGTCCAGGTCGCATTCGGGGTCGGGCAGCGAGAAGTTCGCTGTGGGAGGCAGCAGTTGATGTCTCAGTGCCAGCAGCGTGATCACGGATTCGACGGCTCCGGCCCCTTCGAGGGTGTGCCCCGTCGTCGATTTCGTGGAGCTCGCGGGCACGTGAACGGCCCGCTCGCCGAACACCCGGCGCAGTGCGGCGGTTTCGGAGGTGTCGTTGGAAGGGGTGCCCGTGCCGTGCACGTTGACGTAGTCCACCGCGTCCGGGCCGAGGCCGGCGATCCGCAGTGCGGACTCCATGGCCTGGGCGGTGCCACGGCCCTCCGGGTGCGGACGGCTCGCGTGGTAGGCGTCGGAGGCGATGCCCCACCCCGCGACGCGGGCCAGCACCTCGGCTCCCCGGGCGAGGGCGCTCGCCTCGGACTCCAGCACCAGGCACGCCACTCCGTCGCCGAGCAGCAGACCCGTACGGTCGTGGGAGAAGGGACGTATACGGCCGTCCTTGGCGAACGCGCGCGCCGAGTCGAACTTCGCGAAGAGTTCCCGCTCCACCAGATAGGCGCCACCGCACAGCAGCGCGTCGGCCCGCCCGCGGCTGATGAGACGGCTCGCGTGGACGATGGTGTCGGCGGAGGCGACGCAGGCGTTGGTGAAGGTCAGGCGCAAAGGGCCCAGGCCCAGCGCGCCGGCGAGGCCGTGGGCGAGCTGGCCCGGCACACTGTCCGGGAGGAAGGACGCCTCGGGCCTCTCGGCGGCGCCCTCCACGGAGCGCCAGTACCGTGAGATCGGACGGTAGTCGCCCTGGCTGCCGACGAGGGCGCCGGAGATCCGCGACGGGGCGATGCCCGCCATCCCGATCGCGGCCCTGGAGCAGGCCAGGAGTACGTCGTGCTGGCGCGGTGGGGCGTCGTCGGTGAAGTCGACCCCGGGGATCTGCGGACCGTCCCCCTCATACACGGCCGCGGAGGCACACCGAAACGGCGTGGTGTCGAACCGCTTGACGCCTCGGAAGGCATGGCGGCCCGCGAACGGGCCATCGAGCAGCGCCTGTTCCCCGAAACCGAATGCGGTGAAGACCCCGAAGCCTGTGACGACGACGCGTTGCGACGCGCTCATCGCGGCTCCCCGGGACCGGCGGCCTTCGCGGTCAGCGCGTTCACGTGGGCCGTGATCCGGCTGATGCTGGAGAACGTCTCCGCGCGGGCTTCCCGCAGGTCGAGTTCGATGCCGAACTCGGTCTTCAGGCTGTGGCTGAGCCACGCGAGGGAGAAGGAGTCCACCATGATTTCGGTGTCGTCCGCGACGACTTCCACCCCGGCCAGCGTGCGGCTGTCCACGAGGATCTTCCGTATGTCCTGCGTCGTGATCATCGGGCGCCCCCGCTCTCCGCGGTGGCGACGGAACGCTTCCTGACCACCTCGTCGACGAACTCCCCGAGCGTTGCGGTGAGCATCAACTTCAGCAGTTCGTCCGGGAAATCGATGTCGTACTCCCTTTCGAGTTGGACGGCCACTTCCAGGGCGCCGATGGACTCCAGTCCGACCCCGTCCGGTCCGAGGGACGTGTTGACGTCGATTTCATCGCCGAGTTCCATGCCCACGACATCCTCGATGACATGAATGACGAACTCGAGAACTCGCTGCCGTTCCTCTGACTCCCGAAACTCCGCAGGCATGGCTGTGTCTCCTCAGTTCAACGGTCTGTCGTGATGTCTCCACGGCGGAGACAGCCGGGTACTCGCGCGGTCAGCGCAGCACGTCTCGCAGGACTCGGGCGAACCTCTCCACCTCGGCCATTGAGTTGTAGTAATGCGGTGAGACGCGCACAGCTGCCTCCACGCCGACCGCGTTCATGTACAGGGGTGTGTGGCTGCCCTGGGCGGTCCACACGTTGACCCCGGCGGTGTGTAGGGCGCCTTGGACGTCCCGGGCGGGCATCCGGTCGTGCACGAAGGTGACGATCGAGGCGTGCCGGCTGCCCGGGTCGATCAGCCGGGTCCCCGGCAGCTGGGCAATCGCCTCGCGCACCGCCTCGCGAACCATGCCGGGGCCGTCATCAGTACGGGCCAGATGGTGGCGGGCCGCCGCTTGGAGGCCCATGACGCTGGAGTTCGAACGTTCGGCGTACTCCAGCCTCCGGGCGCCGGTGCTGTGCACTTCGTAGTCGTCGCCGCCGGTCATGTCCGCGATGTGCAGGTCGTAGAAGGGCAGCGCGACAGCCTCACGCAGCCGGGGGCTGATGGCGGCGAATCCCGTGCCGCGCGGCCCCCGAAGGAACTTGCGCCCGGCACCGGTCAGCAGGTCGCAGCCGATCGATGTGGCAGAGACCGGCAATTGGCCGACGGCCTGGCAGCCGTCGACGCCGTAGTAGCACCGCCAGGGGGCGAGGATCTTTCCGATCTCCTCCACCGGTGTCACGATCCCGCAGCCGGACGGCACGTGCGGTACGGAGACGAAGGCCACGTCGTCCCCGATGTGTGTGCTCATCCAGTCCAGGTCCAGGTCACCGTCGGGCAGGACCGGCACGACCTCGACGCGCAAGTCCAGGCGGCGGCGCAGCTCCGTCCAGAGGATGAGGTTCCCCGCGTACTCGTAGGGGGTCACCCAGACGCGGTCACCGGCCGCGAAGGGGATGTGCGAGACCACCGAGGACCAGGCACGCGTGGCGCTGTCGAAGAGGGCGATGTCGTCGCTCGGTGCGTCGATCACCCGCCCGAGCGTTTCGTACACCTCGCGTTCGAGGGTGTCCGCGTGACGCTGTTCGGCCTCGTAGGAGCCGCCGTCGGCCTCCTCCGCGAGGTAGTCGGTGACGGCCTGGGTGACAGCCGCGGGCATGAGGCCGGCACCCGCGTTGTTGAAGTGGACAGGCATGCGTGCACCCTTCGATCAGGAGACCTGGGCGGTTTTCGCCTCGGGCTCGGTCAGCCAGAGGTACGAACTGCGGCGGACGACGACGATCAGTACCAGCGCGACACCGAGGGCGGCGCCGACCAGATACCACGGGCTCGAGGCCGAGCCCCCGTCATCGGTGAGCATCAGGCTCAGCTGGGGCATGGCGATCAGGCCCACGTTGACGCCCGCCGAATACAGCCCCATGTTGCGGCCGGTGACGGAAGGGTCCGACACCTCGCTGACGTAGTGGAGCAGCGCCGGGAAGACGATCATTTCGGCGGCGGTCCAGAGCAGCGTCGCCCCGACGAGCGCGGGTCCCGACGTCGACAGGCCCATCAGCACGAAGCCCGAGGCCGCCAGCACGTAGCCGGCCAGCAGCGAGACGAAGTGGCTCACGTGGCGCATCGCCGTGTTCAGCGGCACCTCGAACAGCACGATGGCCACCGCGTTGACGAAGAAGATCGCACCTGCCCAGTAGCTGGGCAGACCCCGTTCGTGGATCACGTACGCGCTGAGGAAAGTGGGCGGCAGCGCGTACGCGAGGTGGATGGGCAACGCCAGCAGGAAGATCGACCAGAAGCGTGTCTCGCCCTTCAGCGTGGGCGCCGTCAAGCGGCCGCGCGCCGTCTTCCCCTCCTCGGCGACCGTCCCTCCGGAGGTCCTGATGATGAGGTAGACCGCAGTGCCCAGGACGACACAGGCGTTGATGAGGAACAGTCCCACCGGGCGCCAGGCGAACACGAGTCCGCCCAGCGCCGGTCCGATCCCCATGCCCACGTTGATGGCCAGGCGGTTGCAGGAGAAGGCGACCTTGCGGTCCTCCTCCCGGGAGTGACGCACGGTCTCCGCGTACGCCGCAGGCGTGAACGCCTCGTAGAAGAATCCCCAGACGAGGCTGCCGATGATCAGCATCACGGCGCTGTGGGTGAGCGGCAGGACCGCCACCAACGCCGCGTTGCCGACCAGGCCGCTGATCATCACCGTGCGTGCCGACACGAAGTGCAGGACGGGCCCAGCCGCCAGGTCGGCAGCGAGGGCGCCGAGGCCGTAGGCCCCGACGATCGAGCCCACCTGCCCCGCGGAGTAGTCATTCCGCTCCACCAGGTAGGCCGCCAGGAAAGGGAACGCCATGGTGCCGGACCGGAAGAGCAGCGTGGTGATGAACAGCGTGCGCAATTCGGGAGCCAGCCCGCGAACGGCGCGCAGAGTAGTGCGCAGCATCAGATCAGGTACACCTTGTCCTTCAGTTCCTGGATCTTCCGGTAGTCCGTGAGGATGGCCTCCTCGGTCTCCCCGGTCATGAAGATCCGCAGGGGGCTGGTGAGGAGGTCTACCGTGCGGCGGAGCCGGCCGCCCGGCTTCACCTTCACACTCGGGAAGAACACGGTGGGCAGGGCCGCGATCTCGCGTACGACGTCCTCGTCGATTGCGCGCACCTCGCCTTCCTGCACGCTGGGGGCGTTGTAGACCACCGCGGGCTGGCGTCGCGTGTAGACACCGTCGCCGTAGCGACGGAGGAACTCCTCGGGCCGCAGGTAGGACAGTGCGATCAGATCGGCCTGGTTGTGGCCCAGGCAGATCTGGTGGAAATCGGGCTGCATGTTGCCGTTGAGGCGGGCGCCGATCTCCACCAGGGCCGGGCCGTCAGAGGTCATCTTGACCTCGGTGTGCGTGGGCCCGAACCGGATGTTCATGGCCTTGAGGACCTCGTCGACGTACGCGATGAGCTCCGGCACCGGAGAGGCGTCGGCCGGCATCAGGACGTCCTTGTCGTAGACGTTCTTGCCATTGGTGAGGGTCTTCTCGTACTTCCACACACCGCAGACGAAGCGGTGGCCGTCATGGCTGACCGTGTCGACGATGTACTCCTCGCCGTCCAGGTAGGACTGGATGAGTACTTCCCGGTTGGGCAGGTCGAAGATGTCGCGCGAGGCGAGGACCTCCTCGGCGGCCGTGCGCACCTCCTCCGCCGAGCCGCAGATGTAGACCCCGTCAGTGGAGGCGGAACTGAGCGGCTTGATCACCACGGGGTACTGGCCGCGCTCCTCGGCCCAGTTGACCAAGGTCTGGGGGTCGGAGCTCTTCAACTGATCGGCGCAGCGCAGGCCGGCCTCGCGCAGCACTTCGATCATCTGGTACTTGTCGCGACGGGCGGTGGACAGCCGGGAGCCATTGCTGGCCGTGCCGATCAGTTCACTGAGCCGGTCGGACAGCGGCACCCCGGGCTCCTGTCCGGCGAGCACGGCGCTGACGTTGTACGGGCCGAGCTCCTTGACGAGCTGGTCCTCGTCGTGGAACACCAGATCGCCGACGTAGGAGTTCATGTCGGGCAGCAGCATGGAAGTCATCCACTCCGGGGTGCTGCGGACGTGGACTACCTGGGCCCCAAGCCTGGTGAAGGCCGCGGGCAGGAAGTTGCCGGTCGAGTAACCGTCGACGATGGCCGCTACGGGCGGAGTTGACGACAAGGAACTACCTTCTTTCGCGATGATGCGATGGGCGCGGGTCAGTATTCGGTTCCGAAGCGGACCCGCTCCGGCTCGTACAGATCGGCCAGAGCGGTCATGACCGCGGGCGGGTATTCGGCGAGGCGGTGCAGGAAGTGCAGCCACCAGTTCTGTCCGTAGACCGTGGCGATCCGGCAGGGTATGCCACGCTCCCGGTACGACTTGAGCAGCGGCGGCCGGCAGCCGTGCAGCATCTCGATCTCCGTGACGCGCTCCAACAGCCCGCGCTGGTCGAGGAGTTCGAGGAGTTCCGCGTCGTGGGTGGCGACGGCCACGGGATTGCCGTGCGCCACGATGCGCTCCAGGAGCAGGGCGTAGCGGTCGTTCAGTTCGGGACCGCGGGGCAGGGCGACGTCCGGCGCCTCGTTGTAGACGCCCTTCACCAGGCGGATCTTGCGTCCCATGGGCAGGACGGTGGCGAGATCGGCCTCGGTGCGGTGCAGGTGGGCCTGCATCGTCAGGGAGACGTTCTCGTGGTCCTCGGCCAGCCCCTTGAACACGGTGAGGATGTCGTCCACGAGGGACGAGCGCTCCATGCTGATGATGATGCCGATGCCCTGCGGGGCGGCGTCCCGCAGCAGGACGGCGGTGTTGTCGGCGGCGGTCTGGGGGGAGATGAGCGAACCCACGTTGGAGAGGTCGAAGCCCAGCTGGGTGGGGTGGTCGAGGCCGGCGCTGAGGTGGTCGTCGATCAGCGCGGCGTACTCGGTCATCACCTCGCGGACCTCACCGGCGTCGCGCGCTTCCTCGCCCACGAACTCCACGCCGGTCGTGTACCCCTTGGCCTCCAGGAGGGGGAGGCGTTCGAACAGCTCCGCCCGGTCGGCCGCGACGATGTAGCGGCGGGCGGCCGGGGCGAGCAGGGAGGCCAAGAGCGGGTCATCGACGAAGGCGGAACGGCAACGGGTGTCAGCGGCGAGCTGCTTGAGGCCTCTGGTGGCCAGACGGAGCAGGGACGGGTCCAGGGCGGCTGCGGCCTGGGCGTCCACGACGTGGTTCATTGCGTGTCCTCTCGTGTAAAGCGACAGACGGGTTTCCTCGGGCGCCGCGGACAGCACAGGCAGGCACTCGGGCACCTGAGGCACCTGAGGCACCGTGGTCAGCTCAGGCAGCGGTGACGCTCCGGGCAAGGGCTGCCGCCTCGGCGAAGGTTCCGTTGCCGTCGATGGCGGCCGGGTCTCCTCCGTCTCGGCGCCAGGCGCGGTACTTGGAGGCGTAGCTGAGCAGGGTCTCCTGGTTCTCGCGGCCCTTGGTGCGGGTCAGGACGCCCGCCCACAGACCGTCCCAGCGGGCGTAGGCGTGGTCCTCGAGGAGGACTTGGTGGGCCCGCTTCATGTTCCAGAAGGGCACGCCCGTGTTGAGGTGGTGCACCAGGTGGTAGTTGTCGTGGTGCCGCCCCAGCAGGAAACGCTCGATGGCCCAGCCGTGACGGTTGCGGGTCATGAGGATCTGCTTGTTCTCGCTCTCCGGCAGCGGGTAGTGCTCGGCGAGCTCCGACAGCCAGCCGATGGCGATCGCCGTGGTGAAAAGCGGGACGAACCAGAGCAGTGCCAGTTCGAGCAGCCAGCCCTGCCAGGCGCAGAGGCCGATGATGCCCGCCCACTGCAGGAGCAGCACGACGCGCTCGGTGGAAAGGCGGACCGGCATGGAGACCGCGACGTTCTTGGGGTTGAAGAGAATACGGTCCTGAATGACGTAGGAGACGTATTCGAGGGTCCTCATGCCGCACACCGCGAGAGCAATGTTCTTGATGAAGAACTTCTTGTCCGAGACCTGGTGGTCGTAGATGCCGACACCCACGTGGAACTCGTAGTCGGGATCTTTTTCGGGGTCACCCAGGTAACGGTGATGGAACCCGATGTGAGAGTTCCGGTAAGGGTTGTACAGGTGGAGCACTGTGTAACCGGAGAAGAACGTCCCCAACGTGACGTTGAGACGACCGTTCTTGGTCAGAACCTTGTGAGAGGACTCGTGCAGGAGGTTTACGAACGCACGCTGAGTCGATCCGATCAGGATGATGGAGATCGGATAGAACCAGTACGAGATCCCCACGCACAGGTAGACCGACGCCGCCACCAGCAGATAGTCGAAGGCTAACGCCAGCGGGGCATGATAGTTGTCCAGTACACAGAGTTCTTTCAGACGCCTGCGAACTCCGCGATCGAGCTTGCTGAAGTCGAGACTCAGATCGTCGGCTTCTTCTTTGCCGATCGCCTCCTTGCCGACCTCTCCCTTCTCGTTCCCCTCATTGATTACTCGCTGAGCAGACAAGGTAAATCCCTTCCGTAGAGAATGGAATATCCACCTCGGCGCAGCACGAAGCGCCACAGCACATTCAAGGCATGAGGACACTGGCCAGAACAGGCCTGTCAGATCACGCAGAAAACGCCATAAGCGTCGAAAGAGGGAACCGGCTACAGCGATGAGTGTAGACCGAAGACATATGCAGGCACATGTTGAAATTCGCTCCCCCGTTGGAGTCGTTTCGACCCACGGAGTGAAACATGATCTCGCCATCGGGATCAAGGGGGTTCCGGCCGACCGGTGACATCTCGCCGATCAGTCCTGGCCGAAATAGTGTGCAATCCAGAGGGACATAATGCTCATGAAGGGTGTAAGTCGAATGTTCTGTTTGCCGATGATGGCGTGAACCATGTGACTGGATGATGGCGTGAACCACGTGACCGGTCGCGAAACCTTCCGGGCGGCACCACATCGTGGGCGCGGGACGCGGCGACGGGCTGCTCCGAGACAGTTCGGCGCCCACGGGCCGGCGGGGTGGACAAGTCGTAGCGTCCAGAGCCTGATCATTTGAGTACGTGGCGTGCTTGAGCAGCAACGACGGCGACTTCGGCCGGTGTCGTCTTGGCCGCGTTAGCGATGGCGCTGACCGGGTACTCGCTGATCGCACTCACCAGACGGAACCAGACGGAACGGGAGTGGCGAGCGTTCGCTTCACCTGCTTCGACAAGGAGACGCCATGCCCGCTTGGAGACGGTTGTGCGGGAACCACCACTTCAGGGGCCACAAGTCCGTCATGGTCTCCGTCGGACCGCCGAAACGCAGACCGCCGGATTACCGGTCGTTCCCGTCAGGACCACAGATGCTTGAGGGTGACTGCGGGGAGCGCATACGGGCCGCCTGGATGCGGCGCGGTTGATCCTTATGGATCGCGTACCAATGCCCCAAGAGGCTGAGAACGAGGACACGCACACCGTGGATCTTCGGGACGCCGCTGCCGCTCTCGAAGGGCTGCCCGGACGGCTGACCCGATCGTGCCCGCCGCCCCCGTGTAACTACGGTCCCAAAGTTCACCATGCCTCCCGGACTTCGACAATTCATTCATCGTGGCGTTCGCTGACCCACTCATCAAGTTGCGGGGCCGCGCGTGGACGGTCACGCCCACGCGTCGCTGAGCGAGGAGATACGCGTGGCCAGGAGGGCCACCGATTTGGCATCCGCCGTGGCAGCGGGTGACCAGTCGCCCTAGGGGTACGTACCTGGCCCGGGGCCCGGTCGACCAGTAACCATGCACGTCAACTCTGGTTACGGGACTTCCCCATGCTGCGGGGCCAGGCCGGCGACTGCAGACCCCTCTCGCCCGCAGGGTCCAGGAGCGCCCCCCTCAGCGGTGGCCCCGGCCGCCGGGTGCCGCGGAGCCGGCGCCACCGCTGCGGGCGCCCACCCTCATACGGAGCTACAGCCCGTACGAGGTCGTCGCCATCAACCTCTGGATCGCAGACCCGGTACCAGGCGGTGGCCATCGCCCACGACGACTCTCGAGGACCGCCGCGCCTGCCACCTGCGTCTGTGGCCCACCCTGCCCGACGGCGCCCGCACCGACTGGTACTGGTGAAACCCCGCCACGATGACCCGACGGGACTTCACCCCATGACCCCGCCACTTTCCCGGGCCTGCTGCCGCCCGACCTGCCTAGCCTGGAGGCGCTGCGGGCCTGACACGCGATGTGGGTCGGCCTCATCGACCGGGCCATCGCCGATCTCAAGCGGCAGGAAGCCGAACGCGCAGAGGGCCAGCGGCGCCGACCACCACCGCCGGAGTGGACATCGAGCACGCCCTCGGGGGACCGCACCTGCTCATCGCGGTCCACACTGGCGACTGCTGGCTGCTCCACCACGCCAAACGCATGCGCGCCGTCGACCGCGACACCGCCCGCCAGGCCCTGGCCGATGGCATCGAGGCGTGCGGCTTCTGTCGGCCCGAACACCGCACTCGGCATGATCGGCTGACGTGGCACCGGCCGATCGGGGCCGAAGCGGGTGAGGTGCCCGTGGTGACCAGCCTCAACCCGACGGGCAATAGAGCCTCCTCCGCGGAGACCGGACCCGAGGTAGAGGCCAAGGGGCCACATCCTGCGACTGCCCTGCCGCCTTCCTCAGAGACGGCTTCCGCGGCGGACACCTGGACTGCTCGGCTAAGACTTGTCCCGTAACTGATCTCCGAGTCATCGCGGGCGAGGTCGGTCGCTGATCGGCTCGTCCGCCTATCCGGCGAGGTCGAGGTTGTGCAGTCGCGCGATGCCGAGCATGGCGTGATGTACGCCGTCGCCTTTCGATCGCACGCGCAGGATCTTCCAACTCTTCATGCGGGCGAAGGTGTGCTCGACGCGGGCGCGGACCTGCTTGTGGGACTTGTTGTGCGCCTGCTTACAATCAGACAACTCCTCACCTTTGCGGCGCCGGTGGGGCGTTACGAGACCGGTGCCCGAGTAACCGCCGTCAGCAATCGTCATAGTAGTACCGACGGCAGCTTTGGCCCCGGATTCTTCCCATGCCCTACAGTCGTTGCGGTTGCCAGGCAGGGGGCGTCCGTCCACGACGACCAGGCGGGTGTCGGCATCGATGACGACCTGGTGGTTGGTGGAATACCGGTAGTTCTGCGACTGCTCGGCCACCGTGTGGTCGCGGGTGGGCACCAGGGTGCCCGTCCACGATCAGCACGGCGTCCTTGGCGAACCGCTTGCGGGGCTAGAGCGCTAGCATCGGCCCGAGTTGACCGAAGATGCGTTTCGCGGCCGACTTGGACACCCCGAACAGTGGGGCGAGCTGGCGCATCGTCAAGTTCGTCCGCCAGTAGGCCACGACCAGTAGTACCCGGTTCTCAAGCGACAGACCCCACGACCGGCCTCGCCGTACGGGATCCGCTCCTGCGCGCCGCAGCGCGGTCACCAAATTGCCCAACTGGCGAGGACTCAGTCCGGTGAATGGGGCTACCCGTCTCCAAACCCTGACCTGCCGCCCTCCGGCGTCGCGGCCGAGGGCGCCGGCCCCATCGACGTCGGCGTCGCCTTTTTCGACGACAGCCACGCCGAGTGCGCTACTGCGGGGCAATGGATTCAGTTATGACGCTGTTGCATGGCTGAAACCAGTGCGATGCGGCCACCACCAGTGATCCACGATCAGAGGCTGCCTCCCGGCTCCCCCAGTCACCTTGGTGCGGGCTGCGCCGTTCCTCCCGGCCTTCCACGGGAAGCCGATGCCTGTCCGTGTCCCTCGGAGACCGGAACGGCCAGAGGGTGCCCCTATGACTTCGGGCAAGTCTCTGTTGGGGTGGTGGGAGGCTCGGCCACTCAGTCTCCCGTGGTGGTGTCAGCCTCGGGTGGTAGATCCAGCCCGCAGTGGCGTCGGGGGCTCGGACTGCCGGACAGGTGTGTTTGGCGGCGGAGTTCCAGGTCGGACTGGTTGGGGTTCGTGGAGCAACCCTGGCATTCAATGATCAGGGGCAGCGTATAAGGCCGGGGATAGCCCATCTGCTCGTACTTCCTGGTCTGCGCGTCGACCAACTCCAGGGCGCGGAGGCGGCCGTGTGCTTCCAGCCGCGTCACCGCCGTGCAGATCGTGATGGCGTGGGTCTGGACCGCCAGAGCCAGATTCGCCACCGCGCGGGTGAAGCCAACCTCGCCTGCTGCGACGCGGCGTACCGCGGCGGTCTCCGCGAACTCGGTATCCGCCGGCTCCAGCGCCGCCACCGCGTCGATCAGACGCAAGGACATGGGCGGCTCCCCCGGCTGTTCGAAGACCTCGTCCTGCCTGATGACCGCCCAGGCCAGCACGCGCTCAAGCTGGTCGGCTTCCATGCCGGTGGGGCAGGCGGTGATCCGGGCGCGGTCCTGCGTGAGGTAGGAACGCGCCAGATCGGCCGCCTGCCACATCGCTTCGACCAGCTGCTGAGCGGACATGCACGACGCCCCCACAGACGACCCGGCCGTTCGCATGCTCCAGGCCCTCTCCCGCGCGTCCCGGCCTGATCCGGCTACAGGTAGAGTCACGCTCTTCGGGCCCGAGCGGCCGGAGTCCCGGTGAGGCACCACTGACCATGACCGAACGCGCACCCGAACCCGGCCCGGCCGCCCGCGCACGGCTCGACCGGGCGCTGGACCGGCTGGCCGTCACGTTCCGCGGGATGACCGCCCGGGCCGACGAGGTTCAGTGCGACTGCCACTGGGGCAGCCCGGAGGAACTCGCCCTGCTGAAGCTCCCCGACACGGAACTCGACCCCGACCTCCTGCACCGCACCTGGAACACACCCGACTGGAACGACCACGGCGCCGTGCTGCGCCGCGTCCTGCCGCAGTTCGCCCGCGAACTGACCGCCGGCCTCGGCGCCCACGCGTACGACATCGACAATGTGGGCACCTCCTTCCACCGCGCCGCATGGCAGCAGTGGCCCGCGCCGCAGAGCGGCGCCGTACGGGAGTTCCTGCACGCCTGGTGGGCGTACACCCTCCTCACCCCGGACCCCGCCGTCCCCGTGCACGAACTCCTCCCGCTGTGCGCCGAAGCCTCCGGCGACATCGGCCCCTGGCTGGCGGTCTGGGAGGACCTGCGCCACCCGGTCGCCGACCGGCACCTCTGCCACACGGTCGCCCGGTGGGAACGGGACCTCCTGAAGGACACACTCCCCTGGTGGCCCTGGCGCGTCTGGTCGGAAGAGGAAACGGAAGACGTACGGACTGAACTGACCGCCTGGCTCGTACGCGAGGCCCCAGCACGCCTGCGCGCCACCGGCGCGCCCGCCGAACTCCACCACGCCGTACGCCTGCTCGGCCTCACCCACGCCGACCGCTGGGACGACCCGCACGCACCACGCCACCGCTACACCTGACGCAGCAGCCCCGGCCCACCCCACGACCCGCCGCCCCAACTGCGCCGACCAGCGCCGGGGCCAGGGCGGACAGCGGGCCGGGGCCGATCACCGCCCGGCCAAAGCCGCCTTGCACGGTGTCGGCCACACCCCGTCGTCGGCGATCAGCAGCCTCTTCAGGGTCGCTTCACCGGCCCGAGCAGCTCGGCATACGGATCACTGCTCTTCGTGGTAGCGCATGCACTCCCCGCTCGCGTAAACCGTGGGGTCATCCGCGTACCAGGCCTGCTGGAGGGAAAGCTGGATACCGTGATCGGTGGTCTGAATCCCCGGCAGGCCCGGGCGGCCGGGCCGGTCCCGGGCCGGCAGGTCCTTTACCGTCAGGCCCTCGGCCTTCCAGCCTGCGCGGAGATGGGCCAGAGCCGTGAGGTAGTCGGCGCGGGTCGCGTACCGCAGCGTCCAGCTGTAACGCGGCTCGCCGCGCGTGACGTTGCCTTTGTCGAAACCGAAGTCATCGACACAGGAGGTGCTGTCTTCCTCGTGCGCTGCCGCCTCCGGCGTGGCACCGGGCCCGGTGCCCGCCAGCTGAGCGGCGGGCCGCAGCCGCGCGACGGTGTCCATACCGGCCTGCTTGGTACGTACCCCGTGCTCCCGGTAGTCGGTTGCCGAGTACACCCGGCCCCCCAGCGATGAGCAAGCGCCGGTGAGGGACATCGCCAGCAGCAGGGGGAACCCCACGATGACTGCCCGGCGGGCGCGGCGCGGCAAGGAAATCATGTCGGTCGTCGGCATACGGACGATCAAACCCCCCAGGCCACCGCCGCAACACCGCACACCTACTCAACCCGCCCCTGAGTACCCCACCGCGTCACTTTTGGGGAGCTGCAAGCCGTCGTCCTGGGCCTGGCCACGCGATCGAAGACGACACGAGCAGCACGGCACGAGAAATGGCCCGCTACGGGTCTCCGGATCCGCCGCCCGCATCCACGTCATCACCGATCCCGACCCTACACAGCATCGCCCTACCAACCCTGCCCGATGATGCTCTCAGCCTCTCGCCGGCCACAGGGGTGCGACAGTCGACGCCCCGGACCGTCGATGCCGTACCGCCCGTCGAGAGCGGTGTTCTGTGCGCAGGGCGAGGGAACGGTATGCGGGACGAGGCTCGGTCCGGCGGTGGTGTCGGATTCGGCCGCGTCAGCTGAGGACGCCGAGAACGACGGTCACGACATACGTACCGTAGGCCTTCCAACGGTGGGTCATGCGGCAGTATCGCCGCGGCCGCTTCCGCCCGTGATGGGGAATGAGTACATCGCACCACTTGCACGGCAGGTCGCCGTGATACCTGCCGTCCTCCCCCAGCCGAGCCCGCTCCATGTCGCGCACCCTATCGGGCCGGCACGAGAGCACAGCCCCGGCTTGAGCGGCCTCGGCCCGCTGCCGTTGGTGCTGCTCCGAGAGCCGCAACGGCGTGATCCGGGCGGATGTGGCACTCCATCCTGCCGGTGGAGAACATGCCGAGTCTGGCGTCCGGTGGGCGAGCCACGGTTCGCCTCGTGTCCCTAACTCCCCTGGACGCGCGTCCAGCCCGCCCGGGGGCCGGGGGGCTGGGGGGTGATGGCCGGAATTCAGCCTTCTGCGGCTTCGCGGAACGCCGTGGTCTTTCGAGCAGCCTCAGAGAGTTCGGTCACATCCGTGAGAGTCAGGGCGCCGAGAGTGGATGCGTCGCTCCACGCGCAGATGACGGTCTCCCCCGTGAGACCGTCGCGGTATCCGCAGCTCAGGCGACCGCCCAGCGGACCCGCATCGAAGGAGGCCACATCGCGTGCTTTGGCGCCGGCGAAGAAGTTGCGGAACTCCTGGGTGATCGAGTACCTGCGCTTCTCGGCGCGAAGTTCGGAGTCCCACTCCACCGTATTGACGAAGAGGACCGCGTGTACCGAGGCGTCCGAGCCCTTGCCGTAGTACCAGCGCTTCCCGGCATGGGACGTGCCCTGCGCCGCCCCGGCGCGTTCTGCCTCGTCGCCGGTCAGGAGCCGGTATCCGGCGACCTCCTGCGGGGCCGTGACCACACGCGACGCGGGGGCTCCCTCCGCACCTGTCGGTGTGGCGCCACTTCGCGTCTGCGCGGCGCGTGCCTCGGGATGGTAATTCCCGGCGGCGATCACGGTGCCCACGGCAGCGACCACGACCATCACCGCGACCACGACGGCACGACGCCGCCGGTCCGGAACCGACGACTCGCCGTCGACACTCTCCCTGCGGGCTTCCGCGCCCCGCCATGACGCGGACAGCTTCCATACTAGGAACATCACGGCCGCCGTGACCAGCACGACGCCCATCACCTGGCCTGCGGCATAGCTCTTGGACGTCTGATCGATTGACAGCAGGGTCATGTGTGAATCGTATATTCGGTCCTGGAGGCGCCCGCCCGCCTGTCCCCAGGGAGCCGGCGTTGGCCGGTGAGCAGGTCCTCGGACGCCCGCGAGGCGAAACTGTCTCAGGCCCCACTCGGACCTGCCCCGCGTGTCAGGCCACCCTCTCCCTTGAAGAAGTGTCGGCCGGCGATGTGGCTTCGCGTGCCGCCAGCGGGTCCTGGCGCTCATCGGTCCCGCGGTGAATGTACGGCTCGCCCTTCTGGTCGTGGGCGGCGAGTACGTTTACTCGGGCCGTCGTTGTCGGAGTTGCCGTGCGGACCGTCAGCGGCGGGTGAGGCGGCTCGAGCCGAAGCTCCCCGTGACGCCCGCATGCGCGTGCAGCGCCAGCACCTCGCTGCGTACCTGCTCCACTTCGCGGCGTGCCTGCTGCTCGATCAGTCTCCCCTCGACCTGTTCGGCCGAACCACGCCGCCCGCGGCGGCCCACCACGGCCACCAGGCCTGCGACAACGACTCCAAGCCCCACCATAAAACCCGCCAACGCGCCCATTGCTCCCCCGTCCCCGCCAATCAAGAAAGCTCACCCTACGCAAGATCCCTCCCGACAACGCCGTGGAAACCGGACACAGTTGCCTCGGAACGCGCCGTTCGCCGTGGGCAGCAAGCCGTACCGCTCGGACTCAGGCACGGCACCCCACCATGGGCAGCGCGCTCACCGCCGACGGGCGGCTGCCCTCCAGTCGCGTTCACGCCAGCCCCGGAACCTCTCGGCGCGCGCCAGCCCACCGGCGGCGGCAGGACGAAATCCAGGCCGAGCTGTCAGAACCGGCCCCCTGACCCGGCTTCCCGGCCGATCAGTCGTTGATCGGACCTCAATCGGTCGAATCCCTCCTCGAACGAGAACACCCCGTACGGTACGGGTCGTACTTGGAGTTCGCTCCCCTGCGCCGAAGGCCGCCGACCTTCGGGGATGCCCGGGGGGGGGAACCAGCGGCTGCTCGGAAAGGGTCAGGGTGTGCCCGCAAGCGCACGGGGCTCACCAGCCGCGCGCCCATACGGCCGGGTAGCCCAAGGCCCTCCGAGGTCCATGGCCATCCATCGGGCGCGGCGGGCTCCGGAGGTGGCCGACTCTGCCCAGTTGGTCGCCGAACGGGCTGCGGCAGTACAGGACTTGCCGTCCGTCGCGCGCCCGGGTAAGAAGGCTCGCGACGGACGGCACACGCAGGTGCAGGGACAGGGCACTCGGGGTGACCCGGAAGCGACGGGCGATCTCGACTGTGGGCAGTTGCTCGTCGAGAAGGGCGAGAAGTCTCGCCCTGGTGGCGCCGAGCAGCGCCGCCAGGGCGGCGGTTGCGTCAGGGCGGGTGCCGGGGTGCACAGCGTCGCCACTCCACGGGTTGCGTAGGACAGCACCGGCGGTTCCTCCGGGCTGACCGGGGGCGCGGGCGCGGGCTTATGGGCGAAGACGGCGGGCGGGGCAGGCGGTGAACGGAACCGGACAGCGCCAGCGCTCAGCAATCATCTGAGCTCCGGTGACCCGCTTGAACCACCGTCGTTGACCACGCCATGAAGACCAACATCCTCGCCACCGCCGGCCTCGCCGCCGTGACCGCGCTGCTTACTGCCGCTCCGGCCCACGCCGGTATCGCCGACGGGACCCTGAACAACTTGGATGTCCTCGACCACATCTCGGCGCTGAACTCGAACATCAACAGCGATGTGCAGAGCCTGCTGAACAACAATGCGAACACCCGCGCCGACGGCTCGAAGAACAACGCCACCGGCCAGCACGAGTAAACGGCCTCCGTACCAGCTGTTCGCCCGGCTTGAGGTTCGTGGCGTCGACCCTCTGCCTGCGAGGTCGTCGTCCGGCAGTCTGTCGGCTGTCGGCCGGTGCAGGCATCAGGTGATCTCCACCTCCACTTCCACAGCAAGCCCGTTTTACCCGTACTCACCGTAGCCGGGGATAGCCGTCCTGGCGGTGAGCCGCGCTGCCCTCGGTGAGCGCCACATCATCTGGTGCGGCACACCGGCCAAAACGATCGGCCTGACCGGACAGGCCGTCGAGCGAGCGCAGGAAACCTGGCTCACGCTCCGTCGACGGCCCGATGGAGCAAGGGGATGGATCCGTTACTTGCCGCGCCCCCGCTTCGCCCTGCCATAGAGGACCATGGCTCCCAGCACTGCGAGCGCGACCAGCACGATCACCAGTCCTGCCGAGCCGTCGGGATACCAGCGGCCGGCCCCTACTACAAGCATCTTTCCTCCTCTGAGCGGGTGGGGTGGGGTGCGCAGACCGTGTGCACCCCACCCCACCGCGCTGGTGTGATCAAGAAAGACCGTTCTGGACCTGATTTCCTGCGTACTCAGAGACGGTGAAGCACGCGGCCCCCACCACGAAGCCGCCGGCTCCTCCCGTAGGAGCTCCGGCCGCTGCTGCCGCCGGGACGCAGGCGGAACCGAGCGCAGCTGAGACACTTTCACCAGCCAGTACAGCTGCGAATGCCCGGTAGTTGCCGCCTATCAACGCCGCTCCCGCGTCCTTGAACGCTTTCACGCCCGTGGCGCGTCCCGCCCATTTCAAGGAGCCCCGCAACGCTCCGTCGACGGAGAAGAGCCCGTCGGGATCAATGCGATTGGCCGGGTCGCCCTCGGCGTAGAGGTAGGGGTTCTTCTCCTGGCCGGAGGGATCGGGCTGGGTGAAGCGGCCCAGGGTGGGGTCGTAGTAGCGGGCGCCGAGGTGGTACAGGCCGGTGGGGTCCTTGTAGCCGGCGGCGAAGCGGTAGGGCTGGGGGATCTTCTCCGTGGTTGTGCGGTCGGCGCCGCGGGGGGTGTAGGTGTAGCTGTTGACCTTTGTGCCGGTGTCGTCGGTGAGCGCGATGACGGAGCCGAGCGCGTCGGTGAGGTAGTAGTACGAACTTGCGCCGGTCGTCATGGAGTTGAGGGTGCCCTGGGGTTCGCGGTTGAATCCCGTGTCCACGCCGCCGGTGCTGGTGCCGGCCAGGCCCAGGGGGCCGTTGTGGAAGTAGGTGTCGCCCAGGCGGATGCGTTCGCTCTGGTCAGTGGAGGCGTACTGGCCGGTGAAGGTCTTGTTGCCCGTGGTGAGGGAGGTGAGCTGGGAGAAGTCGGTCCATGTCTCGCCGGTGCGGGTGGTCTCGGCGGTCGGGGCGCCGGCGGTCTCGTTACCGGTGGCGTCGTAGGACCAGTTGGTGGTCGAGCCGTCCTTCGCAGTGAGCTGTTGGGCGTCGTTGTAGGTGTAGGTGGTGCGGCTGGGGCAGGTCTGGTTGAGGACACCGCCCTCGGAGGTGGTGTTGCCCGCGCGGTCGTAGCAGTACGCCCACACGACGTCGATGCTCGGTGCTCCGCTGGTGTCCGCGTCGCGGGTGACGGTGAGGCGGCCGGCTCCGTCGTAGGTGTAGGTGGTCTGCCTCTTGGCCGCGGCGTCGGTCAGGGTGCGGATCTTGGTGCTGTCCTTGGTGCCGTTCTGGTAGGAGTAGGCGAGGTCGACCAGGGTGCCCTTGGGGGATGTTGCCTTGATGGTCTGCGGGCGGCCGGACTTGTCGGGGTTGACGGACTGGACGGTGCCGCCGGGGTAGTTCGTCTTCGTGCGGAAGTCGTTGTTGTCGTAGGCGTACGTGGTGGTCTTGCCGGTGGGGTCCTTCAGCTCCCTCAGTTTGTTGACCTCGTTGTAGATGTAGGCGGTGACGGCCGCGGGGTCGCTGTAGGTGTCGACGTTCCCGGCGGGCGTGTAGGTCAGGCGGGTCTGGGAGCCGTCCTGGAGGGTGCGGACCGTCTCCCGGGAGAGCGGGTCGAAGGCGTACTTGATCACCCCGGTGCCGTCCGAGCGCTGGACGAGATTGCCGTCACCGTCGTAGGCGTAGGTGACGGTGTCGTGGGTGGAGGAGACCTTGGTGACGCGGTCGCGGTGGTCGTAGGCGTAGACGGTCTTGATGCCGCGGCCGTCGGTGACCGTCTCGGTACGGCCCAGCGCGTCGTAGGTGTAGGTAGTGGGGCCCAGCGGGGCGGGCGGGGTGGCCTTGTCGAGGTTGCCCTTGCTGTCGTAGTGGAAGGCCGTCGCGACCGACTTGCTGTCGGTCATCTTCGTCGTTGCCTTGCAGGTCTGGCCCTCGAAGCCGCCACAGGTGGGGTTGGAGGGGTTGTAGTCGAAGGTGCGGGTCGCGCCGCCGGTGCCGGTCTGCGCGACGGAGAGGGTATTGCCGGCAGTGTCGTACTTGTACTCGGTCTTCTCGTCATCAGCGGTAGTCACAGTGCCGGGCAAGTCCGTCCCGGCGATGGTTTGGTAACCCGCAGCGGAGGCCGTGGCTCCGGTGGGCAGCTTGGCGGAGGTGGGGTTATTGCGGCTGTCCCAGCCGTAGGTGGTGACGTTGGCACCGGTGCCGTTCACGCCCATCGCGTCGGCGGCGGTGGCCAAGTTGTGGTTGGCGTCGAACGTCTTGGAGCGGGCGTGCTTGAGGGCGTCGGTGACCTTGGTGACCGAACCGTCGCCGTCATGCTCGTACTGCGTGGCATGACGCTCGGGGTCGGTGACCGTGGTCGTACCGGCCGCGGTGGGAGTGTCGGCGGTGTACGCGTACGTGTAGGTGGGGCCGGATTTGCCGGTGCCGTTGAAGCCGGTGGCACGGAGCATCGAGGTGAGGCGGTTGTGGTCGTCGTAGGTGAAGACCGTGACGCGGCCCTCGGGGGTGGTGATCTTGGTGATGCGGCCGGAGGAGTCGTAGCCGAAGACGGTCGCCTTGCCCTCGGTGTCCGCGGTCTTCACCAGGTTGCCGGACGGGTCGAGATCGAAGACCGCGGTGCGGCCGGTGTGGTCCTTGGCCTGCCACTGCGAGGCGTCGGTCTTGAGCAGGTCCACCCAGCGTCCGGAGCGGGTCTCGGTGAGCTTGAAACCTTTCTGCTCGCCGCCCTCGTCGTGCTGGGTGACGGTGATGGTGCCGTTGTTCTTGTCGGTGACCTTCGTCAGACTGCCGTAGGTGTTGTAGGTGTCTTTCGTGCCGCTCTTGCGGTCGGTGAGGGTGTAGGTGCCGTCGGCGTTCTTCTTCAGGTCCATGGAGTAGCCGGCCGGTGTTCTGAGCGTGCCGTCGCTGTTCTTAATGAAGCTCAGGGTGGCCCCGGTGGCGTCATAGAGGATGACCTCGCTGGTGAAGTCGAGGTCGAGGTAGCGCTCGTACTCCTGCCACCAACGCTGCGTCACCCGCCCCGACGGCGCGTCCAGGGAGTTATAGGTACGGGCCAGGCGCAGCTTCTGCCCCACCCCCGCGACCTCGAAGTCGGTGGCCGCCAGCATGAGATTGCCGGTCGAGTAGTCGACGCGTGCTACCAGGGAATCAGTGATACGGAAGTCGGAGATCTGATGCCAGGGGACCGCGCCCTGGCCCTCGGGGACGTATCTGTTGACGGCGGTGTCAGCACGTCTCGGAGCGGCAGAGCCCGAGGATGTGGCGTGCTCCTTCTGGACGCGACGCCAGACGGCGGCCTCCGCTGACGGCTCCTTCTCCGGCTGTGTGGCGACCGGCTTGTTCGTGCCGGTCTTCACCGGCGGCGCCTCGAAGCGCGGGCTCTGCTTGCCCCACGCCGATGCAGGAGCCGGCGCCGCTGACGCGGTGGCTGCCGGTAACGGGGTCAGGGTCAAGGCGCCCGCAATGGCCGCGCCCAGTACAGCGAGCGGGGTCTTTCTCATGCGGGCACGCCGAAACGGCGTGCCGCTGGCACGTAAGGACATGCGACTTCCCCCCAGCAAGACGTGAATTCCGGGAACCCGGCGGCACAGCGGCCACCGGAGCCACACAAGCTGCCACAGAAAACCGCACAAGCGGTCGGTTATACCCCGAAGGACGATGGGCACACCGGGCAGATCTGGTCTTCGCCCACCTCGGAGCGAACAGCCCCTCCTTGCTCGCTCCCGGCCGCCATCAGGGCAAAGCCCCAGGTACATGCCTCCGAGGCATGCGTCGGTCACCAGCGGGGCCAGGCAGTCAGCAACGGCGCATTCCGCACCCACTGCGCCATCAGGCCTACGGGCGGAGGCGGATCAAGTGGCCAGGCCCCCGAGGGCAATGACGCGAGCGTGTCCACCAGGCGTCCATCGTCCTGTTCGCGCGGGTGCGCCCATGAGCTCGAAACTTCCCAATGCCCGCTGGAGGGGAGGCTCCCTTGCCTGCACCTGCCGCCGTTCCCCTGGTGCCCCCACCCTCGGGAGGGGCCGGGGAGTCCCCCACAGGACTGCGCCCAAGGGTGGCTCTATCTGCGGAAGCAGACAGGGCCACACCGTTCGAAACGCGCCTGGGCCATCCTGTTCAGCACCATCCACCAGCCCGTAGGAATCTCCGGTGAATCGGCTGGGTTACGGCTCTGGCTAGTGCGTCAGCGCTGGCTGTTCTTGACCGGCCAGTGCAGCAGATCCCTGATCCGCCACCACAGTCGGACGGCGCGGGCGGTCTCGGTGGCGTAGCTGGGGCCGGCCGAGTTGTTGTCCGCGCTGCGGCCCAGGGGGGTGCCCTCAGGTGAGTACCGCTTGGGGACCTGTTCGCCTTCGCCCATGCCGTCTCCTCTCAGGGGTTCGGAGCCCTGGTTCCGCACCCCTTGCGCAGGTCGTTGTCGGAGCGGGTCTTGGGGCCCCAGCCGATGCCGCTGGCGTAGCCCTGCATCACAGGGTAGTAGGTGTAGGTTCCGCCGCCGTCGTTGCAGCCGACGTGCTGCCCGGTCGTCGCCGACCAGTAACCAGCCCGGGAAATGGCGCGAACCTCCCGACCACCGAAATGGCCGTACCGGCACCACGTCTTCGAACCTGACCATCGCACAGTCCATCAGGGGACGCCGCCAACGCCTGCCTGCGGCATCCACGCACGACACCTCGACGTACGGCGCGGACCCGTCCGTCCCAGCCGGTACGGCCACACAACCCTCAGCGTGCTTGCCCCGCACGACTAGGTTCGCTGTCGAAGAAGTCGAAACGGCTGGGTTCGTTGTCAAACGACTCGACTGGATGACAAGGGACAGCCCTGTCCCGTCTCAAATGATCTGGTCTGCGGGTAGGGCTGTGACCTGCGGCGACCAGATCGATTGAGACGCCGATAGGACGAGAATCTCAGGTGATCTGGTCTCGGGCGGTTGGACGCTGGGTGTTGTCTCAGTTGATCTGGTCCAGTGGTGCGGTTTCGAACTGGGACCAGGGCCGGGTGGTCAGCCACGACTGGTGGTCCCTGAAGATCCTGGCGAGGCTGTCCGGCTGCTCTCGCGCGTCGAAGAACTCGGCGAGGAGTCGATGGAGAGCGATGACGGCCTCGGTGTCGGCCTGGGGCGTGAGTGGGTGGATCCAGCCGCTGGGGGCGAGGTGGCGGACCAGAGCCGGCCAGGTCAGGTTGTGGTCACGTCGAGTCGGACGGCGAGCCATTCCCGGAAGCCGGTGAGCATGCTCCCGGAGGTGCTGGCGTCCAGGCCGAGGATGAAGGCGGTAGTCGTGGCGAAGGTGCCGTCGAGACCATGCCTGGCCGGCTCCCTGCGAACGGCGGTCACGACACCCTGGTAGTGCTTGAACACGCCGAGATGGAGGGCCTGTTGGGATTCGGTCAAGGGGTCGCCGGACGTGCTCCGGGGGTGGCTGGTCATGGTGCCCCGGTTCTTGAGCGGGTAGCTGGACATGTAGCGGTGAACCGTTCCGTAGGACACGTCGGCATCGTGTTCGTCCAGCAGCCGCTCAGCCCGGAGGAGACGAGACGTCCGACCTCTCGGACACTCACGCCGGGCTGGAGAGAGGAGCCCGAAGCTCCACGCGGAGGCAGATCGAGGTGTCGATGGGCAGTCCCGTGCTGGAGTAGCGAAGCTCTTTCGAGTAGTTCGCGATGAGGTCGAGATCCCGCAACTGCCGCTGCAACTCAGAGGTTAGAGCTTCGTCGGAATCAGGGACGAGCTCGTCTTCTTCCTGCTCGGCGAGGTACTCCAGATGTTGATCAACGGCTTCCACCGCCCGGCGGCTGGTCCAATTGGCGAAGTCGTAGCAGCCGAACAGGTAGGCGTGCGCGGCATACAACGTCGCCGTCGCGGCCGACTCGTCCGCATCATCGGGCCCGTCCTGGCCGTCGTTGTGGCAGTACTCGCTGAGCATGTACTCGGCGACACCACACTTCACTGCTGAGAAGGCCGTTGTGTCGCCGAGGACGCCCTCCCATACAGAGTTCAACAGGGGGCGAAGGCCGACGGTGAACGGCGCTTGTTCGTCCTCGGGAAGGGCCTCGTGCCAGCTCATGAGCCGTTCCGCGACACCGGCAGTGAACACGCCGCGTTCGCCGGCCGGCGTCGCCTTCAGCCGCTCCTCCACCAGCACTGAAAGCTCTTGCCACGTGTCCATACGAGCCATCCCCGAGTCGTGAAACCAGCGTGATCACGCCAGCAACGGCGATCATCGCATCCACCAGCGACAACCCATCAAGCGCGGATCCCGCCACGTACAGCGAGATACAGCTGACCCGGCTTCCCCGCCCACGGACCAGATCAACTGAGACGCTGAGCAAATCGGGCCAGATCAACTGAGACAGGAACCAGATCGCTTGAGACGGGACACCCGACCGCCAGACACCCCACTGACCTGCACAAACACCCCGTTGTGATAGCACCCGGCACCCGACTGGGCAGCACAATCTGCAAAAACGACAGCGCGAACCCCGCACCCACCGTCAGCAGCAGGCCGCACTCCCACCAGCACAAACACCCGTCAGATCACTGACACAGCAGCACCGAACCCACCACGACAAACCCACCAAAATCCCCACTGCGCCGCCAGATCCAGGCCCTGGTGGCCGGAGTTCTCACCCTGGCCGCCGCGTTCGCCTTTTACGTCCTGCTCGAACACCCCGCAGCCATTCCCGCTCTCCAAGCCGTCGGCGCACTGGCCGCCACCGCGGGCGCTATCTACGCGTTCGCCAAGCTCGTCAACCCCCGCCCATGACCTGTCGGCTGTCACGTTGGACTCCGCCACGGGGGTCAGCCGGGCGCGCCGCAGGTCGCGGGAGACCTGTCGCGCCGACAGCCCAACCCACGCAACAGCTCCCAGGCGCCCGCCGGAGAGCCCGCCGGAGAGGCCCGCCAGCCTCCGCCGGGACAGATCCGGCCTGGCGGATGTCCGCGAGCGCCTGGCGGAGTCCTGGCGGGCGCTTCACGGCGTCGGCCCGGTTGGCGCTGCGGCTGAGGGCGCGCCTCGTTCACGGGCACCTGCCAGTCGGACCACTCCACAATCCCGCCGTGACGCTGTACGAACACGGACAGGTAGCCACAGCATCCACCCGTGCACTCGGGCTCACCCAGCGCTACACGTCGTCCCTCGCCGGTTGCCCAGAGGGGATACTGGCCATCGACCGGCAATGCCTCCTCGGCAAACGGGCCGCGGCCTCCCTCTCCGATCGCGGCTGCCAGCACTTCCTCGCCATCGATCCGGAAAGACATCTTGGCAACCCATCGGGGGCCTGGTGGCAAGACGCTGATCTCGAGCCAATTGAACACCCAAGCACCCTATGGGAGTACTGGCCACCACAGTTCCGCTCCCACGGCCACAGGATGTGGCCCTCTGACCACCATCAGTCGACCTCAGAGGAGATGAACGCTGCCTGACGAGGCACTAACCAGCGGGATCGGCGCGGCGAACGCTCAACAAAATCGGATCCCACCAGCTTCGCCGGAACCTGCGAGCGGGATCGCCGCGGTCAGCAACCGGCACGCGAGTCAGGCTTACCAGCGTTCAGGAATCTCAGAGCGGGCACCGCGACAGCCACAAGGCCGCCCTCGCCCCGGCCTCCCGCTGACCCCCCGCTCCGGCCGCTGGGACCATCACAATCCCGGCGGCCCCGTCGAATGGCACATGCACCGACGTCAGCGTGCCCCCTCATCCAGCGTGAGCGGGCGCTGTACCACCACCTGCCGGGCTAACCTGCGGTCTTGCGACCGCGAGGCAAGCGGCAGGCTATGCCCGGTCGCGGACGGCCTACCCGGTGCGGACGACGAAGACGGCGAAGATACAAGGAGCGGGACCCACGACGACGGTAAGCGACCTGTCATACCCGCCAGCACACCCCGTCGCGCCGATCCAGAGCACAGGAACGGGCATCCCCACGACAGCCAGCAACAGGTGTGCTACGCCTAACTTTCAGGCTATGACGGCAAATTAGTCACATCATGACAGCCAAGATCCAGACCGCAGCACGGTAAACAGGCAGCTCAGCAAACACCCACCGCGTCACAAACCACTGCCGACCAACCCGCTGCCACCACCCCGACCATTCACAAATAGGAGTGGCCCGGAACGAGAATGCCCGGGCCACTCCTATTTATCTATTTTTGCCGAGTCAACGACTCAAGAGCATTATGCGCAGCCATGACAACCTTCCCCCACAAAGGAGATGCCAAGATTGTCTCGTCGGGCGCATCTCTTCCCGTGCCGGATAGGGCTGCATCAAGGCATGCCCCCAGTCGCACCATTGATTGAGCCTCATCTTCCGAGGCCAACGTGTAGCCGATAGCCGCGTGAGGGTTGTCAAGCACCCCAGCGTCATCGAGAATGTTCACGTTAAGGGTGAGATCCTCGAAATAGCCCGGCCTAGGATACTTCCGCTCAACCCATACTCGCTGTTGATGCTCGGGGTCAGAGAGTGCACGGACAGCCGAGATAACTTCCGCTCTCATCTCCGGCAGCCTCACATATACGGACGGTTTGTTCACGGGTGGTTCCATGATTTCCATTTGCTCCACTCTTCGAGCGGAATGTGGGCTTCACGAGGGTTTTCCTTGATTGATCCAGTGATGGGCTTCCCATCCCTACCGATGATTTTACCACCAGAGTTAATCACGACATGATCCACCTGCTGGTAAGGCTGGGGGTTGCTGGGCTCACCCTTGTCGATGCGAACCCCATTTCCCTTGCCGTCATTCCACCGAACTCCGATACCTTTCCTATTGCGGGCTTCATACTGCTTCAGGGAGTCGGGTACCTTGTCTCGAGCACCTTGGCTCAGCCATTCGTCCGCCGCGCCCGTCGGAGTGTTCTCTGCCTCGCGAAGCGCCGTCCCAAGCCCATCACTGAACCGGTCGACGCCGTCAGCAGTGGTGTACCCGCCGCCCACGATAAGTCCGGTAGAGGCAGCAATAGCGGGGGCCCCAACAAGACAGCCGACGCCTGTAAGGCAGATGGCACCTCCACCGACATCGCCACTCGCGCCACCAAGCATCATCACAACGCCGAGCGCTGATTCACCAGCTCCGGTCCAAACATCAGAGTTGGTGAGAATCGCCTCACTGTAGTTCCCTATGGTATTTGCTGCGTGCTTCATCCAACCCGGAACCCACTTCCACCGGCCTCCTCCGCCGTCGCTGGTAGGTTCGTCCGCGCCGTAGTCCTTATCCCAGGCGTCAAGCGCCTGCCGGCGTTGTTCCTCTTCGGCACGCTGTTTAGTAACAGCGACGAGAAAGGCCTCCACCTCTGCCTGATGGGCCGCTACAGCGTCTTTGCCGGCCGCCGTAGCAGCAGCTCGTGCCTTATTGGCAGCACCCCAGGCGACGTCGGCTGAACTGCGCGCCCAGTTCGCCGACCGCTGCGCGTCCGCCGCAGAGTTGACTGCTCGCGTCGCCGCCTCCCGGGCATCAGCTTCGGCCTGGCGAGCGGTAGCGGCGGATGCGGCGGCGTTGGCGGCTGAGGTCTCAGCTTCCTTGGCTGACAGCTGAGCCTGCTTGGCGAAGCCGTCCGCTTCCCTGGCTGAGTCCTTGGCCTGCTTGGCGTACTCGTCTGCTTCGACAGAAGCCCTACGTGCATTCGCTGCGGCCTCGTTCGCTTCAGCAGCATCCTTCTGTGCGTTGGCAGCGACTCGGGCGGCTTCCGCTATCAGCTGCTCCACCTGCGCCACGTGAGCGGCCTCCAGCTGATCCTTGCGCTGAGCCTTGTATTGCCCGCTCTGGATGAAATTATGGAGGAGATCGTCTGGGCCTTCGAGCGCGATGCGGGCGGCCGCCTTGAGTTCGGGGCCACCAACGCTGACGAGTTGGGTGGCGCGGACGCGTTCGTCTTCCGTACGGGCGGCATATTGGCCACTGTTCAGAAAGTCTCGATACGTCTCGACGTTTTCGGAGTTGAGTGCTGCCCTGCCGGTGTCCTTGGTGACGGGGCCGCCTGTTGAAATCAGCTGGGTGATGTAGAGGCGCAGGTCAGCAGCCATGACCTGGTACTGGCCTGTGCTCAAGAACGTGGCGATCTTTGAGGCGTCACCCTTGAGCGCTTCCTCCGCTCCAGCGCGGACCTGCACGGAGTCGGCGCTGGCCGCCAGATCCTCGACCTGGGTCCGGTCGTCTTGTTCCTTGGCCTCTCGGCGGCCAGTACGCACATATCCAATGATGCCCGCGTCTGCACTGGCAAGGGCTGCCTCGGCGGCGGCACGGCTCCACGGGGCGGCAGACTTCAGCGTCTGGAAAGCAACGTTGCGGCCCTGGGCAGCGATGGCTTTGGTGTCGGCACCGGCCTGCGCCGCTGTGGTTGCCAGCGCCTGTGCTGCGGTATCGACTTCTTTGGCCTGCCTGCTGGCGGCTACCTGGTCAAGAGCCCGCTGGTCGGCTCGGTCCTTGAGGTCCTGCGCCTGGGCAATTCCGCCATTGATGCGAACAGTCAGTTCCTCTGCATCCACCTTGCGTGCCAGTGCGTGCACGGATCTCGCCTTGGCTACTGCTGCAGTGGCTTCGTCTGCCGCTGCCTTGGCTGCCTTGGCGTGGGCAGTGGACTTGGTGGCCGCTGTGGAGGCTTCCCCAGCGTGTGCTGCCGCCTCTTCAGCGGCGGCGGCTGCGTTTTCTGCGTGTGTAGCTGCAGAGTTGGCTGCGTCACGGGACTCGCGCGCCGCTGAGGCCGCTTCACGGGAAAGGCTCTCAGCAGCGTTGGCGGCACGAGTGGCTTCTTTGGCGTGGCGCTTGGCCGAGGCGGCCGCAGACGCGGCTTCACTGGAGTGAGCACCGGCTCGGTCTGCCAAGTTGCTGGCCTGGCTGGCGGAGTCGGCTGCGTTGTCCGCGTCGGCACCCGCGCCGGCTGCGGCTCGTGCCGCGTCTCCCGCCGCGGAGGCAGCGACACCGGCCTGGCCAGCAGCATCGGCCGCCTCCCGGGCACCCTTGGCCGCATTACGGGCGTTTTCGGCTGCCTTGCGCGACGATGCCGCATTGTCGGCGTTGATCGAGGCATGGGCTGCGGCAGTCTGAGCGTCCGCTGCCGCCCGTGCGGCTCCGGCGGCAGCTGCCGCCGCCTGATTGGCCGCGTTCGCGGCAATGCGGGCAGAATTATTCGCGGCACGGGCCGCAGCAATGGCCTGCTGAGCTGCGGCGGCCGCCTGGCTGGCCGCAGTCGCCGCCCGGCGTGCGGCGAGCGCAGCCGTACGGGAGTCGCTTGCGGCCCCTGCCGTCTCGGCGGCGGCCTTCTTTGCCGCCTCCTTGGCCATTTGCGCGGCTGCTACGGCGACCGCCGAGGTGGCCTTGGCGGACGCGGTCTCTGCCGCCGCCTGTCGGCCTGCCTCGGTGGCTTGGGCAGCGAGCTGCGCGACCGTGGCGTACTCCTGGTCGCGGGCACGGGCGACATACTGTCCCACCTGCAAGAACTCACGGACGTCGGCAGCGCTGCCACTGACGGCGAGCCGACCCGCCTTGCGGACGTTGGGGCCGCCCGTGCTCACGATCTGGGTGAGCTGAACGCGGTCGTCCTGTTCCTGCTGCTCGTACTGCCCACGGTCGAGGAAGGCCTTGATGTCAGCGGCGGTGCCGTTGAGAGCGGCCCGGCCGGCCTCCTTGACCTCATTGCCGCCCGTGCTGACGATCTGTGTGACCCGGACACGCTGGTCCTGCTCCAGGGGCGCCTTCCAGCCATCCCTGAGAAAGGCCCTCAGCTCGGCGTCGCTTCCGTCCAGGACCTTCCGGACGGCATCCTGCAAACTGCGGCCCCCGACACTGGCGATCTGCGTGACGGCGAGCTGGTCGTCCTGCAAGGCGGTGGGTACGGCCACCACGTCCAGGAAGTGCTTGACATCGTCATCGCTGCCGGTCAGGGCCACTTCCGCATAGGCCTTGATACCGGGGCCACCGCTCTTCCACAGCTCCAGGACACGGCCCCGGTCGGTGGGCGGAACAGCGCTCGGAGTGTTCGCGCTTACACCACCCTCGTCTGCCGCGGCGGGGGCGGATCCGAGCAGACCCATCACGAGGGCCAGGGGCAGCAGGCTCAAGCACAACGCACGTATCGCGTGCCGCACCTGCCCTCCGCCGACTGGGGCATGAAGTCTTTGTCTCAAAACACACTCACTTCTCTTACCGACACGCGTAGTTGCCGACTGTCGGGGTTCGGAGCCGTGAGCATAACCGGTTCCCTTTACAACCTCTTCACCTTACCCAGAGATGCCCGACAGGGCGGGCAGGCCGAGTTGGCGGGAAATATATTTGATGGTTCATCAAAGTCACTCCGCTCAAGGTCGCGTGACACACATCACGCCAGGGGGGATGGCGGACTGATAACCGGAGGCACGGAGTGCCGGGTACCCTCCTTCCCAGGGGGTTTACTTTTTTATTACATGCGCCAGGGGGGTGCGAGAGCGCGCTCACCCCTGCCCGAAAGGACATCGGTGACTTCTCTCATCCGTAAACTGCTCATAGGCGGAGCCGCCTGCACGATGGCACTCCTCGCCTTGCCGTCTCTTGCCTCGGCCACGTCCTCGGCGCCGAGGTCAAACGCGGCCGATACCGAAACTCCGCCTTCGTCCGTCGAGCGGTTCGCCTACCCGGACGCGGCGAAGGTCCTCGCCGAGAAGGGCATCAAACTCATCAAGGGCGACGGGCACCTCCTGCTCGCCGACTGCAACGCATCCGCCCCGCAGATCAAGGTCAGGAGCGTTGCCGACCAGACCACCGGCAGAGCACCGTTGTACTGCTTCACAGCCAGCAGCAAATCTGGATTCCTCGCGCTTGAACTCCCGCGGGTCACTTCGCTGGAGACTGCGGACCACCCCATTAGTGCCAACCTCACTGCCGATGGGCTGACCAAGACCATCGACGTAGCCGCAGACGATTTCAAGCCGGTGGGTGAGGGCGATGTCCCCTCAGGTGCCAAGCGTTCCACGCTCGTCGAACTACGTATCACCGGCTGAGCAGCCGCATACCCACCATTCCTCTGCCACACGCATAGGACCGACCACCTCACGCGCCCGTGGGACGCATACGAACCGTCTCCTGCTCCGCGCCAGCACCTCAGCTGCCCTTCAAGGCATTCGGGTGCCGAGAAGAAGAACCTGTTAGGAATCCCGCATGTCTTCCAAGAGTTCACGCGCTGCGTGGACCACTGCCCTGCTCGCCGCCGGCATGGCTGCTGGTCTCCTCAATGCCTCCGCCGCCACCGCAATCGCGGGTGCCGACGCCGCCGACGGCACATATGCATTTACCGCGAAGCTGAACATCGGCGACCGGGCCGCCTGTTCCGGCGCCCTGGTCGACGCCCAGTGGGTCATCACCGCCGCGACCTGCTTCAGTGACGGCGGCAAGCCGGTTCTGGCCGGCAAGCCCGAGGTCAAGACCACCGTCACCGTGGGCCGTACCGACCTGGCTCAGGCGACCGGCAGTGTGCAGGAGGCCGTCGAACTGGTCCCGCGCCCCGACCGTGATGTGGTGATGGTCAAGCTCGCCCAGCGCGTCCCGGAGAGCGCGGCCAAGCCGGTCAAGGTCGCCGCCAGGGCCGCGGCGGAAGGTGAGCAGTTGCAGGTCGCCGGGTACGGGCGGACCAAGACCGAATGGGTGCCCAACAAGCTCCACACCTCCGTCTTCACCGTCGCCTACACCGACCCTGCCTCCGTGGGGCTGAACGGCTCCGACAACGCGGTGATCTGCCAGGGTGACGCCGGCGCTCCCGCATTGCGTGGGACCGGTGCCGGTGCGGAGATCGTCGCTCTCAACATCCGTTCCTGGCAGGGCGGCTGCCTGGGAACCGACGAGAACGAGAAGCGCACCAGCGCACTCGACGCCCGCCTCGACGACCTCGCGGCGTGGGTGAGCACCGTGGTATTCCGGGATGCGGCCGCGGCCCCGGCCATTACGGTCGCCGGTGACGACAACGGTGACGCAGTCACCGACCTGTTCACCGTCGCCGCGGACAAGACGCTGAGCGTCCGCAGCGGCGCCCGCAACGGCTTGTTCGCCTCCGCCAGACAGCTGACCGGCGGATGGGGCTTCGGCCAGACCACCGCCGACGACTTCACCGGTGACCGTCTGGCAGATCTGGTCGCCACGAACGCCGGCGGCGACCTGTTCCTGTGGACCGGCAGCAGCAGCGGTACGTACAGCTCGCCGAAGAAGCTGACCAGCGGGTGGGAGTTCACCCAGACCACCGCCGGTGACTTCACCGGCGACGGCAAGGCCGACCTGGTCGCCCGCACCTCCACCGGCGAGCTGCGCCTGTGGCCCGGCAACGGCAGCGGTGCCTTCGGTGCTCCGCGCAAGCTGACCAGTGGCTGGGAGTTCACCCAGACCAACGCTGGCGACTTCACCGGCGACGGCAAGGCCGACCTGGTCGCCCGCACCTCCACCGGCGAGCTGCGCCTGTGGCCCGGAAACGGCAACGGCACCTTCGGCAGCGCGCGGGCGCTCACCAGCGGATGGAACTTCACGCAGACGGTGGCCGGCGACTTCACGGGTGACGGCAAGGCGGACCTGGTCGCTCGCACCGCCGCCGGGGAGTTGCGCCTGTGGGCCGGCAACGGCAACGGCACCTTCGGAAGCGCCACCGTACCCGGGCAGTAGCACCCGTACCGACGGATCAGATGCCCTGACCGATGCGGAGCAGGGGTGTCCGTGTGCCTTACGGACACCCCTCACGGCTCTGGCGCTGCAGTCGTTCTGCGGCGCGTTGTGCCCTTGGCATCGTCGCGGCCGCACCGAGCAGGCGCACCTTCGCGTCGTAGCGGCTCTCACACCGAGCCGCAGGCCATCCATCCCATTCCTGCCTTGGAGAGGCGAGTACTTGTTACCTGTCTCAACCCGCAAAAGGAGAACTGTTCATGGGCACCCATCGCAAACCCCGGGACCGGCGCAGCACACGTGTGCGCGCGGCGATGGTGGGCATGCACACCGCTGGAATGTCCACCGCGCTGTTCGCCTTCGGCGTGCCCAGCCAGGCAGCCGCACAGCCGTCACCTGCGGGGCCGTCCGCACCCGACGCAGTGCCCTCCCCCGCGCAGTCGGCCGCCCCCGACGCACAGCCCTCACCCACGGCACCGTCGGTGACCGCCGGTCAGCCCTCGCCCGGACGGTCGTCTGCGGCTGCCGGCCAGCCTTCTCCCACGAGGCCGCCCACAACTGGCGGACCGCACGCGCCCGTTAGGGTATCCGCGGCTGCCGGTCAGTCCTCAAGTGGTGCGTGGACACGGACTTGGGGTACAGCCCTTGCCACTGCGGGCCCCGCCGCCGAGTCGAAGGTCACCGGAGGGCAGACCATCCGCATGGTGGTGCACACCAGCATCGCCGGCAGGACCGCTCGCATCCACCTGGCCAACACCTTCAGCACGGAGCCCGTGACGATCGGGCATGCCACGATCGCCCGCCAGGACAAGGGGGCCTCGGCCCTGGGCACTCCCGTCTCGCTGACGTTCAACGGTTCCCGCCAGACCGAGATCGCGCCGGGCGCCGGCGTCGACAGCGATGCCGCGGCGTTCCCGGTCAAGGCCGACGAGAACCTCCTGGTCACTCTTTACCTGCCCAAGCCGGTCACGGCGGCTCCGTACCACGAGTACACCCTGACGACGTCCTACGCGTCGGCGCCGGGGGACACCGCTGACCGTGCCGCGGCCAGCAGCGGTGCGAGCTTCCCCGCACGCTTTGGCAACTGGGCCTACCTCAGCGGACTGGACGTCACCGCCGGCGCCGGTGGCGGCACGATCGTGGCGATCGGTGACTCGCAGACCGACGGCGGCCACACCACCCCCGACACCAATCGGCGCTGGATCAACGACTACAGCCGGGCCCTGCAGAGATCCCCGCACCCCAGCGGCATCGTCAACGCCGGGATCTCCGGCAACCGGCTCCTCACCGACAGCACGGGATCCCGTGCCTCCTACGGCCCCTCGGTACTCAACCGGTTCGACCGCGACGCCCTGGCCCAGCCCGGCGTCCGAAAGGTCATCATCTACGCCGGCGTCAACGACATCCTCTACAACAACGCCACCAGCCAGGCTCTCATCCAGGCCATTCACGACCTCGCCCAGCGCGCACACGCCGCAGGCCTGACCGTGACCGTCGCCACCATCCCCCCCTTCAGGGGTGACCCCGACTACACCGCGGCCAAGGAGCAGATCCGTCAGGAGTTCAACGACTACATCCGCACGACCCGCGACATCGACAGCTATGCCGATTTCGACCAGGCCACCCGTGATCCCTTGGACCACACCCGCCTGTTCGCCGGCTACTACACCCGCGGCGACGACCGCCTCCACCTGAACGACAACGGCAACCAGGCCATGGCCAACACCCTGGCGCCTGCCCCGGCCACCCGCCCCGCCCCCCACTTCACCCAGACGAGAGCGGCCGACTTCGACCGCGACGGCACCGCGGACCTCCTCGCCCGCGACAGCCGCGGCACCCTCTACCTCTGGCCCGGCAACCAGGACATCGACGCCCCGAGGCGCGGCGACGGAACCTTCGGACGTGTACGCCGCCTGACCGATGGCTGGAACTTCACTCAGACCACTACCGGCGACTTCAATGCCGACGGCAAGATAGACCTCATTGCCCAGGACTCCGCCAAGAACCTCCAGCTGTGGACAGGCCGGGGCAACGGTGCGTTCGACCGCGCCCGCCGCCTGACCGGCGGCTGGAAGTTCACCCAGACCACCGCGGGCGACTTCAACGGCGACGGCAAGATAGACCTCATTGCCCAGGACTCCGCCAAGAACCTCCAGCTGTGGACAGGCCGGGGCAACGGTGCGTTCGACCGCGCCCGCCGCCTGACCGGCGGATGGGACTTCACGCAGACCACTGCAGGTGACTTCAACGGCGACGGCAGAACCGACCTCGTCGCCCAGGACAGCCGAAGCGACCTCTGGATCTGGAAGGGCAAGGGAGACGGCACCTTCCGCGGCAAGGAACTCCTCAGCCGCAACTGGGCCAGCACCCAGACCACCGCAGGACCCTTCCGCGGCCCGGGCCGTGACTACCTCATCGCCCGCAGCGACACCACTGGCGACCTCAACCAGTGGATTACCACAAACCCGCAGCTCACCAACCCCCTCCGACTCACCGACAACTGGTAACGGCAATATCAGGGCCGAAGTTCTTCCCCTCCTGCCTCAAAGACCCTTCCGCGTCGCCCGAACTCTTGGGCTCTACCGAGCGATACACCCGTGCCGGGCAGCGTCCCTGCCCGGCACGGGCGCTCATGACCGGATAGCCCTGGCGAGGCTGCCACACGCCGGCCGTACTTCCGTTCCGACGGCAGGGGTGTGCGTACATCCGCGCCCACCCCTGCCAGGTCGTCTCCACCACTGCCTGACACAGCAACCCGTACGAGGAGAACCACCGATGACGCCCTCCCGCCCGCGCAGGTACCGGGGGATGACACGCATACGCGGGACGGTGATGGTGGCGACAGGGCTGTCGGCCGCCCTGTTCGCCGTCGACGCCTCCGCCGCGGCGGCCGCCCAGCGGTCCCCGGCGTCATCGCCCGTCGCCGCCACCCGCTCGGCGGCGGCCGAGTGGACCCGTACCTGGGGCACGGCCCTCGGCACGGCGGCCCCCTCCGCCGAGTCCAAGGTCACCGGACGGCAGACGATCCGCATGGTCGTGCACACCAGCATCGCCGGCAGCTCCGCACGCATCCATCTGGCCAACACCTTCAGCACAGAACCCGTGACAATCGGGCACGCCACGATCGCCCGCCAGGACCAGGGTGCAGCCGCCCAGGACACCCCCGTGTCCCTGTCGTTCGGCGGTACGCGTCAAGCGGTGATCGCACCGGGCGAGAGCATCGACAGCGACCCCGTGGACTTTCCCGTCAAGGCCGACGAGAACCTCCTCGTCAGCCTGTACCTGCCCGAGCCGGTGGCCACCGCGCCGTACCACCAGTACACGCTGACGACTTCGTACGCGTCGGCGCCGGGGGATGACTCCGACCTCGCCGCAGCGAGCGGCTCCAAGAGCTTTCCCGCGCGCTTCCCGCACTGGGCCTACCTCAGCGGGCTGGACGTGACCGCCAGTGCCGGCGGTGGCACCGTCGTGGCGATCGGTGACTCGCAGACCGACGGCGGGCACACCACTCCCGACACGAACCGGCGGTGGACCGACGCCTACAGCCGGGCGCTGCAACAAGGAGGGCGTCCCAGCGGCGTCGTCAACGCCGGAATCTCTGGCAACCGCCTGCTGACCGACAGCACCGGTACCCGCGCCGTCTACGGGCCCGCGCTGGTCCGCCGCTTCGACCGCGACGCCTTGGAGCAGCCCAACGCCACGCATCTGATCCTGTACTCCGGCGTCAACGACGTCCTGTACAACGAGGCCACCAGCGAGGCCCTCGTGGCGGCGGTCCGCGACCTCGCGAAGCGTGCGCACGCCGCCGGCCGCACTCTCACCGTCGCCACCCTCCCCGCGTTCGAGGGGAATCCGGACTACAGCGCGGCCAAGGAGCAGGTGCGCCAGGAGTACAACCGCTACATCCGCACGACCCGGGACATCGACAGTTACGTCGATTTCGACCGGGCCACGCGCGACCCGCTCAACCCCACGCGGCTTTTCGCCGGCTACTACACCCGCGGCGACGACCGGCTGCACCTCAACGACAACGGCAACCAGGCGATGGCCGACGTACTGGCCCCCGCCCCGGCCACCCGTCCTGCTCCGCGCTATTCCCAGACCTCGGCTGCCGACTTCAACCGGGACGGCACCGCGGATCTCATCGCCCGGGACAGCCAGGGGGCGCTGTACCTGTGGCCCGGCAATCAGGACATCGACGCCCCGGGCCACGGTGACGGTACCTTCGGTGGTCCGCGTCAGCTGACCGGGGGCTGGAGCTTCACCGAGACCACCGCCGCCGACTTCACCGGCGACGGCAAACCCGACCTCATCGCCAAGGACACCGCCAACAACCTCCACCTGTGGACCGGCCGAGGCGACGGCACCTTCGACCGCCCCCGCCAGCTCACCACCGGCTGGAGCTTCACCGAGACCACCGCCGCCGACTTCACCGGCGACGGCAAACCCGACCTCATCGCCAAGGACACCGCCAACAACCTCCACCTGTGGACCGGCCGAGGCGACGGCACCTTCGGTGGTCCGCGTCAGCTGACCGGGGGCTGGAGCTTCACCGAGACCACTGGCGCGGACCTCACCGGCGACGGCAAACCCGACCTCATCGCCAAAGACAGCCGGGCCGATCTGTACCTGTGGAGGGCGAACGCCGACGGCACCTTCCGCTCCAAGGAGCTTCTGAGCCACGACTGGAACTACACGCAGACCACCCCCGGCGCCTTCCGCGAGCCGGGCCGCGACCACCTCATCGCCCGCAGTGACGCCACCGGCGAGCTCGACCAGTGGGTGAACGACGGGACCGCCCAGCTCACCAGCCGGCTTCGGCTCACCGGCGGGTGGTAGGCGGGCAGCCGCCTCAGCCTCTAGTACGCGGTCGACCGCCTCTACCTACGCAGGCAGGTCCACGTTGGGGGCGGAGGCGTGGGGCAATGCGACGAAGTCGACCTCGGCCGCCAGATGGGCCGTGCCAAGCGTTTCTTGCCGTTGCCGACCAGTACGGCCGGCAACGCGGCCACTTCGGAAGAACGACTGGAGCGCGCTGGCGGGCTTCACCCGACAGCTACCCCGGGTCGAGTAGCCACCGGCGCGGACAGTGGGCAGCCGTACGTTCCGCAACGGTCAACGCTGCCCCGAACACCCTCGGAGCGGAGCCGTTCACCATGCGACGCAGGGAGCTTTGGCACCAGTCGACGAACCTGGGTGTGTTCTAGGCTTTGTCGAGTCCAGCAGCGCCGGTCCCGGAACCAACGACCCCAGGGGGCTGCGTAGGGCATGGCCGAGACGGGTGCTCGCAACCGTCGTTCGATGACACCCTCAACCTCGACAAGAACATCGTCGACCGCAGAGTACCGAGGCCTCCGGCAGCAGTAACGCGGTAAGCCCCATGACCTCCCAAGCCGTGGCACGGAAGAGATCCATGGTCACGCCTACGGGCTTTTCCGTCCCCACCTCTCGGGGAAGAGCTTGACGTTCTGCGCTGTCCGGCGGTGAACGGCGTAGTCGGTAGACACTGGACCGTGAACACCACGGAGTCCACCGCTACGCTTGTTCGCCGCGCAGCTCGCCCGGAAGGTCCCCCTACGAGATGCGATCTCGCCGCGCCAGTGATCGGGATGCTTCCGTCAACCTCACATGGTCGGTACGGCCAGGCCCGAAGCCAACTCCGGGTGCTGGCGCTTCAGTTCGTCGACCAGCAGCCGAAGCGGCGAGGTGGCACTCACGTTGGTGGCAACGACCCGAAGCGGCAGCACGATGCCCTCCCCGGACCGCAGCCCCAGCCGCACTCCCCGCATCTCAACCTGCTTCCGCGCCCCGAACACTCGGACGTTCGCCTGGTCCTTGACCACAGCCGCCGAGACGACGTCCCCCACACGGACGGATCCGGAGGGCGAGAGGCCGCTCTTCAACCCGCTCCGCGGCGTCTTCCAGGCTATGGCCTCGGCATCGACGCGAACCCAGATCTGAGAGGGTAGCGACAAGAAGCGTACGGCGACGAACAGTGCTAGGAGCCCGAGGAACACCTGGGCCGGGACAGACGACAGGCTCACGGCTACGGCGATCAGTGCGCCACCCAAGAAGAGCGATACGTTTCTTGCTTGCCGCATCGTGTACATCCGGATCTTCAACACAACTCCATATCGAGAACGACTCCACAGTGGGTAGCCCCCGCGAATGAGATCAGTCTGCCACCCACGAGGGAACCCAACGGTTTCTACCTACGGCAATGCACCCGGAACAGACACTCAATTCATTACCGTCCGTCTCGCATCAGGTCGGCTCGCCGAGCGACTATATCCTTCCCTCGCCTGAATTTGGAAGTCACCACATCGAGCGCGTTCACGATGTCCGAAATTTCATCAGGCACCACCTTCGGCTCGCAAAGTCGTTCACAGCCAAAAAACCCGGAATGCGCGACTCTGCCTGGCTGCCAATACAATTCCGGCACAGTCCCTCCGACCAGCCGCCCCGCTCCGACACGAATACACCGATCGCCGCGACTGGTTCACGGCGCCGAGGACCGGTTGCGAGCCACACGACCTGTTCGTCGCCGGAGCGCGCGCGAGTTCCTAGCTGCCACCAGCGAGCATCGACTGCAGACGCTGTTCGAACCCGCCTGGCGCACCGTCCTCCGCAGGGGCCCTTCTGTATGCAGACGGCGCGTTCCTCAATCGATGGACTACAGGTGCCCAGGCGAGACAAGAACTGCTCGAACGACGCCGCTACTTTACGAGGAACGCGGTCTTCGTGGATGTAGGCGACAGAACGCTCGCCATTCGGGCCGGACGCGCTTCTAGTCATCCGTTGCGCTGTCTTGTCGCGGCCTGGTCGCTTGCCGGCACACTGAAGCCCCATCAGTCACACCAACGGAGCTTCAGATTTGCTGTCATCACCAAGTGGAGCCGCTAGGGGTCAGCTCTACGCGTCGCCCATCAACCCGTCAGCAATGCGACGAGCCGTATCATCCGCGACTTCACTCCACACCACCAAGCCCATGGAATCAAATTCCTCCATGAGTGCCTGCCGAATATCTTCCATCGAGCGTCCACCATGGGTCCGACGGACATTCGCAACGGCGCGTTCAAATTGCTTCAAGCGCTCTTGAACGCTCGGAATATCCTTGTCGTACTCTGCGGGGTCCACCACTTGCATGCCACCGCCAATCTTTCTCGCAGCCATCCACTACGACTATAGGTCCCTGCGATAGACCTGCTGCAAGTGCGGCATCGCCTCTGGGCCGAAGATGTGCTCAAGCCTCCCGCTCACCTCATCGGTGACCCGGGTCGTTATATGCCCCTCTGCGGTCAATCGGTCATACGTGCATCTACACATACGGAAGATGAGAATCGCCGGGCGGTCACCGGTAGCTGTACGGCTTCCGCCGAACGTGGCAGCAGCGCTTAGGGTATCCGAGTCGCCAGGGCTCACCCGATAAGTGAATAGGTTGCCGGGCTGCCCCACGCCCCCACCGTGGGAATTCCCACGGGCCGCATCGCCGCTCAGTCCATTGGCCTCGATGTTATCGGCATGAGTTGAGCTCGTCCCATGCACGAAGTCCATGGACTCGTTGCAGTTGTGAACGAGTACTGGGGTGGCGCCTGCGAGTACATAGTACGTATGAATGCGCTCGACAGTAAGGTTGTACGTCGTCACCGTCCGCCGGTAATTACGGTTCTTGACGACCGTGAGCAGTGAGCCACTGGGTTCACGGAGCTTCTCGCCGGGCTTGAGGTCGACCGCGTCGACCCACTGCTTACGCGTCGCGTCCCAGTACGGATGGTGCTGGGTCGAGGTGACGACCTTGTCGCCCTCGGCCGTGCGGACCGTTGTGTCCGTGAAGTCCTTGTCCGTCAGCGTCACCTCCACGTGGGTGACCTTCTGCGGCTTGGTCGTGTTCGTCAGCGGGTCCGTGGCCTCGACGGTGTCGCCGACCTTGACCTGGTCGATCGGGACGGCGGCGCCGCCGGCCATCAGGACAGTTGTCGAGGCCGGGAAGCTGTTCGTCTTGCATCCGGGCCCTGCGGAGGCGAGTTCACCTCCGGCAGCGGCCTCGCCCTTGGCGGCCGCCGCCCCCGCCTCCCCCTCGGCCCCCGACTTCGAGACCGCCTTGGAGATGCCCTTGGCGACCTTCGCCGCCGCGCCGACCACCGCCGCGCCGGCTCCCACCGCCGCCAGGGCTTCGCCGCCCGCTGATATCACGGCCCCGGCCGCTGCGGCTGTCGCTCCGAATGTGGCGCCTTCGGCGGCTCCGGTGGCCGCCGCCATCATGACTCCGGCGCAGGCGACGCCTGCCGGGGTGACGCAGGCCGCGACCACCGCCACGATCACCACCGTGATCACGACGACCACGGCGACCGTCTCGATCTTGTCCCAGACCTTCTGCCACCAGTGGTGGTGCTTGGGCTTCTTGGGCGGTGCGGGCCGGGTGTCGTACACGGTGCCGGTCGTGGCCGTGTACGTGGCGTACGCGTCCTCGCTCTTCGTCTCCGGCGTGGAGTCCCGGCCGCACTTCTCCGGGTTGAAGTCGCAGACCGTCCGTCCCGTGGGGTCCGCGTTGTTCAGCGGGGAGTTGTCCGCGTACGCGTAGCCGTTAAGCGCCTGGGGGTCGGCCGCGTCGAAGACCGGGTCCACCGACAGGAAGCGACCCAGGTTCGGGTCGTACTCGCGGGCGCCCAGGTTGGTCAGACCCGTGTCCGTGTCCACGGTCCCGCCCACGAAGCCCTTGTCGCCGGGCCAGGAGGCGGGAGTCGGGCCGCCGCGGTTCTGGCCGAACGGGGCCGTCGGCCTGCGCTGGACCGTGAGCGTCGCCGAGTCCACGGCGACGTTGTCCGTGCCGTGCGGGTCGGAGGCCAGGTAGGTGAGGCGGCCGTCGCTCGTGCGGGCCAGGGTCAGGGAGCCCGGGACGCCGTAGTAGCGGGTGGCGCTCGTCGCGTTGGTGTCCTTGTTCAGGACCACCTCGGTGCCCGGCAGGTACAGCGTCGACGTCGTCGGGTCGTGGCGCAGCAGCTGGTTGCCGTCCGCGTCGTAGACGAAGTCCGTGCCCTTCTCCGTCTGGGTCTTGGTGACCGTGTCGAGTTTGCCCTCGTCGGTCCAGGTGAAGTTCTGCGTGCCCGCGACTGTGGTGTGGGCGGTGGTGTTGCCCGCCTCGTCGTAGGCGAAGGTCTCGGTGCTGGTGCCCTTGGCCGGGCTGCTGGCGGTCATCGACTGGACGGCGTGCGGGTGCGGCTGGCCGGGCGCCGGGTAGGCCTGCGTGTGGGTGACGTCCTTCGTCGTGTCACCGGTGACGTCGTGGTCGACCTCGCTCGTACGGTTGCCTGTCAGGTCGTATCCGTAGGACTGCCAGTACGGGTTCGGGCCGCCCAGGTTGGCCGCGCTCGGCGTGGTGTGGGTGCAGCCGCCGATGCCCGCGGCCTTCGGGGCGGGTTCCGTGGTGGTGCCGCCCTTGTCGGTCCACGCCTCGGTGAGCCGGTTCAGGTAGTCGTAGCTGAAGCACTGCGTGTCGGTCTGGCCGGTGTCCTGGACGTCCGAGGCGGAGGTGACCGCGCCGGACGGGGTGTAGGTGTAGCTGGTGACGTCGACCGGCGTGGTGCCGTTCTCCTTGTCGAGTGTCGACTTGAGCACCCGGCCGGTGGCGGGGTCGTAGCTGTTGGTCTGAGAGACCTGCTTGGGCACGTCGCCGAGGAGGCTGCGCTGGACCTGGCCGTACGGCGTGTACCACATGCCGCTGATGTAGTCGGCTCCTCCACCGACCAGCATCGGCTTGCCGGCGAGGTTGTAGGAGTAGTAGACGGGCTCGGCGGCCAGGCCTCCCGCGGCGGGCATGGTGGCGGTGTCCAGCAGACCGGTGTTCGGCGTGTACGCCGCGGTGGTGGTGTAGGTGCCGGCCAGTTTGCCCTCGGCCGCCGGAATCGTGACCGTGCTGCCCGTGGGCCGGTACGCCACGTCGTAACCGGTGACCGCGTTGGTGTACGCGTTGCCGTTGCTGTAGCGGGTCGACGATGTCGGCTGTCCCTTGGCCAGGGTGTCGTACGTCCACGAGGCCAGCTTCGTACCGCTCGTCGACCCGGCATACTCGGCCGTCTTGCGGCCCAGTTCGTCGTAGGTGAACGCCAGTGTCTTGTGGCGGGCGTCCGTGACCGAGGTGAGCCGGTCGAGGTCGTCGTACCCGTAGGTGGTCGTGCCGGTGTCCGGGTCCGTGGAGGAGGCCCTGCGGCCGCGCTGGTCGAAGGTGGTGCTCCACTTGTTGCCCGCGCTGTCGGTCACCTGGTCCTGGTTGCCCGAGGCGTCGTAGTGGTAGCGCGTGACGTCGGACGGGCCGGTGGGCGTGCCTCCGTGGTACTGGCGGAGCTCGACCGTGCGGCCGCGCGCGTCGGTGAGGGTGCTGGTCGCCGAGGCGCCGGGCGGCGGGGTGACGTCGACGCGGTCGACGCCGGGGTACGCGGTGCTGCTGCGCCACTGTTCCACGGCGAGGCTGGAGAGGGTCTGCGCCACGGGGCGGCCCATGCCGTCGTAGAACGTGCCGGTCTGCGACGGCACCTGGTCGTCGTTGACAACGAACAGCGAGGGGGTGGGGTTGGTGGTGTTGTAGTAGGGGGCGTTGGTCTTCACCGTCCAGCCATGGGTGTCGTAGAAGGTGTCCGACACCAGCCGGCCGGTCCCGCCGTCAGCGCTGCTCTGCTGCTCCTGGCGCAGCCGCAGCAGCCCGTCGTACAGCTTGTAGTCGATCGTGTAGGAGTTGTCCTCGCGGAGCGTCTCGCTGGTGACGACGCTCGGGGTGCCCTTGTTGAGCGCGTAGGTGAAGCGCTTGTTGGCGCTCTTGCTCGCCTTGGGCCGGCCGGGCAGCCAGACGGCCGCGAGTCTGCCGAGCGGGTCGTACGCCAGGTCGGTGATGCGGCCGTTGGCGTCGGTCGTGGTCAGCGGGGCAGCCCGCAGCGGGTCATAGGTGGTGGTGCTCTTCCAGCCCGCGGTGGCCGGTGCCACGACCGGCTGAGTGCTCGTGGCGGAGGTCGGCAGCACGCCGGTCGCCGGGCTGTAGGCGGTGGACGTGGTGGCGCCGAGCGCGTCGGTCACGCTCGTCACACGGCCGTAGCTGTCGTAGGTGCTCGTGCCGATCGTCTTGAACTGGGCGGTGCCGGAACTGTCGTAGTGGTCGAGGACCTGGGTGGACGTGGCGTCGCCCGTGCCCAGGACGTAGCCGAACGGCTTGTTGTCGTACATGCTGCGGTTGTCCGCGAGCGTGTTGTCCGCGTTCGGCGTGCTGTCACAGCTTCCGGCGATCTTGATGACCTCGGACGGGAAGGCCATCATGTTGGCCCAGGGCGTCGCGTTCTGCGCGTAGCTGGTCTTCGTGCAGACTTCCGGCGTCGCCGAGGTGCCGTCGCCCTTGTCGTCGACCGCGACGACGCGTCCGTCCGTGTCGTACGAGGTGTCGATCTCCGAGGTGCGCCAGGTCTTGGCGGCGCGCAGCGCACTCGTCTGAACCTTGGCGGTGCCCCCGAGCCGGGCGGTCAGGTCGGGCAGACCGGCCCGTTTGTGGGTGGCGGTGACGCGGCCTTCCCAGGGGGTACGGAAAGTGGCTTCCTGGATGGATCCGCCGGCCGTGTCGTAGGCCCGGCTCTCACGGACGACACCGGCCAGCTGATCGTCGTCGGTCACCGAGACGCCCGCGGAGTCCGTGACGGTGACCGACTTGTGGGAACCGTCGGCCTTCAGGTCCCCGTTCATACCGCGCAGGTAGAGGGAGGAGCTCTGCGTCAGTACCTGGGGTGCGGTGCCGGTGTGGGTGACGACCTCGCCGTAGCCGCGGAACTGGCCCCAGCTGCGGTTCTTGGGGTCCATCAGTTCTTCGTCGTCGTGGTGCCAGGCCGCGCCGCCCCGGTACTCGTACGAGGTGGACTTGGCGGCGGCGCCGAGCGTGGAGTTGTCGACCTCGGTGACCTGTTCGACCACATGCTTGTGGAACCAGTCCAGGGTCGGGTCGCTCGCGCCCTGCGGGACCCAGTACACGGGGTAGCAGGCCATGGTGTTGCTGTCGGGCGAAGCGGGCATGTGGGTGCCCTTGACGCACTCCGGCGACTTGTAGGTGATATTGATCTGGGCGCCGGCTTCGGTGACGATCGCCTTGACCCGGTAGCGGTTGATCGGCGGGATGTTGTCGGTGGTCGTGTCGACCCGGTTGGCCAGGCGTGTCCCGTAGAAGGTGACGGCGGGCAGCCCGAGCGTGCCGCCGTCCTTGCCGGTGTGGGTGATCGACGCGAGCCACAGGCCCGGCTTGTTGGTGTCGCCCGTGGCCGGGAACTGGTGGGTGAGGTCGTAGGTGTCCGCCTGGGAGTACGCCGAGCCGACCAGCACCTGGGTGGTGATGGCCGCCAGCCGCCTGGTGGTCCAGAACGATGGCGCGTGGTTGGAGCACGTGCCGGTCGAGGCGCAGTTCTGGTCGAATGGCACATCGGGCCAGTGGGTGGCGGTGCTCGCGGTGGGCGGCGTGTCGGGACAGGTGAACGTCGAGTCGGAGACACAGCGCTCCGCCGTGGTGAAGATGATCTGTGCGGCGGCCTTGCTCCCGGCGACCGCGTCCGGCACCCGCTGCCCGTAGGAGATGGTGGTGAGGTACCCGCCGCGGATGTAGGGCGTCAGGGTGTTGGAGGTGCCGCGCGCGTAGTAGTTGGACTCGGTCTTGTACGTGTACGTCGTCACGTTCTGGTTGGGGTCCACGACGAAGTCGAGGGACCAGTGCCACGCCTGCTGGCACCAGGAGGTGTCGAACGTGTCCCCGTGGCAGGGCTCCCCGGTGTTGTTGCCGAAGACCGGGGCGGTCCAGGTGGAGTTGGTGGTGGGCGTGGTGGTGCTGCCGGGCGCGTGGTTGAGGCCGAAGTAGTACTGGGTGCCGTTGGTCGTGGTGACCTTCCAGTACTCGCCGTTCTGGGCGCCGTTCGTCGCGCCGGTGAGGCGCTCCACCCGTGAGCCGTCGTCGCCGCTCTCACGCCAGATGCCGGTGGTGTCGTCCTTCACAAGCTTGACGGTGCGACCGCCGAGCGACAGCGTCGCGTTGTCGGTCGCCCAGCAGTTGTCGCCGACCGTGTTGGGCTGGCCGTCCTTGGAGCACGGCTTGTACGAGCGCTCGACGTAGCCGGGCTGGTAGTCCCAGCCGTCGCCGATCCATGAGGCCTGGTTGTTGGTCGCGGCGGTACGGCCGTCGATGCTGGAGGAGTCGTACGACAGCGCCACCGAGGGTGCGGAACCGCCCAGCGGCGGGGGCACGCCGATCGGGTACGTCCAGGTGAAGTCGCCGGAGGAGGTGCCCGCGCTCCAGCTTCCGGAGGGGGAGAGCGCGGTGGCGCCGTAGGTGCCGCCGGCTCCGGCGGGGCCGGCCGTCGCGGCGAGCACGAGGGGCTGGGCGCTGCCTGTCGTGGCGGCGCCGGGCAGCGCGACGTCGGCCACCAGGCGGTGGTTCTCGAAGTCGTTGCGGAAAGGCAGGGGCTTGGACGTGCGGCATGCCGGGGAGTGCGGCGTCGTCATGGCGCAGGCGGGCAGCTGGACCAGCTGGAGGCGGGCCGCGTAGTCACCGCCGTAGGCGTCGGCGAAACCGGCGTAGTCCAGACCGACCGAGGCCTTGCCGCCCGTCTGGCGCGGCGCGCTGTCGGTCAGGGAGAACATGGCGCCATTGACCCCGGCGCGCTGGGCGGCGGTACGGCCCGCGACCGCAACGGTGACGGCTGTGGGTGTGGGTGTGGTGCCGGTGGCTTGGTTCGTGCGCTGTTTGGTCAGCGCGCCCGGGCGGCCGACCCATACCGGGGTTCCGGCCGCGTGGGCCGGGCCGGGCTCGGCGTAGGGCAGCCGCGTGACCGACTGCCGCGAGGGCGCCTGCGGGGGCGCGCTGTTGTCGGCCGCCGGGTTGACCTGGACACGGGTCGCGGACGGCCAGGTCACCGACAGCGGCCGGTACTTGGCAGGAGACGACCCGCGAGCACCGGAGGGCGCGACGGCCTGATGCGGCTCGACGTCGTGCCCCGGCACCGAGTGCGCCTTGTCCAGTGGCCGCGGCGACCACTGCTTGGGCAGATGGTGCCCCTGAGCGAGCACCGGCGCCCCGGACAGCAGCGTCAGAACCAACGCGAAACAGGCGGCCAATGCCACCGTGTCCCGGGTTCTGCCCGCACGTCGAATCCGGCCAAAAAATTGCGAGAAATACCCGCCCCTGCTTCTCACTACAGTCCCCACCCCAGCAAGCAAAAGAGACCGGAAAACTAGCAGCGGAAAGGTTCTGCCCACCCCATGCGAGCGCAAAGAGTGAGCAAATTAAGGACTCAAATCCCTTACTGAGGCGCTAGATGACCCAGATCGGACACTTCACAGAAGGTCCACCAGCCCACCACACAACAGGCAGGACAATTCAGGACGTTAGCCTCTACACCTGCACGATGAAGCCTGAGGCGTCCGTGCCACTCCCCATGGAGCGCAAGTCCGACTTAGCCGCTATACATCCATTCAACCCGTTGACGATGCAGACCGTCATGAAACCACGCGCTGAATGTCTGACTCCCCGTATATGCTCCCCGGGCGCTCGCTGAATTAGCGGGCTGAATTCCATATTCCGCAGCCATACAGGAGCAGCATGGGGACCGAAAGACGGCGTCGGCGAAAAGCGATCGCCTCGGCCTGGAGTGTGGCGGTGAGCAGCGCCCTGATATCCGTCGCATTCGGCGCCGGCCCGGCAGCGGCCGGCGGGGGGGACGCTCCCGCTCCTGTGAAGCCGAACCCCGTCGAGCACCCCGCCACCGAACCATCGACACCGCTCACCGGTCCGCAGGCCGCCGAAGCCGAGGCCGCGGCGCAGGCCAAGGCGACCGGCTCGGCCGTGCCCGTGCAGAGTGCCACCACCCCGACCAGTACGCTCACCGCCAACCCGGACGGGAGCTTCACCCAGAGGCAGAACGTCACTCCCGTTCGCGTGCGGAAGGACGGTCAGTGGACGCCGCTCGACGCCACTCTCCGGCGCGGCGACGACGGGTCGCTCACCACCACCGCGACTCCCACCGCGCTCGCGTTCTCCCCGGGCGGGACAGGCCCGCTCGCCAGGATGACCACGCCCGAGGGCAAACAACTCGCGCTCTCCTGGCCCGATCCCCTGCCCGCGCCCACCGTGTCCGGCAGAGCCGCCCTGTATCCGAACGTCCTTCCCGACGTCGACCTCCGCGTCACCGCCCAGGACCAGGGCGGATTCGCCCAGGTCCTGATCGTCAAGACCCGCGAGGCCGCCACGAATCCGAAACTGGCCACCGTACGGCTCGCCACCTGGACGACGAGCGGACTGACGCTGTCGGATGACGCACACGGCGGCCTGAGCGCCAAGGACGCCACGGGAGCCGCGGTCTTCTCCGCACCCACTCCGACGATGTGGGACTCCAGCACCGCGTCCGGCTCCGCCACGTCCGGCCTGTCGATGGCCCGCAACAGGGCCCTGGTACAGGAACGCACGGCCGCCGCGGGCGAGACCGGCTCCTCGCCCGACGGGCCGGGGGCCGGTGCCAAGCAGGCCGACCTGCGGGCCCGGACCGCCGAAGGAGCCATTACCCTCACCCCCGACCAGCACCTGCTCACCGCCGCCGACACGCACTACCCCGTGTACATCGATCCCAACTGGGAACCGGGCAGGACCGACAGCAACACCTGGGGCGCTGTCTGGGAGGCGTACAAGAACAGCGCCTGGGACACCGGAAAGTGGGGCAATCCGGGCGTCGGCTACCAGGGGTACCAGACCGACACCGGCATCGAGCGCGTCTACTACAAATTCAACACGTCCCCGTACGTAGGAAAGGTCGTCCACTCGGCCACCCTCACCATGACGGAGACGTACTCCGCCTCGATCGGCTGCGAGAAGTACGGGCTCAACGTCTACCGCACCGACTCCTTCAGCACGGGCATCACCTGGAACACCGCGCCCAGCGCCCACGAGAGGATCGGCAGCGCCTCGGTCACCGGCACCCGCAACAACGACTGCCCCGGCAACCAGCTCGCCGAGGCCGACATCACCTCGGCCGTCGACAACGCGGGTTCCAGCCTGGCGGTCGGCGTCTTCGCCGCCGACGAGAGCAACCGGGACGCCTTCAAGCGGTTCTCGACCAGCGCGTCCCTGGTCGTGCAGTACAACACCGTCCCCAAGGTGCCCACGTCACCCGGGACCACCCCCGCCTCCGTCTCACCCACCACGCCCGACTGCGGGGTGAACACCATCGGCTGGATCGGCGCGACCAACGCGGCCGGTGACGGAATCCACCTCCGGGCCACGGTCGCCGACGCCGACTCCGACCAGCAGGTCCGCGGACAGTTCGGGATCTGGGACGACTCGGACGGCAGCAGAAGCGTCATCGGCATGGGCGACAACGGCTCCAGTACCGCCTGGGTCTCCAGCGGCACCACCGTCGACAAGGCGGTCGGCACCCTCACCGACGGTCATCTGTACGGCTGGTACGCCCGATCCGACGACGGCATCAGCCACTCCGCCACCACACCCGTCTGCCACTTCCGCGTCGACGGGACACCGCCGTCGGAGCCGGCGGTCGCGTCGGACGACTACCCCGCCTCCGGCTCCACGGTCACGACGCATCACGCGGACGACCGGTTCGGCGGCACGTTCCGGCTCAGCGCCTCGGACGGCGGAAGCGGCGTCGACTACTTCGAATACTCCTTCAACCGGTCCCTCCCGGTCGGCGGCGCCACGACCGTCGACGCCGTGAACGGGACGGCTTCCCTGAACCTGACACCCGGCCACTGGGGCACGAACGTGCTCTACGTGGACGCGGTCGACAATGCCGGAAACCGCTCCCGGACGTACGAGTACGACTTCTACGTGCCGGGCAATCCGAACGCCAAGGCCGTGGCGGGGGATCTGACCGGTGACGGCCTGCCGGACGTCGCCACCGTGGACGGCGGCGGGAACATCCGCATGTACCCCGTCGGCACGGACGACCCGGCGCGCGGCGGTACTGTCGCGGCCTACCAGGCGCCCAGCAAGCTGCCGGCCACCGCCACGTGGGCCGGGGCCATCCTCGCCCACCGCGGCTCCCAACACGGCGGGCAGACCGTCGACGACCTGTTCGCCTACAAGGGCGGAGAGCTGTACCTCTACCTCAACCCGACGAACGGCGACTTCACCAAAGCACAGCTGGTGACGGTGACCCGGCCCGACTGCGCCTTCGATGCAGCCAAGTGCCGCAGCTATGGTGACAACTGGCAGCAAGTCACCCAGCTCATCGCGCCCGGCGATGTGGACGGAGACGGCGGCAACGACCTGGTCACCGTGGAGAACGGTGTGCTCTGGCTGTTCCACGGGGCCGGCAACGGCCGTTTCGTCAATCCGGTCCAGATCGGTGCCGGCGGCTGGCAGAGCATGACCGTCCTCGCCCCCGGCGACATCGGCGCCGCCAGCGGCGCCTCCCGTGACGGCCTGCCGGATCTGTGGGCGCGCGACACCACCACGGGCGCCCTGTACGCGTACTACAACCGCGTGGGCGACTCGACCGGACTGGGCGACATCACCACCCGCCAGCAGATCGGCTCCGGTTTCTCCGTGCTGGCCCATCCGTCGCTCACCTCCGACGGTGACCTCGACGGCGACGGCTACGCCGATCTCGTCTCCACCACCTGGGGCGGAAGCCTGATCGAGTTCCCCGGCCGGGCACCCGCGGCGGGCCAGTACCCGTTCACCGCCGCCGCGGACATCAGCCAGCGCGTCTGGGGCAAGACCATCCAGACCCTCGAGGGCTCTGCCTACCGGCCATACGCCAAGAACGACTACGACGGTGACGGCAGGAGCGATCTCACCGCCATCTCCGGCTCCGGCACCCTCTACTACTGGCACGGCAACGGCAACGGCAGCCTGCGCAACGGCGCCCGCTTGTGGCCGGTTGACGGCGACTACCTCACCTTCCGCGACCTGGCCCCGGGCGACCTCAACGGGGACGGCAAGACCGACCTCGCGGACATCAGTGGGGTGGGCACGCTCTACTGGAAGCCGGGTGACGGCAACGGCGGTCTCGGCGGTTCGGAGAAGCTGTGGCTCACGGAGGAGGACTTCAAGACCTTCCGGGATCTGACCTCCAACGACTTCAACGGGGACGGCAAGTCGGATGTCGCTGTCATCTCCGGCTCCGGCAACCTCTACTGGTGGGCGGGCGACGGCAACGGCCACCTCGGCACCGCCCAACGCCTCTGGCCCAACGAAGGCGATTTCACCACCTTCCGCGACCTGACCTCCGGCGACTTCAACGCAGACGGCAAAACCGACATCGCCGCGATCTCCGGCGCAGGCAACCTCTACTGGTGGGCAGGCGACGGCAACGGCCACCTCGGCACCGCCCAACGCCTCTGGCCCAACGAAGGCGATTTCACCACCTTCCGCGACCTGACCTCCGGCGACTTCAACGCAGACGGCAAAACCGACATCGCCGCGATCTCCGGCGCAGGCAACCTCTACTGGTGGGCAGGCGACGGCAACGGCCACCTCGGCACCGCCCAACGCCTCTGGCCCAACGAAGGCGGCTTCGCCACCTTCCGCGACCTCGCCTGACCCAGCCGCAGGGTGTCCCGGCCCCCAAGGGCCGGGACACCTGCTCCACCCCCTGACCAGCCCCCCCGGAAGGCCTCCCCACGTGCCTATCAGTCATCGTCACCGCGTCGCGCTGGCGATCGCCGCGCTAAGTACCGCAATCGGCGCTACCCCCGTACAGACGGCCATGGCTGCCGACGCCGGCGCCTCCGAAGCCGGACTGGATCTGAGCACCCCCAGCACGGTCTACGTCAACGGCACCCCCGGGGACGTAGACCTCACGGTCACCCGCCCGCCCGCCGGCGATACCTATATCCGGCTGGACCTCCACGGCGCCGGACTGGACCACATACGCATCGTGGACGATGCCGGTACCGACGTGCCGTCGCACTACGACGCGTCGGATGAGTCCAGGAGGATCTTCGAGATCGGAGCGGCCGACAGCGATCACAACGGTGTACCCGGAGCACCTCTGGCCGAAGGCACGACCCATCTGCACGTGGCCGCTGAATACGGCGTGGGCAACCACGTCTCCCTGTACGGCCGCCTCGTGGACGGTGCCAGCGGACAGTTCCTCGACAACGCCCTGGAGCAGGGCCCGATAATGATGCCTCTGTCGTCGCCGTCGTTCACGAGCAGTTGGGTTTCCCCGGGGCACGGCACCGGTACCAACGCGACCATCGTCGTCAGCGCGGGTTACCCCCAGCCCGCCCACATGCGACTCACCACGCACATGGGGGCCATGCCTTCGCCCCCGACGAAAACACACACCCAGCTGCGATTCACCGCGCGGCAGCTGGCAGCCGCCGGCTACAGCGCCACGAAGCTGACCGAGGGGGTGAGGGTCGAGTACTCGACGGACGGCTCGCAGTACGCCCGGGTTCCCTGGACGACCGATGCCAGTGGCGCCGCCGTCCTCGACTTCCCCGCGCGCTCGTGGGGAGCCGACAAGCCGGTCGAGGCAACCGAGGACCTGCGTCTGTCTGCCTCCTGGGGGCTTCCGGCCAGCTTCCTCAACGGCGCTTTCTGCACGTTCGCCGACGAAGGAAGAGAGGTACTGAGACAGGACCAGGAGTTCCAGTTCGAACACGACTACGTCCCCGCCTCCGCCAGGCACTCCTTCTACGGCAGGGACGCAGCCGGCGTCCTGTGGCAGTACAAGGAGGGCGAGTACCCCGAATACCACGGCCAGTACTACACCCCCCGCACCCGCGTCGGAGGCGGCTGGCAGGCGTACGACCTGCTGACCAAGGTCTCCACCTTCGGCGTCCAGGGCAACGGCGACCTCGTCGCCCGCGACCGCTCCGGCGTGCTCTGGTACTACGGGGGCAGCGGCGACAGCAGCGCCCCGTTCCTGTCCCGCAGCCGGGTCGGGGGCGGCTGGCAGATCTACGACACCCTTCTCGGCGCGGGCGATGTGACCGGGGACGGCAGGCCGGACCTCCTCGCCCGCGACCGGGCCGGCACGCTCTGGCTGTACAAGGGCACCGGCAACCCGAGCGCGCCCTTCGCCACCCGCACCCGCGTCGGTGGCGGCTGGAACACCTACACCATGATCACGGGCGGCTCCGACCTGACGGGCGACGGACGCCCCGATCTGATCGCCCGCGACCACAATGGTGTGCTCTGGCTCTACCGGGGCACCGGACGGGCCGCCGCCCCCTTCAGCGACCGCACCCGCATCGGCGGTGGCTGGAACATCTACACCGCCCTCTCCACGCCCGGAGACCTGTCCGGGCACGGCCACGCAGGCAGTCTGCTGGCCCGTGACCACGAGGGCAGGCTCTGGATCTACTTCGCCACCGGCAACGCCGACACCCCGTTCGGGCCACGGCTGCAGATCGGCGACGGCTGGAACACGTACAACGCCCTCATCTGAGCAGGCCACCGCTCCAGGTTCTGACTATCCAGGGGATACCGAGGCCGTGGGTGTTCCGACACCCACGGCCTCCTGCTGTCAATGGCGCTCGTACGGGACGGTGGGCTCCACCTCCCGGCACAGGGCCCGGAACGGACCGCCCGGCTGGTCGCCCCCGCACACTCGCTCTTCACCATCCGCACCCGCACGGATGGTTCCTTCGGTGTCTCGGAAGTCCCGTCTTCCGCCTCCCGGAGACAGTCGGGCCGTACCAGGGGGGAAATGAGCCATATGAGGCTGGGCTGCTGTGGATCTTTGCGAGTCACACAAGTATTGCGGGTCTGGCTCAAGCGACTTGGCATCAGTGGAAGGAACAGGCAAGTGGCAGAGACCGTGCGCTCACGGCGCCGACTCGCAGCTCACGCAGTCCTGACCGCGCTCGCGCTCTCCATTTCGGCCATGGCTGTCACCGGCTGTGACGCTTCCACGCCGAGCCGGTCGGCCTCATCGTCGACGCTTTCCAGCGATCCGCCCAGCGTGGACACGCCCATCTCGGAAGCGGGCAAGAAGGCCGAGCAGGTACAGAGCGCTGTCAACGAGGGGCTGACCCACTACTACAACAGCTTCGGCGAGGGGATCCACTCTCCCTGTACGCCGGCCGCCAGAACACTGTTCAGCGATAAATGCCGCAAGGCAGGGGAGGCGATCCAGTCCGTTGCCCGCGACGCTCTCAAGGACATCGGAGGTAGCGAGGGCTTCCCTACCTTGAGAGAGCAGGCCCAGATCACGATCGACGCCTTCAGTGGGTACCGGGAGACCCGCTGTGCCGGCAACCCGCAGGCGGCGAAGCCGCGATCACTGTGTGTGCATTACGGAAGCGTTCTGGCGCAAGCGCCGTCAAATCTGCGTGATGGGGTCACCCTGGGCCTCGCCGGAAAGTGAGGAGCCTCCGGCGGGGGCTTACTGGCACTGGCAAAGGCGTTGAACGTGGCGGTGGGTGGTCAGGCAGACGGCGGCGAGGCCGAGGAAGGTTTCGTGGATGTCGTCGCGTCGTTCCCAGCGGATCCGCAGGCGGCGGAAGCCGTGGAGCCAGGAAATGGTGCGCTCGACGACCCGGTGGAAGGCGCCCGGGCCGGTGCCGTGCGGCTCGCCCCGTCGGGGGATGACGGGACGGATCCCGCGCTGTCACCGGAGCCGGCGGTGTGTGTGCGTGGTTGTGGCCGCGGTCGGCGAAGAGCATGTCGGGCCGATGCCGTGGCCGGCCGACAGCACCGCAACGCGGGGAACTTGTCCAGCAGCGGCAGCAGCTGGGTGATGTCGTTGCGATTTCCGCTGGTCAGCGACACCGCGAGTGCGCAGCAAGAGAGAACAAGCACTGCCCGCCCGCAGCGCGTCCACACCGGCCGCGGCTACGACCACGCCATTGTGACCGGGTCCATAGGTTCGAGAACACGTCGGCGGCTGCCCGGCGCGGCATCGAACACGGCTCCGGTCTCGAGGTCTACCGCTGGGACAGACGTGGAGGGCAGCGATTGTGCTGTTGCGCTGGTTCCGGTGCCTGCGGATGCGCTGGGAGATCCGCGACGACGTCCACCGAGCCATCGTCACCCTGGGCCGCGCCGTCATCCGCTGGCGCCGGCTGGAGACCTCGTTGCGTACCCGGTCCTAGCGCTGGGCGTCGTTGGGGCCGTCGAAGTCGGGTATGTCCGTGGACAGCAGGTGTTCGGCGGCGTGTTCGAGGGCTTTGGCCGTCTCGGTGGAGCGGGGGAGCATGGTCTTCTCGTAGGTGCGGATGGCGTCGTCGACGGTGGCGGCGTTCGCGAGGGCGAGGGCTAGTTCGCTGGCGTCGAGCATGGCGAGGTTGACGCCGACGCCGAGCGGGGGCATGAGGTGGGCGGCGTCGCCCAGCAGGGTCACCGTCGCGCTGTGTTCCCAGGTGTGCGGGACCGGGAGGGCGAGGATCGGGCGGTCGATGTAGGGGCCGTCGTTTTCGGTGATCATCCGGCGCATGCGGGGTGACCAGTGGGCGTATTCGTCGCGGAGCACGGCGCGGACGCCGTCGGTGTCCTCGGCGGTCAGCCCGTGGGCGCCGATCCAGTCGGCCGGGACGCGTTGGATGATGTAGACGCGGATGTGGTTTCCGCTGTTGCGCTGGGCGAACAGCGCGCGTGCGCCGTCGGCTGCGTGGGCGCTGCCCGAACCGACCAGCTCGGCGATCTCGGGGTGTCGCTTCTCGACGTCGGAGAACCGTGCTTCCAGGAAGCTGACCCCGGTGTACTCGGGGACGGCGGGGGACACGGCCGGGCGCACCCGGGAGAAAGCGCCGTCGGCGCCGATGACCAGATCGGTCTCGATGCTCGTGCCGTCCGCGAAGTGCAATCGCCGCGGCCCGTCGGCGGGCCCGCTGATCGTGTCGAGAGCGCGACCCCACTGCACGGTACCCGGCTGCACGGAGCCGAGCAGCAGGTCGCGCAGCTGGCCGCGGTCGATTTCCGGCTTGAAGAGCTCGTCGGGCGCCGGGACTTGGTGGGACGTGATCCTGCCGGTGGGGTCCATCAGGCGCATCTCCTGCCCTTCGGGACGGGCGAGGGCGAAGAACTCGTCGAGCAGGCCGGCTTCGCGCAGGGCGACCTGGCCGTTGTCGGCGTGCAGGTCGAGGGTGCCGCCCTGGTTGCGGGCGTCCGGGCCCGGGTCGCGGTCGTAGACGGTGACCGCGATGCCGCGCTGCTGGAGGATGCGGGCGCAGGTCAGTCCGCCGGGTCCGGCGCCGATGATGCTGATGCCGGCACGCGCGGGGGCTGGGGAGTTCATGGTTGTTCCTGTCGGTCGGTGAAGAGGAGGCGTCGGGCGGAAAGAGCGGGACAGAGCGGGGCGGTGTGGTCCCGCGTCGGCCTCGGCCGGGTCATGCGTCGTGCGTCGTGCGTCTTTTTGATGCGCAGGAGGGCGACGGGCGGTGCGGTGCACGCGATGGCCACCGGTGAAGAGGTGCCGCTGAGGTACCCGCTAACCCACAAAAGCACAACGAGAATAAAAGTGCAACGACTCTACTTGGCGACCGGTTCGACAATCGGATACGCTCTCATCATGACCGCGCCCCCCGTCAGCCGCCGCGACCGCAAGAAGGCGGCCACCCGGCAGGCAATCGCCGACGCCGCCCTGCAACTCTTCCTGGAGCATGGCTACGACCACGTAGGCATCCGTGACATCGCCGACGCCGCCGACGTATCGACCGCCACGGTGTTCAAGCACTTCAGCGGTAAGGAAGCCCTGGTGTTCGACCAGGACCAGGACCGGGAGTCAGAACTGATCGCCGCGGTGCGGGAGCGCCCCTCGGGTCAGAGCATCCTCGAGGCTCTCCGACAGCACGTCCGCGACACCTGGCCCTCGATCGAGGCGCATCCTCAGGCGGCCGAGTTCACGCACCTGGTCGACTCCACACCGGTCCTGCGCGCGTACGCGGAACGGATGTGGACCAGGTATACCGACAGTCTCAGCGCAGCCATCGCCGACGAAGTCGGTGTGGACCACGACGACCTCGCCTGTGTGGCTCTTGCCCGATTCGTACTGGACATCCCGGCCCTCGCCCGCGGTCGGCAGGACCGCCGAGCCGCCGTCGAGGCAATCTTCGACATCCTCACCCACGGCTGGGAACCACCCACCAAGCCGCCCGCCCAGTAGCCATCGGCGTGCGTTTTCGGCCGCACACACTCCCCCGGCCGGCCATGAGTACTGACATCTTCTCGTTCAACAGGTTGGCTGCACGGGCAAGTTGGCGCTGTGCGCCCACGGGACGGGCGAACTCCTCCTGCGCATCTGACGATGCATGAGGCCGTCCGGGAACGGCTCGGGGCCGCGGCCGCGTACCGTCACCTTGAGGGTATGCATTGGTCGAACAGTCACCCAGGGGCGCACCATGGGAGCGGCCGGAACTCGGTGAGTGCTGGGACGTACCCGCTGTGGCGGCAACTCGCCGTCACCGTGGGGACTGCCGGACGAGGCACTGGCCGCTGTGATCACAGCGTCATTCGAGACTTCGCGCGTCTTCTACGGTGTCGCCGATCGCGGCGAAGAAGCGGCGCAAGAAGGCCCCCGCCGCCTCGCTACTGCCGCGGGCGACCCATCACGCGAGCTCCGGGTACGCCGGTGCCACTCACCGTCAGTGGGCCGCCGCGAGCCAGTCCTGGTAACGGGTGGCGGCCAAGCGGGCGCCGGGGCCCGGAGTGAGGACGTCGCCGGGGACGGCGGCGAACAGGCCGGCCCGGTCGTCGACGAGGACGGGGCGCCGGTCCCCGCGGGCGGCCAGCGTGAGGCGGCCGATCTCGTCGAGCGTGAACCGGTCGGGGCCGGCGACGTCCAGGATCCCGTCCAGCGGTGCACCGGTGGCCACCTCGGCGAGGGCGGCGACGACGTCGGCGCTGGCGATCGGCTGGATCGGTGTCGCGGGCAGGCGCACAGCGGTCTCGTCCGAGGTCCAGGACATGGTCGGTTCCATGAACTCGAAGAACTGGGTGGCGCGCACGATCGAGTAGGGCGTCGGGCCACCGCGCAGCAGTTCCTCCTGGAGCGTCTTGGCGCGGTAGTAGTCCAGTGCGGGGACCTGGTCGACGCCGACGATGGAGAGCGCGACCTGGTGGCGCACGCCTGCCCGCTCCCCCGCAGCCAGCAGGTTGCCCACCGAGGTGCGGAAGAAGGCGATCGACTGCTCGTCGAAGGTGGGCGAGTTGGTGACGTTGACGGCCGTGTGCGCGCCGGCGAGCACCTTGTCGAGGCCGGCCCCGGTCAGCAGATCGACGCCGGAGGAGAGTGAGGCGGTGGTCACTTCGTGGCCCCGGGCTCCCAGCTCAGCGGCGAGCTGGGAGCCGATCAGGCCGGTGCCGATGACGGTGATCTTCATGGGGTGCCTTCCCTCTGTGCACCGGGTGAGGGCGCACAGCTCAAACTCGGACATGTTCTATCCGAATAATACTCGGATATCCTTTGTCCGAGTCAATGGAGGCGGAATGAAGCTGTCGGGTGGCGTGGAGTGGGCGCTGCACTGCTGCGTGGTGCTGACCGTGGCGGCGGATCCGGTGCCGGCCGCCCGGCTGGCCACCCTGCACGACGTGTCGCCCAGCTACCTGGCGAAGCAGTTGCAGGCACTGTCCCGCGCGGGCCTGGTGCACTCGGTTCAGGGCAAGACCGGCGGCTACGTCCTCTCCAGGACGCCCGCAGAGGTATCCGTGCTGGATGTGGTGCGGGCCGTCGACGGGGCGAGCCCCGCCTTCGTCTGCACCGAGATCCGCCAACGCGGTCCGCTGGGCACTGCGCCGGAGCAGTGCACGGCGCAGTGCCCCATCGCCCGGGCGATGGGCGCCGCCGACGCTGCCTGGCGCGCATCACTGGCCGCTGTGACGATCGCCGACCTCGCCGCCTCCGTGGAGACGGACAGCGGCCCCGAGGCGCTGCCGACCGTCGCGGCTTGGCTCGCCCGCGATCCTGACTGAGCAGCCGTCGAAACCCTGCGGCGCGCGGTCGGCCGGAGCGGGTACTCGCCGAGCACTGGCCCGGGAGCCCGGCAGCGCCCGGTGCCCGACCGCCATGCGCGCCGACTGACCGACGTTGGGCATCTCCAACATCCAGGCGATGCGCGACCGGATGGGGATCAACGCCACGCAGCTTCGGCAGGACCGGTTCCTCGATGGGCAGGTACGGGAGACCGCGGACCCGGTCCGGCTGATCGGCCCGGCTGATGCGCTTGTTCGGCATCACCCAGCCCGCCCACGGCGATCCATTACGTCCGCCACCCACCCCGGGTACCTCACCATCGAACCCACCCAGGCATAGAGACCTCGAGCGGAAGGCCTTCCGCTATCGCGGTGCGATGGCTTTGAGCCAGTCCTCGACGGCGACGACATCGGCCCACTGCGGGAACAGCTTTTCGGTGAGGAACCGGTGCACCTCGGGGTCGGTGTCGAGGCAGGCATCCGCCAGGACGGTGAGGCCGAAGTCCAGGTCGATAGCGCGCCACAGAGTGGACAGCACTACAGCGCTGGTGGCGATGCCGGTGAGAACAAGGTTATTGATACCGCGCGCTCTGAGTACCAAGTCGAGGTCGCTGCCCGAGAACGCGCTCCCCCGCCTCTTGGTAACCACGATGTCCCCCTGCTGGGGCGCGACTTCGTCATGGATCTCGGTACCAGGCTCGCCCTCGGTGAACAGGCCGGCCCGCACGACGTTCATGATCACCTTGTTGCGAGGGCTGACTTCAGGATCACCCGGCCGTAACCCCATCACCACGTAGATCACGGGGATGCCGGCAGCCCGGGCACCGTCGATCGCACTGCGCAGGCGCGGCAGATATCCGGAACCATCGTCGGCGATGGCTACGACGTCCCGTTGGACGTCCATCACCAGAAGTGCACTGTTCGTCATGCTTGCCTTCTCTTCTCCGTGGGGAAACAAGATCAAGTCTCGTGGATCAAGCGAGCCGCGGTGGAGCTTTCGGAGATCCTCCGGAGCGTCGTGCCCGCAGTGCGCCCATGACCGGTGTCAGTTCTCATCGACACCTCATCTTCTTGCCCTGGGATCGCCAAGTGCTGGCGCTACTCGGTGATAAGCGGTGCCACATGTCAGTTGCGAGGCGCGAGATCACGTGGACACCCGTGTCCCCCCCACATGAGTCGCAGGGGTCTCTGGCTGGGTTCAACGGGATCCGTGGTCGGCGGCGAGCAGCCACAGACCACTCAGACGCTGCGCCGGAGAACTTTGCGGCGCGGACGTGTGCGCCTGAGCGTGATCACTCTTGCGCACACTCCTATACGGGTGTTATGCGTGGCCGCACCTTTTTCTGTCACCCCCCTGTTTGCGCTTGCGCACGCCCCCACCTGCGCCTTTAACGTCATTGCAGGGCGGCGGAAGAGGGTCGCACGAAACCACGGGGGATTACATGTACGCGCCGATCGCCGGCGGTTGCTGGACCAGGCGTGGCACCGTCTGTCTCTCCGCTCAGCGCCACCGTGGCATCCGCGGAGCCGACATCATCTTCATGGGCAGCTCGGGCACGGAGGGAGACGAAGACCGCCGAGGCCATGGGAGTCGGACAGGCCATGTATGTGTGGGCGGAGCCAGGAACGACGTCGTGACCCGCCTGCCGAGCAAGGAGGAATGGTGCGCCGCCACGGTCGACCCGCACGCCCCCTGTACAGCGAGGCCCGGCGCGGACCGGAGCGGTGCCATCAGTCCCAGGACCCCGATGAGAACCCACCACCGCATCGCCCTCGCGCTGTTGCTCACCACCGCCACCGGATGCGGGCTGCTCCCGCACCCACACTCCCCTGCCAGTAACCGCCCAGCCATGAACATGCAGAAGGGCGCCGATCAGGCCGACGTCATCCTGGGGCGGACCCTTGCGGCGATCAAGCCTGCGCTGCGCTGGCTGCACGGCCCCTCAACCGATGCCTCGTGCGCGGACGACCCCAGGGCTCCACAGAATTCAGGGGCCGTGGACCGCCGCATACAGATCCAGACCGTCGTCTCGGAGGTACGTCGCGGCACCCTGCTCGGCATCGTCGAGCGCGACTGGAGAACCCACGGCTACAAGGTCACCAATGTGAACTCCAACAAGCGGTTCCCCTCCATCGTGGCGTCCACGCCGGACAACTTCTCCGTAGAGGTATCGGTCGGCGGCGAAGGCCAGTTCTTCTTCAGCGTCAGCACCCCCTGCCTCACCCGGACAACCGTCGCTGCCCCCACCGCCCCGCCCAACACCCCCGAACGCGAGGGGCAATACCCTCTCCGGCCCTACATCCACGACGCCTTCTGGTCCGCCACCTCGACGCGTACGTGAACGACACACACCCCTCCCCGAAGCCCCCGGAGCCCCTGCCCCCCCATGAAGTCCTTCTTCGGTCCAGTGGCCGCATGCGTACTCCTCGCCGCGACGGCCGTCGGTTGCGGTGCGATCCCGAACAGTCAGACGAAGGGCGGCGGCACCCACGACCGCAGGAAACCGGCCATGGACATGAGCCAGGGTGCCGATCGGGCCGACGCGGTGCTCCAGCAGACCCTGGGTGCCATCACTCCGCCCCTGCGCTGGAACCACGGTCCCTCGATCGACAGTGGTTGCGGCAACATGCTGGGCAGGGACACGGGCACCGGTTCCGTCCATCGCCGCGTCATCACCCTGACCAAGGTGTCCGCCGAACGGCGGGGCAGCCTGATCGGCGTCGTCGAGCGCAGTTGGAAGACCCAGGGCTACAAGATCAACGGCGTGAACCCGAGCAAGACGATGCCCGCCGTCTACGCCAGCACTCCCGACAACTTCCACATCGCCCTGGAGGTCGGTACCACCGGCCAGTTCAGCTTCTCCGCCGTGACCCCCTGCCTCACCGAAACCCACTCCCTGCCCGCCCCCACGACCACCCCCAACACCCCGCAGCGCGACGACGTCCCCTTCCCGCCCCGCGACGACATCCACGACGACTACTGGTCAGCCCCGGTACGTACGTAGACCTCACGATCCACAGCGCCCGGCCGGCCCAGCGGGGGCCCGTTCGGTCCTCGGTCAAGGTCCCGCGGTCGCCGGGTCCTGGTCACTGAGCGAGAAGGGCGGGCCTCGCAAGCGGGCCCGCCCTTCTCGATGGCGCCTGGGGCCGGTCGGGCCCTACCCGCGGTTCAGACGGGCAAGGAGCAGGTTCGGGTCCGGCTCGGGGGCGAAGTACGAGGCGCTGGGGACGTAGACCGTATGGTCGCGTACCGCCACGGAGGTCGGGTTCGCGAGGCCGTCCTGCTGGGTGAGGACGACGGAGTGGGTGCCCTTCGGGCGTACCACCACGACCTGGTTGGCGGTGTTCACCGTGGCGAGGACCGTGTCTCCGTGGCGTGAGGTGAACGCGAAGTCGTCGATGCCGTCGAGGCCCGTCGCCCGGACGCTGGTCCTGCCCGCGGAGCCGTTGCGGCGTACGGGGATGCGCAGCAGTGTCCCCCGGTCGGTGTTGGAGACCCAGACGGCGCCGTCGTGGACCTTGATGCCGTTGGCGCCGAATCCCGTTCCGGACGGGACCGGGCGCAGGGCCTTCGTCGTGGCCCACGCCGTGCGCCTGCCCCCTGTCACCGGTGCGCGCCAGACGACTCCCAGCGCGGAGTCGGCGGCGTACAGCACGCCCCGGTGCTCGTCGAGGGCGAGGCCGTTGGGCAGCCCGTTCGGCGGCAGCTTCACGATCTGGTGGGGCCTGCCGCCGTGGGGCTTGATGCGCCAGATGCCGGTCTCGCTGGTGCCGGTGGCGTACGTGACGTAGAGGGTGCCGTCGTGGGCGCGGGCGATGCCGAGAACCAGCGCGTTGTGGACGAGGGGGGTGTTCGGGTCCGCGACGGCCGGCAGGGTGACGCGGCTGCGGACGTTCCCGTGCCGGGTGACGTTGGCGACCTGGCGGGCGAAGGCGAAGGTCAGATCGGCGGAGCCGTCGGGTTCGAGCGCGATGTTCTCGGGCGTCTCGCCCGCGGTGAAGTCGAAGTGGGCGACCACTCGCGGGTGCGACACGGTCGGCTCGTCACCGGATGCGGGAGCCGACGCGAGTACGCCGAGGGCGATGGCGGTCGCGGCGATACCGGCCAGGTACGGGCGTCGGGGCATGGGCCTCTCCTTGGGCTACGGCACGGGCCACCGGTGTGGCGCCAGGGGCAGAGTGCGGTACGCCGGGCCCCGACGGGCGGTGACAGGCGGAGTCACGGCCGGGAGATCGCTCTCGTGGGCTAGGAATCGATCGCCTGGGGGTGGGAGCGGGGGTGGGGGCGGGGACGGGAAGCGGGGCGGGGACGGGAAGCGGGGCGGGGACGGGAAGCCGAGGCCCGCTGACATGTCCGTTGTCAGTGCCCGGCCGTAGATTCCCGGCCATGGGTATCTACTTGGTCAGCATTACGCCCGACGACTGGGCCGACGAAGAAGTCCTCCAGCCCACGGCCCGCGCCCTCACCGCCGAGCTGGAACGCCTCGGACTGCCGCCGCTCATGCCCCCGCGGCGGCACGGCTTCGTCCCCGGGTCAGACACCACCTTCGAGGAGAAGCTCAACCGTCCGATGGGCAGTTTCGGCGCACTCTGCGAAAGACAGCCCGACGGCCAGGACTACAGCAACACCCTGCTCGGCTGGGACCTGCTCCTGCCGATCGCGCTCCCCCACCCCATCGAACTGCGGGTCGCGCCCCACGGCGACCCCACGATCGCCCAGTCCGCCCACACCGTCCTCGCCGCAACCCAGACGCTGGCCCGTCAGCTGGCACTGCCCCCGCAGATACCCGCGTACTGCGACAACCTCAACCTCACGAACTGGTTCACCGGCACGGAAGTCCAGCGGGCGGCCGCAACGCACCCGGGGCCCTGGCAGAACGACCTCGATGCCGCCTTCTACACGGCGGTGTACCTCCGCGCAGCCGAACACAGCCTGCGCAACGCATGCCCGCTGCACTACTCGTGACCCGTCCTCTTCCCCGGCTGCCGAGCCCGGTTTTCACCTTCGGGAGCCTGTTGGGTTCCCGGGCCTGGTCCCACAGGAGTCGGGCGGGGCACGATGCGAGGCCGCCCCCCGAGCACTCAGACGCCACACCGCAGAACTTGGCGGCGCGGACGCGTACGCCTGAGCGTGATCACTCTTGCGCACACCCGTATACGGGTGTTATGCGTGGCCGCACTTTTTTCAGCCACCCCCCTGTTTGCGCTTGCGCACGCCCCCACCTGCGCCTTTAACGTCATTGCGGGGCGACGGAAGAGGGTCGCACGAGACCATGGGGGAGTACGTGTACGCGCAGAGCTGGCAGCGGTTGCTGGACCAGGCGGGGCAGTCGGGACAGGCAGGGCAGCCGGGGCAGTCCCGACAGGCGGGTGCGCTGTCGCTCGCGTCGGCGGGACCGGCGCGTGGCGGAACCAGCGGTGGCAGTGGCGAGCTGAAGCACAGCGCCAAGCCGTGGTCGGACGCGGCGGGCACCGCCCACGCACTGCAGACGGACACCGCCACGGCCAAGGCGAAGCTCACCGCGGCACACGCCGGTGCCGAGGCGGGCACGGCCGGGCTGGCGAGTATGGCCGCGCTCACGTCCGTACTCACCTCGTGGGAGAAGCGGCTGACGGCCGTCCACACCGAGTGCGGCGCGCTGGAGCCGGTGCTGCGCCGGACGGCGTGGGCGCAGGGCGAAGTGGACGCGGGTGTGAAGTCGGCGCTGGCTCAGTTCTCCGCGCCGGCCGGCAAGGGCCGGTGACGGGGGTGCTCACCTGGCAGCAGCTGCACGACCTCAAGTGCGCCGAACTCCTCGACGCCGCCGACGGCTGGGGCGCCGTCAGCACCCAGGCCGACGCAGCCCGGGACCGGATCAGCAGCGAGATGATCCACGGTCTGGAGGCCACGCAGAAGGGCATGGCGTCCCCGGCCGCCGTCAACCGTCTGCGCCGCCTGGACCGCAACTACGACTACATCCGTACGGAGTGCGGTCTCGTCCGTACGACTGTGACCTCGCTCGTGTACGAACTGGTCGGGTTCCAAGGGCAGTTGAAGGACGCCCTGGACGATGCGGCGAGCCTCGGGTTCACGGTCGCGGCGGACGGATCGGTGAGCTACCCGGCCGGCGGCCGGAACGTGGTCACGGACCAGCCGGTCCCCGGCGGCAGCGCCGGCGCCGACACCCCGCTCATGTCCCGCCCGCCCACCCTCGGCGCGCTCCACCCCGGCCTGGCCGACCCCAACCCCAACCCCAACCGGGCCAAGGCCCAGGACATCGCCGACCGCATCCGCCGCGCACTCACAGCGGCCCGCGAGGCCGACGAACACTTCAGTACGGCCCTGAGCAGGTTGAAGGCCGAACCCGGCCTGGACGTCACCGAGGCGACCTGGAAGGACGCGGCCTCGGACCTGGCCGCGGTGCGCAAGCTCTCCGGCGACCGCCTGAAGAAGACCATCCCGACGAACGCCTCCCCCGCCGAGCGCCACGACTGGTGGACCCACCTGTCCCAGGCCCAGCGCGACGAATACCTCACCCTGTGCCCGGACGTCCTCGGCAACCTGGACGGCATCCCGGCCCTCGCCCGCGACGAGGCCAACCGCGACAACCTGCAGATGCTGATCGGCAAGCTGTCGGGCGAGGACAACGAGGCGGCGCGGGCGAAGCTGGCGGGGCTGCGGTCGATCGACGAGCAGCTCCAGGCGGCACCGGAGCCGGGCGTCCCGCCCATGTACCTGCTCGGAATCGGCGACCAGGGCAACGGGCGCGCCATCGTGTCCTTCGGCAACCCGGACACCTCCCGCAACGTCTCCGCCTACGTCCCGGGTCTCGGCACCTCACTCGACGCGGACTTCGCCCGCGGTGACATCAAGCGGGCCCGCCAGACCGCCAAAGGAGCAGGGTTCTACGACCAGTCCAGCGCCTCGATCGTGTGGCTCGGCTACGACGCGCCTCAGCTGCCGGCAGAAAAGATCGGCGATAATTTCGCCGTGATGTTCCCGTACCACGCGGTCGCGGGCTCCTCCGCCTACAACCAGTTCATGGCGGGCATCTCGGCGACGAATGAGAATGCCGATCCCCACATCACTGCCATCGGCCACTCCTACGGCTCCCTCACCGTCGGCCAGGCGGCGCAGCGGTCGGGCGGCATCCCCGGTGCCGACGACATCATTCTCGTCGGCAGTCCGGGCACCGGAGCCCGCACCGCCGACCAGCTGGGTGTCGGCAAAGACCACGTCTACGTCGGCGCCGCCAAGAACGACCTCGTCACCCAGCTGCCGAACTCAGCCGAAATCGCCAGTGCCCGGGAAGGCTTCAAGAACGGTTATAAGACCGGATCCCTCCTCGGGCCTGTCGCAGGACTGGGCTCGGGCCTCCTCGGAGCCTTCACCGGCTACGAGGTCGGTGACGCCGTGTCCGACGACAGCCAGATCTACTTCGGCACTGACCCCGCGAGCGCGGAATTCGGCGCCAAGCGCTTCACCGTGGCCGACGGCCCGCCGGTCGTGGACGCCGGGCATCTTTCCATCGGTGACATCGGGGCCCACTCGAACTACTTCAACCCGGATAAGGACGCGGACTCCGCCGACAACATCGCCAAGATCGTGGCGGGTCGAGGCAGTGAGATCAGCACTCAGGAGCCCCGATGAAACTCCATCGCCACGTCGTCACCCTGCTGCTCCTCGCGACAGTCACCGGCTGTGGCTCGCTCACTGACTCGGATATCACCGGAAGAGATCGACCCACCATGAACATGCAGCAAGGCGCCGAGAAAGCCGACGCCATCCTCCAGAACACCCTGGCCGGCATCACCCCGGGGCTCCGCTGGGTCCATGAGGCATCGGAGGACATCGGTTGCTCGGATTGGAAGAACGCCGGCACGGGCACCGGTTCCGTCATTCGCGGCATCATGATCATGACGGTCGTCTCTCCCGAGCGGCGCGGCGCGCTCCTCGGGGTCGTCGAACGCAACTGGACGGCAAGCGCGTACAAGATCACCCGGGTGAACCGGAGTAAGGAGCTCCCGTCCATCACGGCTTTCACGCCCGGGGGCTTCCAAGTACACGTGGCCGTGGGTGGCGAGGGCCAGTTCCGCTTCTCCGTCACCACCCCCTGCCTCACCGACTCTCCCGTCCAGAAGCCCACCACCCCCTCCAACGTGGACACCAACACCCCCGCCTACGAAGGCGGCAAACCCCTCCCCCGCCCCTACATCCACGACGACTTCTGGTCAGCCACGCCGACGCGTACATGAGCCGGACGGCCCGGCCGTAGCGTCCCCGCAGCCCGATACCCGACAGGCGCTGTGCGGCATCACTACGGCCCCGTGCTGGCCCCGTGGTCCCTCGAACTCGGTTGCACGCTCTTGGACATGTACATCGAAGACACCTCATAGCCGTTGCGCCGGTACAAGGCAATGGCTGCGGCGTTGCCCCCGAAGACGTTCAGATGGAGCGAAACCATGCCCTCACGGGCCACGAGTTCCTCGACGGCGGCGAGGATGGCCGATCCGTACCCATGGCGCCGGAACAGAGCGAGGACGTTGATGTCATACAGCCAGGCCGAGTCCGTGGTAGCCGCTGCCTGACGTGGGTCCGGGCCGATCCACGCGTCTCCCACGACCTGGCCCGCTGCGTTCTCCGCCACCACAAGGTGATGACCAGCGGTGTCACACCCGTCCGGGAGGAACTGGGCCGTGCCCCGGTGCGCCCGCTCTCGCGCCAGCTCTGCCGGCATGAACTTGCCCAGTTCGCGGGCCGTCTCGGCCTCACGATGCTCAGTCGCCGCTTCGTACTCCGACGGCGTCATTTTCCGCAGGGTGACCTTCGGCGCGTCCATGCCACCATCCTCAGCTGACGGCCGGTGACAGCGATACCGAGTTTCCACGCACGGCGGGTCGTAGCGGTCGTGGCCGGTACGCCACCACACGGCGCAGCACACTGCTCGACTCCACGACCGCTCGACCGCGCGCACGGCGAGCTCATGCTCCATGCGGGGGCGGTGGTCAGTACAGGGCGTGGCCGTACGCCGTGACCAGTCCGTCCAGCTCCGGGTCACCAAACGTGGCTCGCAGCTCCTCGAAGGCACGGGTCTTGTCGGGGCCGAAGCGGGCGACGTGGGCGGCGTAGCCGGCCGGGGTGAGGAATCTGGGGGGTGTGGACTTGCTGTGGAACTTGTCCGCGTACATCACCAACCGCTCCTCGGCGGATTCGGCCACGTAATCGGCGGCCGGCAGCGGCAACTGCTGGCGTTCGATGTCGTCCCTGGTCAGCCCCACACCCGTATGGCAGGAGCAGAACCGGCACACGGACTCGGGGAGCCCCTCCTCCGCGAGGAGGGCGTGGCCGAGGACGCCGTGGCGCAGGTAGTTGGCGTGATCTAGGCGGCCCGTACTGTCGTAGAGGCGGTAGACACCGATGTCGTGCAGCAGACAGCCCGCCCGTACCAGCTCGCGGTCCAGCCCCGCCCCGCAGCGGTCCAGCAGCCCTTCGGCGATCTGCCACACGATCTCGCAGTGGGTCCAGACCAGCTCGTACGCCTCCCGGGACGGGGCGTGCTTCTCATGGAGCTCGCGGCACTCGTCCACCGACAAAATGGTCATCGGTGCAGCTTAGCAATGCCGCGAGGGCGGTCACCGGAGGTGAGCGGGGCGCCCCGCTCACCTCCGGTGACCGCGCCCGCTCTCTCCGAATTCTCCCCGGGCCGTCACTCGCTCCCCTCACTCCTCCCGCAGGCTCGTGACGAGTTCGCGAGGCAGACCGTGGGTGTCGTGGAGGTACTGGAAGTCCTCGTCCCGCAGCGGACCTTGGAAACGGGAACGGGCCAGCACCTGTCGGCCCCGTACCAGGAGTCGGCTGAACCGGCGCTCCTCTTCGAGGAGCAGTCGGCGTACGTCGCCGGGGCGCACCTCCTGACGGAAGTGGTGCAGGGTGTGGGAGATCAGCTCCTCCGGCAGGTCTCCCAGGGTGCGCGACGGGTCGTCCCGCCAGAGGAGGGTGAATACGCGTCGCAGCAGGCGGCGGAGTACGTAGCCGCGTCCGGTGGCGGCGGGGCGTACGCCGTCGCCGAGTACGACGATGGCTGAGCGCAGGTGGTCGTAGACCAGGCGCAGCGACGGTTCGTCCAGCGGCCACAGGACCGGCACGACACGGCGCCAGGGGTCGAAGACATCGCACTCGAACACGGACGACTTGCCCTGGAGCAGCGAGGCCAGGCGCTCCACGCCGAGTCCGGTGTCGACGTTGCGCTGGGGAAGTGGAACCAGGGAACCGTCTTCCCGTCGACGGTGGCGCATCATCACGTGGTTCCAGACCTCCACCCAGCGGTCGTCGCGGGTGGGTGTCGACTGGGGCGGGCTATCGCCGCTCCACAGGAAGATCTCCGAGTCGGGACCGCACGGGCCTACCGGACCGTTGGACCACCAGTTGTCGTCCACGGTGAGCTCGACAGGTACGCCATGCTCCTGCCACACCTCAAGGGAAGCGGTGTCCGGGCCGGTCCGGTCGTCACCGCCGAAGACGGTGGCGTGCAGCATGCCGGGGTCGATGCCCAGTCCGTCGGTGAGCAGCCTGTACCCCCAGTCGAGGCTCAGCGAGCCCTCGTAATCGCCCAGCGACCAGGTGCCGAGCATCTCGAAGACCGTCAGGTGGGTGGCGTCGCCGACCTCCTCCAGGTCAGTGGTGCGCAGACAACGCTGCACGTTGACCAGCCGCCGGCCCAGCGAATGGGGGCGCCCCTCCAGGTACGGGGTGAGGGGATGCATACCGGAAGTGGTGAACAGCACCGGGTCGCCGGGGGGTGGCAGCAGCGTCGAGCCGCTGATCCGGCGGTGGCCACGCTCCTCGAAGTACTCGACGAACGTACGGACCATCGTCTCTGTGTCCATGGGACGGCTCCTTTGCTTCTGCGCTACTTCGCTTCTTCGCGTCACAGCGGGGAAGGCACCGGATAACGGGTCCGTGCTGGTCAACGCGTAGCGGCAGGGGGCCGAGAACGCCATGAACCACCGGCGGGCCGTTTCCGGTCGCCGGGGGAAAGGGGGGGAGGTCAGACGGCGGCAACCGGCGAGCGGGGCGCTCGCGCGGTCGCGGGGGTGGTTCGGCCGGTGACGTTCATACGAGGACGATAGCCCGCCCGGGCCGCGCGAGCGCGCGATTTTCCTTCCCGGCTGCGCGGACCGCGTACGTTTCGTGGGTACCCAGGCGCCGTGCCACGGAAGTTGACGCTCCGGACGTGTACGTCTGAGCGCGGTAGCTCTTGCACACACCCCGGAAACGGTGTTATGCGCGACCACCCGAATTTCTCCCGCTCCCCCGTTCGCGCTTGCGCATGCCCCCACCTGCCCCTTTAACGTCATTGGCGGGGCGACGGAGGAAGGTCGCGCGGGACCAGGGGGAGTACGTGTACGCGCAGAGCCGTCAACGAGGGCCGGAAACCCCTCCCTCCTCCTTGCCTCCACGACGACGTCTGGTCGGCCACGGCCGCCAGGCAGGCACCTTCATGAACGAGACGACCCGCTACATGCCCTCCCCGGAGCCCCGATGACTTCTTTCCTCCGTCCAGTAGCTGCATCCCTGCTGCTCGCAGCGATGGCCGTCGGTTGCGGCGTACTCCCGGACAGCCGCGCGGCGGGTGGCAGCGGCACCCACGACCGTAAGAAGCCGACCATGGACATGAGCCAGGGGGCCGAGCGCGCCGACGCGATGCTTCAGCAGACCCTGGGCAGCATCACCCCGCCCCTGCGTTGGTACCACGGCCCCTCGAACGACATCGCGTGCAGCAACATCCTGGGCAAGGGCACCGGGACCGGCACGGTCAAACGCCGTATCGCCATCCTGACCACGGTGTCCGCCGAGCGGCGGGGCAGCCTGCTCGGGGCAGTCGAGCGCAGTTGGAAGGCACACGGGTACAAGATCAATGGAGTGAACCCCGACAAGGAAATGCCCGCCATCTTCGCCACGACGCCCGACGATTTCCAAATCACCCTGCAGGTCGGCGCCACTGGCCAGTTCATCTTCTCCGCCGGGACTCCCTGCCTCACCCAGACCAGCAATATCCCCAAGCCCGCCACCACCCCCAACACCCCGCCACGCGACGTCCCCTACCCCGCCCCCGCCGACATCCACGACGACTTCTGGTCCACCACCGCCCCGGACGCAACGCCCTCTCAGGGGCACTCCCCCGCCGCCGGCCGCTAGAAGGCCCCCCGGGCGGAACCCGCGAACGGCGCCAGGAACTGCCCGTGTGCGCGCGGACTACGCGAAGTGCCCGTCATGCGATCCACGCCTCACCGCGTCGATGCCGGCCCAAACGCACGGCGGAGAACTCGTCCTGGTCGGGTCAGCCTCTACGCCCAGCCGTCGCAGCGCTTGAGAGATCGGGCTGCCGACAGACGAGAAGAAGGACTGACCCTCCGCCACCTCGATCGGTACCAACCCGTCCTCTCCCACTCAGCCAAACCGAACTCATGCGGCACCCCGACCCGACGGCCTGTTACGCCCAACAGCCCTCAGCCACACGACCATCAAATCGGACCGAAGCCGCAGGTCACCACGGGCCAGGCGTCCTTGAAGCGATCCGCCGTCGTACGAATCCATTCGACGGCGACGGCGATGTCGGCCAGCGGGTCCGGGGCACTTCGACGCCCGGCCCAGGCTGCCCACTGCGCGTACGGCCGGGGTCACGCGCACAGGGGCGAACACGAGGCCCCACCCCAAGGGGAGCGTGGCCGAGGGGTGCGTCACGTTCGGCAGTGCTGCACGCCGCCTGCCTCCCTTCCCCCTCCGCCACGCCAGCAGCGATGATCCCCTCATGGAAGAGATCGTTCTCATGGCAGATCCGCGCGTCGCGTCCATCCCGGTCCGGGAATGCGGCGAACGCCTCGTGGACATCCGTAGCAGTAGCCGCCTGCTCGTCGACGAACGCAAGCAGGACACCGGGGAGGCGTTCGCGTACCTGCGCAAGGGCGTTGTCGAGCGATTAGAGCAGGCCCAGTCGTCGCTCCCCGATGGGCTGCGGCTGCTGATCGTCGAGGGATACCGTTCCCCTCACCTGCAACAGCGGTACTTCGAGGAGTACGCGGACACGCTGCGCACCGACCACCCGGACTGGTCCGGGGAACGGATTCGTTCAGCCGCGAGCCGTTACGTATCCCCGCCCGAAATCGCCCCGCACAGCGCCGGAGCCGCCGTCGACCTGACACTCGCCGACGCCGAGGGAGTCGAGCTCGATCTCGGCACCCCCATGAACGCCACACCGGAGGAGAGCGCGGGCGCCTGCTACACCCAAGCGGTCAACATCAGCGCCCAGGCGTCCGAGAACCGCGACATCCTGGCCGCGTCCCTGACCTCCGCCGGGCTGGTCAACTACCCCACCGAGTGGTGGCACTGGTCCTACGGCGACCGCTACTGGGCCCTGGCCACCGCCACACCCTTCGCCCACTACGGCCCGCGAGAGATCGACGGTGACACTGGCCGCCGTATTGCCGTGCGGCAGTCCGGCCGGCCCACCGTGCCGGACGCGGAAGGATAGGAGATCGCTTACGACAATGGCAGCCTCGGCGCAGGGCGGCGTCAGGGTGACCGGACGGTCCCCGCCGCCTTGTCCCCCTCACGTACGACGGTCGACGACCGTAATGCCTACGACACGCTGCCCCGAGCCGTGTTCTGGACACCGTCCCGTCCCGCCCTCAGCCACCGCTCGATGACGGCGAAGTCGTCGTCCGTGAGGCCGTATCGGGGGTCGACGCGGTGGAGGAGGGCTCGGCCCGGGTGGTGGGTCTGCGTCCAGGACCGGTCCCTGTCCGTGATCTCGTCGTCGATCCATACGTACGGGCGTCCGGCCGCCCAGTCCCGGAGCGGGCGGGTCTTCCAGTGGAGGTGGAGGCCGTGGGGGTGGTCGTCGGCGGGGTCCGGCCAGTCCACGACGGGCAGGCGCGGCAGGCCCAGCCACGGGGCGATGCAGTCGTTCGCGTCGGACATCCACGTCGTGGCCCACACCAGGGTGCAGGGCAGCGCCAGCAGCCGTGGCCCGTAGGCGGGGTTGATCCTGGTGAGGAGCGGGTTGGCGTCGGCCGCCGGCCGGTGGTGGGCGTGCCCGGTGTCGTACGTGGGGTAGCCGCCGTGCGGGAGTTGGTCGGGTGTCGCGCCGAACGGGATGAGCGGTCCGTCGACGTCGAGGAAGAGGAGTGGTGGTTGCGGTGCGGGGGCGGTCACACTTCGCACCGTACCCGGGGGTGTGTCCGGGCAGCTTCGAAGGTGGGCACGTCCGGTTCAAGGTGGGCGCGTTCGGTGCGTACCGTGCATACGGACGAGGGCCCCGGCCTCCGCTACGGAGACCAGGGCCCTCATTCATCGAGCGCTGGGCAGGCCTTGCACCTGCATCTCCCCACAGGAAGTGGGGCGCCTTTCCTTGGACCACCAACGCGTGTCCCGCCACCGCTCTTCGCGGCCGCAAGCTCAAGATCGACTATAGCGGAACGGCGGGTGGTTCGCGAAACACGGCCTCTCCATGCGGGAGAAGTAAGCAGATGAGGTGGGAGTGAGGGCGTCGCCTTGGAACCGGCCAGCCCATGCCCTGGGCTTGCCGTGTGGCCTTGGAACTCTCCGGTGTCGATGGTGTCGACCGCTCCTCTGCTGCGGCGGGGCCGTGCCCACGCTCCCCGCAAGCGACTGCAAGTGACTGCAAGTGACTGCATCCTTTGGCCTACTGCGTACTCGGCCCGGGGGATGACGATCTTGCAGCACGTTCGCGAGACGGTTGATCCGTGCGTACGACCATCGGTTACACCCTCGAAAGCATCGGCTACGTCATAGGAGGCCAGGGGCTGGTCAGCTTCGCTTCGCAGGCCCTCTTCGGCACGGAGTGGGGCTGGTTGCACAAGGTCGTCGGCCTTCCGTCCGTCGCATACCTCGGCATCGTCGTGTTCGGTCTGGTGTGCGTCGTCGGCGGGGTGAGGATCCGGAAGGCGTCCACGCACCTGGAAACCGTGTGATCCGCGCGCGTTGCGAGCACCCTGGTGAGGCCTCTGCTGCTCCGGGCCGGACGCCAACTCCTCGTCGAGCCGCTTGGTTCGCCGGTACCAAGCCGGCTAGAAGAGACCGGCACGCACGTACTGCCTGAGGTTGTCGAGGATCTCGCGCAACCACGGGCTGCGGACGGCCGGCAGCCGGACGAGGGTGCGCTGGAAGGCGCCCGGATCGGCTCGGAACAAGTACCCGGGGCGGGGTGGGGGCGGGTCGTCCCGGAGGACGCCGTCGGGCATGCCGCCCGACGCGGGAATCGACAGGTGCGGCTTGGGGAAGGCCAGCTCCAGCCACACCCCGAACGGCAGCGGCACCGGGCAGGCCGAGGCAGCCGGTCCGGCCGGGGTCCACGTCTGTCCGGTCTGGGGATGGGTGGGTACGAGGACGATGTCGGCGCCCGTGTCGGGGACGGGGCGTCCTGGACCGGCCAGAACGGCGCGCCGTGCGGGCGGACCTGCGGGCAGCAGGGCGTCGAGGGCGCGTTGGAACACCTCCTTGCTCAGACCGTCCGGGACGGTCACCGGGGCGTCCTGCGAGGCTGCCAGCAGATGGGCGAGTGCCCGGCCGGCCGCGGCCTCCCACTGGGGGCTCCACGACCAGAAGTGGTTCCGCCCGCGCCGCGCCCCCCAGGTGGCAATGGGCTCGAACGCAGGCGTGGGGTTCTCTGCCTGCAACAGCTCTGTCCAGGTGAGCGGTACGGAGTCGGCCCCGTCGAGGAGAATGCGGCGCACGGCATTGGGTGCGAGCCACGCTGCCTGCCACAGTGAGCAGTCGTCGATCCGGCTCGCCACGGGCAAACCGCATGCAGCGCAGGCCATGTTGGGGCCGTCTGCGCCGTCGAGGCCACAGCAGTAACCGCCGGCCCTCTCCGGGATCAGCAGGGTGCCGCGGGCATCACCGGGTGCGATGACGATTGAGCCGGGGGCTCCATCGGAGAGGGCGTGAACCGGCGCGTAGATGCCGCGGGCCAGGGCCTCGTCCGGATCGACGTCCTCCCATCTCCGCCACGGCGGCCCCCAGGGCTCGGGGTCGACGGCGAACGTGCCCGACTCCATGAGCACCGGGAGCTGAAGCCCGTTCCCGTACGTCTGATGAGCGTGGGCGGGCAGGACGACCCGGGACAACGGGGTGGTCAGCTCGGCGCCGCATCCCGCACACACGAAAACGAACAAACATCCTCCGTCGGGGAGTCGGGGAGTCGGGGAGTCGGGGAGTCGGGGAGTCGGGAGCATCGTCGCAGCCTCGTCGGAGGCCGGCCAACGTGTTTTGGCTCCCCTGCGGGCGCCTCACCAACCTGTGCTGGTCCCCGGAGGCCGGGGCCGCGTCGCCCATCGGGCCCTGGGCGTTGTCGGGGTCGCGGGGGCCAGTAGTCTGTGCCGGTTCCACGGGAGGGGCTGCCTGGCGGTAGGGGGTTCCGCGCAGCGGCGGGGCGGCAGCACATGGAGCAGTGCGGGGTCGGTGTTCGGCCTCTGCTTTGTCTCGGTTGATGGGGAGGGGTGTGTGGGCGTGGTGGCCGGCAGACGTAGGGCGTGGCTGGTGTGGGCGGGTGCGGGCATGGTGTTCGCCGCCGGATGCGGTGGCGGGGATGCGTCGCACGCGGAGAGCGAGCGGGTCGGGCCGGCGGCGTACGCGAACGCGGGGGCGGTCCCCGAGCAGCTGGGCCTCGACGGTACGACCATCAGCGTGGGGGACCCCAAGGCCGCGGTGACGCTTCATCTGCTGGAGGATCCGCGCTGCCCGTCCTGTGAGGCGTTCGAGCGTACGGGCGGTGGTCCGGCGCTGGCGGCGGCAGTCGTACGGCGGGAGGTGCGGGCGCAGTACACGATGGCCTCGTTCCTGGACGACCGGCTCGGGGGCGGTGGCTCGAAGCGGGCGGTCAACGCTCTGCGGGCGGCGCTGGAGGCGGGGAAGTTCGCCGAGTACCACGCCGTGCTCTACGGCAATCAGCCCCCGGAGGAGTCGGACGGCTACACCACCGCCCGTCTACTCGAACTCGCCTCGCGGGTACCGGGGTTGCGCGGTGCCGCCTTCGACACCGCGGTCAAGACGATGAAGTACCGGGCCTTCGTTCGGGCATCCGAGGAGGCGTACGAGGCGAAGGGCACCAAGGAAGGCTTCGGGCCGGGTACCCCCAGCCTCGAAATCGACGGTTACCCCGTGCCCGAGGCGTCCAGGGGGCTTCTGTACGACGCGAAGTCCTTCACTGCTCTTCTGCGTGAACTTCGGGACGCACACGTCTCCTGACCAGGGCGATCCGAGCGGGCGATCCGAGCGGCCGCCGACGCCTCGTACTCCCTCGCGGCCCCGCCGACGGTGTGCCCGCACCGAGCAACCCTGCCCCCGCGCACCGACCGCCCCGGAGTGCCGCATAATGACCCGGCCGGCGTCGGTAGTGGTCGGCAAGGGTCGGCGAAAGTCAGCAGGGGGCGCACGTCGCCGGCGGTGCAGGAAGCCAGAGGGGTGGGCACGATGAGTGAGACCGGTGGAGAGCCGCACGCGGACGACGTGGTGCAGCTGGTGTGCCAGGCGACGGGTGAAGAGTTCCGGGAGGCCACGCAGGTCCTGCTCCAGGCCTCTCCGGCCGGACGTAACAACCGCAGGCTGCTCATCGCCTTCGGGTTGTTCCCCTTGGCGCTCAACCTCGGGATGGACCGAGGGGCCTTCGACCTCTTTCCGCTCCTGTTCTCTGCGCTGTTCCTCTCCTACGCCCTGGTGTTCGCGCCTCGCTTGCAGGCGAGGCAGGCCCACCGGCGCGCGCAGGCGGAGGGGCCGCGGTACATCACCGTGGAGCCCAGCGGGCTGACGGTGGCCACCGCGCACCAACGCCAGTGGTCCGGCTGGCCGACGTTCTCCGGCTATGTGGAGACCCCCCGCCTGTTCGTGGTGCTCAGCGCGGACAAGAAGTGCATGACGTTCCTGCCCAAGCACGCCGTACAAGCCGCCGGCGAGCCCGACGGCGCTGACCGTCTCCGCCGTATCCTCGCCCGGCACCTGCCGCCCGTCGGCCGTACCCCAGGCCAAGCCACTCATCCCGATCACGTTCACGCCCTGCACGGGTGACGCGGGTTTCCCTGAAGCGGCCTGGGAAGGCCTGAGAGGGAGGCCGACGGAGGTCGGTCCGGCCGGGTCAGGCGGGGTCGTTGTCCGCGTCCGACGGCTCATCGCCGGACGACTTGCTGTCAGGGGTGCCCTTGACCTGGTCGGTCACGTCGGCGGTGTCGCCTGCCGGGGGCGGGGTAATGGTTTTGGCACCTCCGAACCCCCGGAAGTCGATCTTGACGTGGGCGGCGCCGATCGTCTCCTCCATGCGGACGGGCAGACTGGTGCGGGGGTCGACCCACAGGGCCAGGGTGATCTCCTGGACCTGGCAGCGCCACAAACCAGTTGGTGCGGTGCGACCGGCCTCGACACCATCACTACCTGTTCGCCCGCGCGAACATGACATGGCCCCCATGTAAGGGAGCGGTGAAGTGCCTGTGTATGGTGCCAGAGACCTGAAGGCGCGGTCCAGACCAATCGCGCCTTCTCCTGACCAGCCGGGGGCCAGTCCATGAAGTTCATCCAGCGCACGCTCGCTGCCACCGCCGTCGCCACCGCGTTGGCCGCAACCGCCGGTACCGCGTTCGCGGCCGGAAACCCGGCCGACGCGGCCACCCGGGCCGCCGAGCAGCGGCAGCACGTCCCCGCCGCCAAGGGCAAGTTGGCCGCTCCGCGTGCGGCGGCCGGCTCCTGGGAGCAGACGGCCACCTTCCCGATGGCGGCCGTCGAGCGGGACGGGTGGCTGAACTGGTACTTCCCGGACGGCCGCGGCGGGTTCGAGGCATCGTGGCCCACCGCCGCCGACTTCAGCGGCTTCAAGCACCTCATCCAGGTTGACCAGGACAAGGACGGGGAAAAGGACGGTGCCTGGAGCATCCTGAAGAACGGCACGCTCTACTACGCCGGCACCAACACGGGGGCCGCGAAGACGATCGGCGGGGGCTGGCAGATCTACAACAAGGTCCTCTCCCCCGGCAACCTCGCCGGAGCCGTTGAGTCCGACCTCATCGCCGTGGACAAGTCCGGCGTGCTGTGGATGTACCTCGGCTACGCCGACGGCCGCGTCACTTCCCGTACGAAGGTGGGCGGCGGCTGGGGCCAGTACACCGAAATCGCCGGCCAGGGCGACCTGAACGGAGACGGGCGCACCGACATCGTCGCCCGCGACAAGGCCGGTGTGCTGTGGCTCTACACCGGCAACGGCAACCGCAACGACCCGTTCAACGGCCGCGTGAAGATCGGTGGCGGCTGGAACACCTACAACCGGATTCTCTCGGTGGGTGACCTCGACGGTGACGGCCGCTCCGACCTGGTCGCACGCGGCAACGACGGCACACTGTGGCGCTACTCCGGCAACGGCGGCTCCCGTGACCCGTTCGACAGCCGGGTCAAGATCGGCTGGGGCTACAACTCCCTCAACCTGATCTGATCCCACCCTCCCCGGGCCGAGGACGTCGGTCGGTCTGTGGACAAGTCGTAGGGAGGGGGGCGGCGGCGTGAGGATGGGGGCGGCGTCGTAAGGGTGGGGGCGGCCCGCTTGTGGGGCCGCCCCCAGGCGTTCCGGGTCCTCACAGACAACCGCACGCCGCGCCCCCGACCCCCACCGAGTCGTCGACATCCGTCGGCGACCTCACCGACCTCACCATGTGTTCCGCCGGTCTTCCTTGAGGTTTCGATGCGCCGCTCCCTTGTCCTCCTCACCGCCACCGCGATGCTGTGCGCCGCCTGCACCGGAGCGGGTGACGACGAGAAGCCACGTGCGGAGGCTGTCGCCGCCGTACGCGACGCGGTCACCGCGACCAGCCACACCAGCGCCCGCTTCACCTCCACGCTGACAACCCCCGTCGTCGATCCCGCCAAGCCGCCGCAGGTGAAGGCCTCGGGCAGTATTGATCTGGCCACCGGGAACGCTCCGATGACCGTCACGCACAGCTCCTCCGCCGTCGGCGCGGAGGAGATCCTTTACAAAGAGCGCGTCTACATGCGGCCCGCCGTACCCATGAATGTGGCGGTGGAGCTGGACGACCGGTGGGGTGTGGACCTCCGGCGCACCGCCGAGACCCACACCCCCTTCCGGCCGCCTCTCAACGACCCGGCCTATACCCTGCAGCAGGTCGCGCGGATGAAGGACGTACGAGCCGAGGGCACGGAAACCGTCCACGGTGTGCCCACCGAGCGCTACCGCGGCACCCTCGACCATCGCACCCTCACCCTGCGCCTGGCCACGGAGAGCCGGGAGAACGCCGACCTCCTGCGCGACGCGTACGGCAGCGACCTCCCCATCGCGGCTCAGGCCTGGGTGGATCACCACGGGCGCCTCGTGCAGGCCCGGTTCACCCTCAAGGACCGCACGGTCACGCACGCCGTGATGACACTCTCCTTCACCGATCTGGGCACCCCCGTACCGGTCACCCCGCCGTCCCACGACGAGGACACCGCACCCCTGCACGACCAGCTGCCCACGGGCCTGACCGGCTGACGTCCGCTGCACCCGTCTCCGCGAACTCGTCACGCGCGGGAGCGCCTTCGGCCGCCGCCAGGGCTCAGTACAGGTCGCGGTACGTGTTCCAGCCGTCGCCGAGCTTGACCCGGGGCTGGAAGCCGCCGTAGCCGTTGGAGCTGTAACGGAACAGCTCACCGCGGGAGTTGGAGGCCAGGAGGTCTCCGCGGCCGTCGCCGTTGATGTCGCCCGGGGCGGCGAGGTTCTTGAACTGCTGCCAGCCGGGGCCGACGTACAGGCGCGACTTGAACGGCGAGGTGGAGACGCCCGTGCCCGCGTACAGGTACAGCTTGCCGTCGCCGGTGCGCGCGACGACGTCCGCCAGACCGTCCCCCGTCAGGTCACCGGCGCCGACGATCTTGTCGTACGCGTTCCAGCCGCCGCCGACCTTCAGGCGGGAGGCGAAGCCGGTGCCGTTCCCGTTGCCGCGCTGCAACCACAGGGTGCCGGAGCCGTCGCGGGCCAGCAGGTCGCCCTGGCCGTCGTTGTTGAGGTCGCCGGGGCCGACGACGAGGTTGTAGGCGCCCCAGCCGCCGCTCACCGCGGTGCCGCGGTTGTACAGCCAGTTCTGGTAGATCTCCAGGAGCTCCGGCTGGCCGTCGCTGTCGAGGGAGGAGGCGAACCGGACGTCGGCGTGCGCCCAGCCGCCCGTGTCGCCCACCTGCTGGCGGCTCCCCAGCTGGCCGTTGTTCGTCGCGGAGTAGTAGAACAGGGTGCCCTGGGTGTTGCGCGCGAGGATCTCGCTCTTGCCGAGGAACGGGTTGCCGCCCTGCGATCCGAACCAGGAGCCCGCCTCCCAGCCTTCGCCCCAGTATCTGCGGTCCTGGAAGTTGCCGTGGCCGTCGGCGAGGTAGAGGTAGACCGTGCCGCCGGCGGTGCGGGCGAAGACGTCCGCGTATCCGTCGCCGTTGGCGTCGTCCATGCTCAGGAGCTGGTTGTAGGTGTCCCAGCCGCCGCCGACCTTGACGCGGCCCCTGAGCGGCGCCGCGCTGTCCCCGGTGCCGGCGTAGACGTACAGGTCACCGCCGGGCGTGCGGGCCAGGACGTCGGCGATGCCGTCGCCGTTGACGTCGTTCGCGCCGAGCAGCTGGTCGTACGCCCCCCAGCCGCCGCCGACCTTGATCCGGCCCGCGAAGGGGTCCGCGTCGGCGCTGCCGTTGCCGGGGTAGAGGTACAGGTCGCCGCCGGGCGTGCGGGCCAGGACGTCCATCTTGCCGTCGCCGGTGACATCTCCCGGGGTGAGGAGCTTGTTGTACGCGTTCCAGCCGCCGCCCGACCAGGTGCGGTAACCGGCGTACCCGGCGCTCGGGTTGGTGTAGAGGGACAGGGTGCCGGTCGACGACAGCGTCAGCAGCTCGGGGTGGCCGTCGCCGTTCAGGTCGCCGGGGGCGAGAACGTCCTTCTGCCACTCCGTCTGATCGGCGAAGGTGTACTCGACATCCTCCTTGCCCTTCACGAACGTCCGCAGCCACAGCTTGCCACTCGGCGTGCGGTAGAAGAGGTCGCTGTAGCCGTCGCCGTCCATGTCGGCACGGGGCTTGGCGGGCGCCGCGGGTGCCACCGCGCCCGCCTTGCGGTGGGCCGTGCCCTTCGGAAGCGTCCCGGTGGGCCGCGCGGCCTCGGGCTTGGCGGGTGTGACGGCCGTGTGCGGCGCCGGCGGCGCCCCGTCGGCCGACGCCGTGCCGGACAGCAGCATCCCGGCCGACAGGGCGAGAGCGGTGCAGGCCGCGAGACGGCCCGTACGCGAAAGGCGCACAGAAGACAAGATTCCCCCCAGGGAACAGGTGAGTGAAACCGGGTGGGGTGGGGTGCGTCGCGCCTCAGGTGGTGAGTGGAGCGCGCGGACGCTCCTCGGAGACGTTCCTCGTACGGAGCGGCGCGGCGCGCGCATGGCGCGATTCCGCGGCCGCCTGGCCATGCCGTGCATGGCCGCGCGACGAACGTCCGAGATCCCCCCCGGGATGTGGCTGAAGCCTACAGGCGGTGCATCAGGTGGTTGAAGGGAATATTGAGCCACCGGACAGGCCCGTGGTGGCCGGGCATAACTGCACATGGGGCGGGGGGTGGTTGGGGGCGGTCGGTGGCCGTCCCGCGCAGCCCATGCCGCCCGCCCGTACAGCAGCCCCTCGCATTCCGCCCCCCCTTCCGGTCGGAGGAGCTATACCTTCCTCAGCTTGTACAAGTCCCAGGAGTCGGGGTCGCCGATGTACTGGTAGAGGGTGGGCCGTTCCCGTGTGCCGCCCACGTTCCAGGGCAGCCACTGGCAGTCCTGGACGCTGACGTTGACCTCCTGGCTCCAGGTGTCCCGTCCGGCGTCGAACGTCCACGTGCCCTCGCCTGTGCACCGCGCCACCTCCGAGCCGAGGTTTTCGTCGAGCCGCTCATCCTGGACGCCGGACGCGGTGACCCTGCCGTCCGCGGTAAAGGTCAGCGTTGCGCCTTTGCCGTCGGACCAGGTGCCGACAAGGGTCGGCGCGGACATCGTCGGCGGGTGGTACGCGGGGAGGAGATGCGTCCCGAGCGCCACACCGCCGAGGACACCGACGCTGATCACAGCCAACACGCCCCAGCCGGCCACCGCGCCGAACGTTCCTCGCGGCGACCGGCCGACCAGGGCCGGGACGGTGAGCGCGACGGTGGCCACCATCCACGAGCCCCCAGCCGTCGTCCAGTCCGCAGCACCGAGGAGGGCGGCCCCCATCGCCAGGGGCGCAAAGGCCGCCGCAAGGACCAGGGGTACCCACCACCAGGCATTCCGGCCGCCGTACCGCCGCCCCAGCGCTGCGGCGACCTGGAGCGCGGGCAACACGAAGACGGCCGAGAGGGCGGCTCCGACGAAAGCGCCTGCCGCTGCCACGAAAGGCAGGGCCAACAGCCCGAGGGCGTAACCGCCGCCGGCGTTGGGCGACTCCCGCGTCTGGCCGTACACCACGGCCACCACGAGAGCGAGCACCGCCTCCAGAAACAGCACCACCATCGAGATCCACAGCATCCGACCGACAGACCGCTCGTGCGCCACAGCAAAGCCCTCTCGCGACAAGGCGTACGAGCGTGAGTCGCCCATCGGCCGATCGCCATACTGCCAGGTGTTTTGAACGCGTTCAATTCGGGGGTTCGTCGCACTGTAGCGGTGGTGCGCGGGACTGCCGTCTCCGGCCCCTCCCCCACTCCCGCACCGCAGATCCGGCGCTCCCATCCTCCTGCGATAGCCGGGGGGCACCGTGCTCCCCACCGCTCCACGGCAGTTGTCAGTGGTGGCTGCCACCATCGGGGACATGATTCGATTCGCATGGCGGCCGTTCCTCGATCGATGGAGTGGGGAATGGGCCGACGCACAGGAATTGCAGGACGAGCCCGGGGAAGGCGACCGCCAGGCTCGGGCCGCCCGCTGGCTCGGGTTCGAGCCGGCCGACGAGGAGCGCCTGCTGGCGCTGGAGGAGCGGTTGGGGCGGCCGCTGCCCCCGTCACTGCGCTCCTTCCTCCAGGTCACCGATGGCTGGCGGCACGCGGGGCACTTCGTCTATCGGCTGGCCGGGACCGAGCAGATCGACTGGTGCGGGGATCCGCACGGCATGCGCGACATCTGGCTGGAATCCGGGGAGGAGGACGAGGACGAGGAGGCGGTCCGGGAGGCCGAAGTGTGGCAGCGCTCGCTCCAACTGTCCTTGGAGTCCGACATGGTGGACGTCCTGCTGGATCCCGACGACGTCGACGAGCGCGGTGAGTGGGCCGTCCGTACGTATGCCAGTTGGCGCGGGTCCCCTCCCGACCGCTACGAGTCGTTCAAGCACTTCATGGAGGCCATGTACGAGGAATTCCTCGCCATGTCCGCCGGCCTGCCCGGTTTCGCCAACGAGACGACACGGTCCCTGGACGCCGCCGTAGAGCAGGCACGGAAGGACGCCCTCGGTGGTGCGTACGAGACGGCGGCCGAGGTGCTGGCCCAGGCGGTGGCGTGCGGGCGCCCCCGGGCCGCGCGCATGCTCGACCAGCTCCGGATGCTCTCGGGCGCGTCCGGCGGGACGACCCCCGAGCGCGGTGGTTCCCTGCACGACGCGTATGTCGCCCGCGAGGCGATGCCGCTCGACTGTCTGCGCCAGGCGGACTCGGGACGCGACGACGACGCATGGTTTCTGGAGCAGTACCCCGAAGAGGACCGCGAGTTGGTGGCGGGGGTGCTCCAGCGGATACGTGAGGGTACGTACCGGTACGAGGCGTCCGGCGCGTTCGGCGAAGCGGTCGACGCCGCCCGGGCGCTGGCCCGGCAGGCGCGGCCCGAGGCGGCATGGCGGGCCCTGGCGGCGGCCGTGCCCTCCTGGCGACCCGTCGCCACCGACCACATAGCGCCCGTGGGTCTGCTCGCCGATTCCGTCCTCCGCCCGGTGATCACCCCGGAGCGGGCGCGTGCGCTGCTGGCCACGCCTCGCGGTGGCGCCGAGGCAGTCACGGAACTCCGCAACCCCGCGGCGGCCGCCCCGGCGGGAGAGCGGACTGTGCCGGACTCAGACGGCCTGGGCTGGCTGGTGGGCCCGGAGTCCCTGCGGCACGGGTTCCGGCTGCTGCTGGTGGAAGGAGTCGATCCGGCCGAACTGCACCGGCGTTTGGGATCGGGCGGTCCGCTGCTCCCGGCCCTGACGATCTGGGACGCCGATTTCCGGTACCAGCTCCAGGGCGGCGAGAAGTGGGAGAGCAGGGCGATCGTGCGCACCGGAAGCGCGGGCGTCGGCGGGGCCAACTGGAGTTTCGCCCACACCACGGCCTGGAGAGGCGGGCGTACGGCACGTTTCGTCTCCCCCGCGGTGGCTGCCTCGCGCGGCACCCGGGCGCTGACGATCGTCGCCGACCACGCCTCCGACCACCTGGACGGCCGGCCGGAGAGCTTCTACGTCTCACTCGCCGAGGACGGCCGACTCGTGCACTCCCTCGCCGTGGACGGCGATGAGGTCACCTCCACCGGCGACACCCCCCTGTACTGGCGACCGCGGGGAGCGGCTTCACGTACGGACGACGGCGACGCGGAGGACGCCACCACCCTCATCCCGCGCCGGACGCTGGACGCGATAGCTGATGCCTTCGGGGTGAGCGTCTCGGAGGAGGCCGTCCTGCGCGGGCGCCTGGACGCCTTCGAAACCGTCTCCTGGCTGCGGGAACCCCGGGAAGGGGAGACCTGGGCGTACGCGACGTGGAGCCGGTGACGCGAGACCTCGCCTCGCGCTCTGCCGGCCGCTCGCCTTCTGCTCAGCCACCCTCCTCGCATGCCCGCGCCCGCCTGCCGGTGTGCGAGGTCGTCGTCGGCAGTTCCACCGTGACGCGGAGCCCGTCCGTCGGGCGTGGGGTGAGGGTGAGGGTTCCTTCGTGGGCTTCGGTGATGGTCTTGACGATGGCCAGGCCGAGGCCGAGGCCGTTGCCGGGGTGGTCGGCGTGGACGCGTTCGGTGCCCCGCTGGAACGGTTCCGTCAGGGTCGCGGCCAGGTCCTCCGTGATCTGTTCACCCGTGTTCTCCACGGTGAGGAGCGCGCTCCCGGGGCGCGCGGTCGTCGTGACCCACACCGCCCCGCCCTCGGGCAGGTTGTGGACGATCGCGTTGTGCACCAGGTTCGTGGTCAGTTGCAGCAGGAGCGTGGGCGAGCCGGTCGTGGGGGCGATGTCGCCGGTGGTTTCGAGGGTGACGCCTCGCTGCTCCGCGAGGGGGAGCAGGGTTTCCGTGGCCTCCTCCGCCAGCAGCGACAGGTCCACCGGTTCGCGGGTGAAGGACCGTTGGTCGGCGCGGCTGAGCAGGAGCAGTGCCTCGGTGAGATCGATCGCCCGGGTGTTGACCGTGTGGAGGCGTTCGATGAGCGCGCCGGTGTCACGGGGTGGATCCGTGCGGGCCACGTCCAGGAGCGCCTTCGAGATCGCCAGCGGGGTGCGCAGTTCGTGGGAGGCGTTGGCCGCGAATCTCTGCTGGGCGGCGACGTGTGCTTCGAGCCGTTCGAGCATCGCGTCGAAGGCGTCGGCCAGTTCGCGGAACTCGTCCCCGCGGCCCGGGAGCCGGATCCGGTGGGAGAGCGATCCGTGCGTGGCCGTGCGGGTGGCTTCCGTGATGCGGGTCAGCGGCGCCAGCATGCGGCCCGCGAGGAGCCAGCCTCCCAGGAGGCCGAAGACCAGCAGGAACCCCAGTACCGCGGCCGCCCTCGGGGCGAAGACCTCCAGGAGCGCGGACCTGATGGGGAAGACACCGTTGGTGGGTCTGTCGTCGGGGTTGATGAGCATCGCCCGGTTGGGGACGTATCTCAGGAGGAACACCCATACTGCCGCCAGCAGCATGACTCCGGCCAGCATCAGGAATCCGGCGTAGCTGAGGGTGAGTTTGAGGCGGACGCTCATACCGGGTGCCCTGTTCATGCTCTGTTCCCCTCGGTGCCCAGGGTGCCTTGGGTACCTTGGATGCCCTGGGCTCCTGCTGCTCCTTGGCTTCCCTCCGCATCCCCGGTTTCGGTACCTTCCCCGAGGCCCCCGTGTCCTGTCTCCGGCTCGGCTGCGATGCGGTAGCCGGTGCCCGGCACGGTCGCGATGATCCAGGGTTCGCCCAGCCGCTTGCGCAACGCCGAGACCGTGATCCGTACGGCGTTGGTGAACGGGTCGGCGTTCTCGTCCCAAGCCCGTTCCAGCAGTTCTTCCGCGCTCACGACACCCCCCTCGGCCGCCACCAGGATGTCGAGCACGGCGAACTGCTTCCTGGTCAGCGCGATGAAACGGCCGTCCCGGTAGACCTCCCGGCGGAACGGGTCCACCCGTAGCCCCGCGATCTCGCGTACGGGGGGACGGCTGTGGGCGCGTCGGCGGTCCAGTGCTCGGAGTCTGAGGACGAGTTCTCGCAGGGCGAAGGGTTTCGTGAGGTAGTCGTCGGCGCCGAGCTCGAAGCCGGATGCCTTGTCGTCGAGGCGGTCGGCCGCGGTGAGCATCAGGATCGGCATGCCGCTGCCGGAGGCGACGATGGTCCTGGCGATGTCGTCGCCGGACGGTCCGGGGATGTCGCGGTCGAGGACGGCGATGTCGTAGGCGTTGACGCCCAGCAGTTCCAGAGCGGTGTCTCCGTCACCTGCGACGTCGGCCGCGATCGCCTCCAGGCGCAGGCCGTCGCGGATCGCCTCGGCCAGGAAGGGTTCGTCCTCGACGATCAGCACGCGCATGGTGGCGATGCTACGAGCCGGCGCCTATCGCCCGCGTATCGAAAACCGCATACGTCCCCGCAACACGGAATCGCCTTGAGTACCGGTACCGGTACCGGTACCGGGGGCGCACACCGCTCCCGTGCCAGGACCCGACGACACGCGATGACCGGCAGTGAGCAGCAAGGAGAAGCCATGACGCAGGTGGACACGGCGCAGGCCGGGCAGGCCGGGCGGGCCGGGCAGGGCGGCGTCGACGGCCAGGTCGCGGGCGTCGGCGGGTGGCGCGCGGGCGCCCGCCGGGCAATGCGTTTCGCTTCCGGCCACCGCCCCGGCCCCGGAGCCTGGAAGCGCGGCCTCGTACTCGCGGCGCTGGCGCTGGCGCTCGGTCTGCTCATGCTGCTGCACGCGTACGTCACGGACCGGGCGGGTGTGGGCAGCCTGGTGGAGACGTTCCTGCCGTGGTTCGGCCTGTTCGTCCCGGTGCTCCTCGTCGCGGGCCTGTGGCGCCGGTCCGCCTCCGCGGTGGTCGCGCTGGTGGTGCCGGTCGCGGTGTGGCTGAACCTTTTCGGCGGGGTGCTCGGCGACAGGTCCCGGCCGGGCAGCGACCTCACCCTGGTCAGTCACAACGTCGACGCCGACAACCCCGACCCGGCCGGTACCGCCCGGGACCTGGCCGCCCGCGGGGCGGACGTGCTGGCGCTGGAGGAGATCACGGCGCAGGCGAAACCGGTGTACGAGAAGGCCCTGGCGAAGGCGTATCCGTACCACTCCGTGCTGGGCACGGTCGGGCTGTGGAGCAAACTGCCGCTGTCCGACACCCGGACGGTCGACGTCGCGACGGACTACGGGCCGCTGGCGGCCACCAAGCCGGCCGACGTCAAGCTGGCCTACAACCGGGCGCTGCGCGCCACGGTGGCCACGGGCCGGGGTCCGCTCGCGGTGTACGTGGCACATCTGGGGTCCGTACGCGTGCTGCCCAGCGGGTTCTGGACGGGCAGCCGGGACCGCGGCGCGACGGCACTCGGCGAGGCGCTGGCCGCCGAGCGGAACGAGCGGGTCGTGCTGCTGGGCGATCTGAACGGCACCACGGGCGACCGCGCGTTCGACGGCATCACGGCGCGGCTGCGCTCGGCCCAGGACGCGGCCGGGAAGGGCTTCGGGTTCAGCTGGCCCGCCAAGTTCCCGATGGTGCGGATCGACCAGATCCTCGTACGCGGGGTGGAGCCGCGGAGCGCGTGGGTGCTGCCGGCCACCGGCAGCGACCACCGGCCGGTGGCGGCCGGGGTGGACTGGTGAACCCGGCAGGCCCGGGACAGCCCCCGCCCCCGCACGGGGGCCAGCCCCCGCCCCGACCGGCCGGTGGCCCGGATGGTGGCGCCGACCTCGTACGACGAGGCTGAACGCACAAGATCCACCGAGCAGAAGGAACCCCCTGTGTTCAGCTTCAAGCCGCCGCGCCGCCGTACCGTCCGCACCGCCGCCGTCGGTGCTCTCGCCGTCGCGGCCTGCGCCACCGTCCTCGCCGGCAGCGCCGGAGCCATCGTCGGCGGTACGGACTCCACCGAGCGCTACCCGTTCATGGCGTCCATCCCGGAGTCGGCCCCGTCGCAGGGGCTGTACGACGGGAACTGCGGGGCCTCGCTCATCGACCCGCAGTGGGTGCTCACGGCGGCCCACTGCCTCAAGGGCGAGGGCCTGGAGGTCGACGGCACGGTGCGCATCGGCAGCGACCACCGCAAGTCCGGCGGGACCGTACGCAGGATCGACCGTTCCTTCGTCCACCCCGGCTATGCGAACGGCGACAACAAGGCGGCCAACACGAACGACATCGCGCTGATACGGCTGGACCGTCCGGTCTCCCAGAAGCCCATCCGGATCGCCGGACAGCCCGGGCGGCCGGGCACCCCGACGCGGTTGCTGGGCTTCGGCACCACCGTCGACACCGCGTTCGCGTTCCCGGAGCGGTTGCAGGAGCTGAACACACGCCGGGGCGCCGCGTCCGAGTGCGCGCCGGGGTACGCCGACCGCACCCGGCTGTGCACCATCACCACCGTGCCCCGGGCGATGGCGTGCTTCGGGGACTCCGGCGGACCGCAGGTCCAGAAGGGCCGGGACGGCCGCTGGGAGCTGATCGGCGTCACCTCGGGGCCCGGCGCCCCGAACGTGCCCTGCTCCGAGGGCCCCGGCCTCTACACCAGCGCACCCGCGTACGCGGGCTGGATCACCAAGACCATGAAGGCCAACCGCGTCCCCTCCACCTCCCCCTCCTCCGCCTCCGCTTACGCGCCGTCGGCCACCGCCCCGGGGTCCGGCCCCGCCACCACTGGCGGCACGGCCGAGAAGTAAGCCGTACGCGCCGATACCGGTACGACGGACGGCAACCCCGCCGTGATCGCCGGGCGGCCACCGCCCTCGGCGTCACCGGCGGCGGCACCGCCGTCGCGGTACACCACCGCCGGACGCGCGACGCCGCCTGAATCGGAAACCCATCGGCGTCACACCAGCGGTGTCCTCTACCGCTCCTTCGGACGCGTCCCCCGCCCGGTACGGGCCGTCCATGGTCCGGCCGGCAGGGCCCGGGCGGTCAGGGCCCGCAGGAGGATCAGGACCGCTCTGCACCGGCCATCGGGGCCGTTGGCGGCGGGACGCGGGCCGCGACGAGCGTTCCCTCGTGCGGCACCGCCCTCCCCGGGAAGGGCCCCACCGGTCACCCCTCCGCCGGCCCGTCCGTCACCCGTACCGTCATCGGGACCGTCACCGAACGGAGCGTCGCGTCCGGTGCGAGGGTTGTGAGCAGGGGGCGGCCGTCCGGGGTCAGGGCGAGCGACGGGCCCGTGACCGTTCGGCTCGGCAGCGTCGACCAGTGGGGGTTCGCCGGGCCGTCGTCCAGGCGTGCCCAGCTGACGGTGCCCGCGTTGTTGCGGCCCGCCAGGAGCACTCCGCCGCCCACCGCGAGCAGCGCGAACGCCCCGTAGCCCCGGCCGGGGAGGGCGGAGGAGGGCTCCGGCCGCCAGGTGCCGTCGGGGGTGAGCCGGTGCAGGAGCGGGCGGGCGGTGACCGGTTCGCGGAGGGCGAGCAGGACCGAGCCGTCCGGGCGGGGCAGCGCGGTCGGCGGGTCCGCCGACGCCGGGAGGCCGGTGGGGAGTTCGGTGAACGCGCCGCCGGGGGCCTGCTGGGTCCAGTGGTGCACCGCGTCGCGGCCCGTGGCGAAGACGTGGACGCGGCCCCCGGTGTCGGTCACCGCTGCCACACCGTCCTGGAGAGGCGGTACGGGTGCCGTCGTGCCCAGCGGGGTCCAGCGGGTCCAGCTTCCGTCGGGGTGCTGGACGCGGGTGGCGATGCCCCGCTCCCAGTTCCGGGCGAAGAGGTGCAGGGTGCCGTCGCCCGCCCTCGCCACCGCCGGGGTGCCGACGCGGCGGCCCCGTTCGGGGTCGCGGTCGGGGGTGCCCAGCGAGGTCCACGCGCCGAACGCGCCCCCGGGGCGGGTCTGGCGGGTGTGCGCGAGGTCGCGCCGGTTGTCGCGGGGGTGCGGCCCGAGCCCCGTGATCCGGGCCGCGAACAGGTGCCAGCAGCCCTGCGCGTCGAGCAGCGCGGTGAGTCCGGGCGCTATCCCGTCCCCACCGACCCGTATGGGCGCGCCCCATGTTCCGCTGCCGCGTGTGGTCTCCTGCCACATCACCGCCTGCCCGGAGAGCACCCCGAAGGCGTGCAGGCGCCCCGCCGCGTCCGGTACGACCCGGGGCGCGGCGAACGGCTGGCGCGGGCTGGTGCGCTGGACCCAGCCGGTGCCCAGGGAGTTGTCGTGGCCCACGTCGTAGTCGCCGCACCCGGCCGCGAAGCCGCACGAGCCCGGGGAGCCCCCGTACACGTTGAGGATGTGCGCCTTGCGGCGTACCAGCTGCTTCGGCAAATTCTGCGGCCAGCGCTCGTTGTAGTACCCGCGGTACGGCACGACCGCCACGGGCGGCGCCGTACGACCCCGGCGGTGGCGCTCCAGCGCGGCGAAGGTGAACAGCGCGGTGGCGGTGTGGTCGGGATGGTCGGAGTAGCCGGGCTGGTCGTGGTGCGGGCGGTTCGCCCTGTCGCGGTCGCGGCGGCCGGGCGCACCCCCGCCGCCGTTCCCGCGCCCGCCGTTGTCCCCGCCTCCCCCGTTTTTCCCGCCACCGCCTGGCGCGTCGTGGGGCTGGCGGTCCGGGTCGGGGTCCATGGTCCGTACGACGGTCGGCGCGTACCGGTCGAGCAGGTGCACCAGGGCGTCGACGAGCCCGGTCCGGGTCACGGCGTACGAGCGCGCCACCGGTGAGCCGGTGCTGACACGGGTCCGGGTGACGGCGGCGGGGTCGGCCCACAGGCGGGGCAGCACCCAGTCCGGGCCGTACTGCTGGATGCCGAGGAACACCAGCTGTACGTGGTCGTGGCCTTCCAGCGTGTCCAGCTCGGCCGCCAGACCGCCGGGCAGGGCGAGCGGTCCGGTCCGCCAGGGCGCGTCGGGGCGGCCGGTGACCATGTACGCGTACGCCTGCCGCAACCCCTGGCGCCGGGCCCCGGCGTAGCCCGGCTCGTCGGGCCGGGGCGCGGGCCCGCGGCCCGGGACCTTGTTGATGCCGTCCTTCTCACCGCAGTTCAGATAGACGCTGACCAGGCGGTCCCCCGCCGTGAGCGACTGCTCCAGGTCCGGGTTCATGAAGTACAGGTCGTCGTCGGGGTGCGCGACGATCTGCAGGACGGTGGCGGTGCCGCGCGGTCCGCCCGTGGGGGACGTGCCCCTCGGGGACGCGCCGCCGCGCCCGTCCGGGTCCGAGGCGTTCCGGCGGCCCGGCACACACCCCGCCGCGGCGACGGCGACGGTCCCGGCCATCACACTCCGGCGCGCCGGCCCCCGGCTGGGCTGCGGTATCACGGTCTCCCCCTGGCAAGACGAACATACGGGCGCCCCCGGCCCGGCCCCGGCACACCCGCCTCGGTCAGTGGCGGGTCCATCCGTCGACCCGGCCAAGATACCCGGCGCCGTTCGGGGGTGGGGTGGTTTGCCGGGTGGGGGGTGGTTTGCCGAAGGCTGCCCAGGGTGAGCGGGGCCGCGGTGCGGGGTGAGTGCCGGAGGAGGGTGGGCATTGGCGGGTGGTGACGTGGGTCGCTTCAGTCCCCCTCCCTCACCTCCGTACGTCCGTCACGTCCGTCACCTCCGTCGTCTCCGCCGCCTCCTCACCTCCGTCACCTCCCCCCTTCCGGCGCGGGCCCGGCTGTCACCCGACGTACAGGCTTTGGCCGCCCAGCCGTGCCGACGTTAAGGTGTGGCGCCGTACTCGGCGGATCGCTCCCCTGCGGGAGGTGGGAAGGGGGGCTCATGGACGCCGAACACGCTCGGCTCGTCGTCGCGGCGCAAGCCGGGGACGACCGGGCGCGCGAGGAACTCGTCGCCGCCTACCTGCCGTTGCTCTACAACATCGTCGGGCGGGCGCTGAGCGGCCATGCCGATGTCGACGACGTCGTGCAGGAGACCTTGCTGCGCGCGGTGCGCGACCTGCCCGCCCTGCGCGCCCCGGAGAGCTTCCGGTCCTGGCTGGTGTCGATCACGATCCGTCAGATCAGTACCCACCGGGACCGGCAGCGCGCCTTCGCCGGGCGGACCGCGGTCATCGACGAGGCACACGAGATACCGGACGCGGGCGCCGAACCCGAGGACGCGACGCTGCTGCGTCTGCGGATGTCCGACGAGCGCCGGCAGGTCGTCGAAGCCACCCGGTGGCTCGACCCCGACCACCGGATGCTGCTGTCGCTGTGGTGGCAGGAGCGTGCCGGGCTGCTGAGCCGTGACGACGTCGCCGCCGCGACGGGGCTCACCGCCGCCCACGTCGGCGTACGCCTGCAACGCATGCGCGAGCAACTGGAGTTGAGCCGGACGATCGTCGCCGCGCTGGCCGCCGAGCCGCGCTGTCCGGGGCTGGACGAGGCCGTCGCCGGGTGGGACGGGGCGCCTACCTCGGTGTGGCGCAAGCGGATCGCGCGACACACCCGCGGATGCCCGGTCTGCGGGGCGACGACGGCGACCCGGGTTCCGGCCGAGCTGCTGCTCTTCGGTCTCGCGCCGCTGGCGGTCCCGGCCGGGCTCGTCGCCGCGCTCGCCGCCAAGGGCCTGCTGTCGGGGACGGCCGCCGGCGCCGCCGGGCTGGCCTCCGCCCCCGTCGCCCTCGGCACGGCGGCGGGAAGCGGCGGTCTGCACGGCTCGCTGATCGGCAAACTCTCCGCGGTGACCGCGCACCCGCTGCTCGCCCTCACCACCGGCGCGGTGCTCGTCACCGGGACCGCCGTCTACGTGACCTGGCCCGAACCGGCGCACCGGGAGCCCGGTGTCAGCGCCGCTCCCACCCCCGGCCGCTCCACGACCGGCCGTCCCCCGGCCGGCCCTCCGGCGCCCTCCTCCTCGCGCCCCGCCACGCCGAGCCCGTCGCGCACCACCGCGTCGACCGGGCCGTCCCCGGCGGTCAGTGCGTCCGCTGGCACCGGTTCGGTCGCGCTGGGCGCCCAGTCGCTGGAGTCCGTGGACGCCCCCGGCCGGTACCTGACGTACGCCGGTGACCTCGCGGCGCTCGGCCCTGTCTCCGCCTCCAGCGACGCGCCGACGCGGCAGCGGTTCACCTTCACGGTCGTCAGGGGGCTGGCCGACACCCGGTGCGTCACCTTCCGCGCCGCCGACGGCCGCTATCTGCGCCACCGGGAGCTGCGGCTGCGGCTGAGCACCAGTGACGGCAGCGCCCTGTTCCGCGAGGACGCCACCTTCTGCCCGAGCCCCGGGACGGTCGCCGGATCGGTGACCCTGCACGCCCACAACTACCCCGGGTCGGTTCTGCGGTGGCGCGACGGCGGCGTCTGGCTCGACGGCTCCGACGGCACCCGCGCCTTCGCCGGGCAGGCCTCCTTCGTCCTGCGCAGGCCCTGGGCCTGAAGACCCGCTCCCAGCCGCTCCCTCCTGCTTCCCTCCTGCTCCCTGAGCAGGTCCGGGCAGGCACCTCCCCAGCCCAGCCACTCCCCATAGCCCCGCCAGCCCCGCGGCACGACCAGCCCACCGGGCCCCGCGTAACGCTTTCTTCCTGCGAGATGCATCACCGGGCGATCCGCCGCCCCGCGCCACTTTTCCGTTACGGGACCGCGGTTCCACCGGCCTCCTCTTGTGTGGGGTGCTCTCCCGCCGCTCGCCCGGCGTGCCGGCGCGGCAGGGCCAGGGCCCCCGACTTGCCCGTTGACGTATCTCCTGAAGGAATCCGCTGTCATGACGCGACACCTCCACGACCCCCGAGGAACAGCATGAAGGGCCTGCACCGGCTCAGCCGGCGTCGCCGTACCGTGGCCATCGGGGTGTCGGCCGCCGCGGTGGTGGCCGGTGCCGTGACGTTGCTCCCGAACTCCGCCGGAGCCGCCGCCCTGGGGACGCAGGCGGCCCCCTCCGGCCGGTACTTCGGCACCGCCCTGGCCTCCGGCCGGCTCGGCGAGGCGGCGTACACCGCGATCGCGGACCGCGAGTTCTCCATGGTCACCCCGGAGAACGAGATGAAGTGGGACGCGATCGAGCCGTCCCGCGGCACGTTCACCTTCGGCGCCGCCGACCGGATCGTCAGCCACGCCCAGGCCCACGGCCAGCGGCTGCGCGGCCACACCACGGTCTGGCACTCGCAGCTCCCCGCGTGGGTGCGCTCCATCCACGACGCGAACACCCTGCGCGCGGTGATGAAGAACCACATCACCACCGAGATGACCCACTACAAGGGCAAGATCTACGCCTGGGACGTGGTCAACGAGGCGTTCGCCGACGGCTCCGGCCGGCACCGCGGTTCGGTGTTCCAGGACGTGCTCGGCGACGGCTTCATCGAGGAGGCGTTCCGTACCGCCCGGACGGCCGACCCCTCGGCCAAGCTCTGCTACAACGACTACAACATCGAGAACTGGACGGACGCCAAGACCCAGGGCGTCTACCGCATGGTCAAGGACTTCAAGTCCCGCGGCGTGCCGATCGACTGCGTCGGGTTCCAGAGCCACTTCGGCCCCGGCGGGCCGCCGTCGAACTTCCGCACCACCCTGTCCGGCTTCGCCGCGCTGGGCGTCGACGTCCAGCTCACCGAGCTGGACATCGCCGGGGCCTCGCCCACGCACTACGCAGGCGCCGTCAACGCCTGCCTGTCCGTGGCCCGGTGCACCGGCGTCACGGTGTGGGGTGTCCGCGACCGCGACTCCTGGCGCGGCGGCGAGAAGCCCCTGCTGTTCGACGACAACGGCAAGCCCAAGCCCGCCTACACCGCCGTCATGAACGCCCTCAAGTCCGCCCCGGGCCCGACGCCCGGCGGGTCCACCACCCCCGGCGGAACCGGCCCCGCCCCCGGCGGGCCGGGCACCAAGCCGGGCGAGCCCGGCTCCGGCGGGGAGATCAAGGGCGTCGCCTCCGGCCGCTGCGTCGACGTCAACGGCTTCTCCACCGCCAACGGCACCCGGACGCAGCTGTGGGACTGCAACGGGCAGACCAACCAGCGCTGGACCCGCACCGCGGGCAAACAGCTGATGGTGTATGGCAACAAGTGCCTGGCCGCCGGGAACAAGGGCACCGCGAACGGCACCCCGGCCGTCATCTCGGACTGCGACGGCAGCGCCGACCAGCAGTGGAACGTCAACGCCAACGGCACGATCGCCGGCGTCCGCTCCGGGCTCTGCCTCGACGCCGTGGGCGCCGCCACCGCCAACGGCACGAAGATCCAGCTGCACTCCTGCTGGTCCGGCACCAACCAGAAGTGGACCGGCCCGTCCGGGACGCCCGCCCCGACCTCGCCCGCGCCGACCGGCGGCACCTGCGCCCTCCCGTCGACCTACCGGTGGTCCTCGACCGGAGCGCTGGCGCAGCCGGCGAACGGGTGGCGGTCGGTGAAGGACTTCACCCACGTGATGTACAACGGCAAGCACCTGGTCTACGGCTCGAACGTGTCGGGTTCGTCGTACGGCTCGATGGCCTTCGCGCCGTTCACCAACTGGTCGGACATGGCCTCGGCCCGCCAGACCGGGATGAACCAGAAGGCGGTGGCGCCCACGCTGTTCTACTTCGCGCCGAAGAAGATCTGGGTGCTGGCCTACCAGTGGGGCGCGTGGCCGTTCATCTACCGCACGTCGAGCGACCCCTCCAACCCCAACGGCTGGTCCGCGCCGCAGCCGCTGTTCACCGGCAGTGTCCCGGGCGGCGCCCCGATCGACCAGACGCTGATCGGCGACGGCCAGAACATGTACCTGTTCTTCGCCGGTGACAACGGCAAGATCTACCGGGCGAGCATGCCGATCGGGAACTTCCCCGGCAACTTCGGCTCCTCGTACACCACGGTCATGAGCGACACGGTGAAGAACCTGTTCGAGGCGCCGCAGGTCTACAAGGTCCAGGGCCAGAACCAGTACCTCATGATCGTCGAGGCGCGGGGCGCCAACGAGCAGCGCTACTTCCGCTCGTTCACGGCCTCCAGCCTCAGCGGTACGTGGACGCCGCAGGCGGCCAGCGAGAGCAACCCCTTCGCGGGCAAGGCCAACAGCGGTGCCACCTGGACCAACGACATCAGCCACGGTGACCTGGTCCGCACCAACCCCGACCAGACGATGACCGTCGACCCCTGCAACCTGCAACTCCTCTACCAGGGCAAGTCGCCCACCGCGACCGGCCCGTACGACGAGCTGCCGTACCGGCCGGGGCTGCTCACCCTGCGCCGCTGACCCCGGCACCCGGAGCACGGAGGGACCCCGGCCGGCGTACGTACGCCGGCCGGGGTCCCTCCCGCGTTGAGCGGGCGGCCGCCGCGGTCACTCCAGGTGGAGCGGGCGGCTGACGCGGTCATTTGCCGTCGCGGTTGGTGAAGTAGTACGCGACGATGACCACCAGGCTCACGCAGAAGACGATGACGACCAGCTTGGTCGTTCCCGCCGTCGCCGGGACGAGCAGCGCCTGGAGGAGACCGGGACTTCCTGTCATGGCGGCGCTCCCATGGCGGCTCCCCTCGACGGCTCGTGTCGGCGCCCGCGAACCGCCCGCGTTCACCGTGGAGTGAACGGGCCGCGTGCGCCGTGGAGTTGAGGGTGCCCCCGGGCCGTGCGTTGAATCCCGTGGTGACGCGCGCCCTTGGGGGCGGGACCGCCCGCGCTCAGCGCACCCGCTCCACCCGGCGCTCGTCCCACACCGGCTCCGCGCTCTCGCGGACCACGCCGTCCGAGCCGAAGACCAGGTAACGGTCGAAGGAGCGGGCGAACCAGCGGTCGTGGGTGACCGCGAGGACCGTCCCCTCGTACGCCTCCAGGCCCTCCTGGAGGGCCTCGGCCGACTCCAGGTCGAGGTTGTCGGTCGGCTCGTCCAGGAGCAGCGCGGTGGTCCCGGCGAGTTCCAGGAGCAGGATCTGGAAGCGGGCCTGCTGGCCGCCGGACAGCTTGTCGAAGGGCTGGTCCCCCTGGCGTTCCAGCTCGTAGCGGCGCAGGGCCGACATCGCGCCGCCCCGGTCCTTGGCGTGCTCGGTCCACAGGATGTCGACCAGGGTGCGGCCGACGAGCTCGGGGTGGGCGTGGGTCTGGGCGAAGTGGCCGGGGACCACCCGGGCCCCCAGTTTCCAGGTGCCCCTGTGCCGGACGTCCTCGCCCGCGAGCAGCCGCAGGAAGTGCGACTTGCCGGAGCCGTTGGAGCCGAGGACCGCGACGCGTTCGCCGTAGAAGACCTCCAGGGAGAACGGCTTCATCAGGCCGGTGAGCTCCAGGTCCCGGCACTCCACGGCCCGTACGCCGGTCCGGCCGCCCGTCAGGCGCATCCGGATGTCCTGCTTGCGCGGCGGCTCCGGGGGCGGGCCCAGCTCCTCGAACTTGCGCAGCCGGGTCTTGGCGGCCTGGTAGCGCGAGGCCATCTCGTCGCTGCGCGCGGCGTACTGCTGGAGGTCCTGCACCAGGCGCTTGAGCTGCGCCCGCTTCTCGTCCCAGCGCCGGCGCAGTTCGTCGAAGCGGGCGAACCGCTCCTCGCGCGCCTGGGGGAAGGTGGCGAAGCCGCCGCCGTGCACCCACACGTCGGATCCGGCCGGGCCCGGCTCGACCGCGACGATGCGCTGGGCGGCGCGGGCCAGCAGCTCGCGGTCGTGGGAGACGAACAGGACCGTCTTGCGGGTCTCCGCCAGGCGCTCCTCCAGCCACCGCTTGCCGGGGACGTCCAGGTAGTTGTCGGGCTCGTCCAGGAGCAGCACCTCGTCGGGGCCGCGCAGCAGCGCTTCGAGGACCAGCCGCTTCTGCTCACCGCCGGACAGGGTGCGCACCTCGCGGTACTGGGCCCGGTCGTACGGTGTGCCGAGCGCGGCGGTGGTGCACATGTCCCAGACGGTCTCGGCCTCGTATCCGCGCGCCTCGGCCCAGTCGCTGAGCGCCTGCGCGTACCGCATCTGCGCGTTCTCGTCGTCCACGGTCAGGATCAGGTGCTCGGCGGCGTCGACGGCCGCCGCGGCCTCCCTGATCCTGGGCTGCGCGACCGACACCAGGAGGTCGCGCACGGTGCGTTCGTCGCGGACCGAGCCGACGAACTGGCGCATGACCCCGACACCGCCGCTGGAGCTGACGGTTCCGCCGTGCGGGCGCAGCTCCCCGCTGAGCAGGCGCAGCAGCGTGGTCTTCCCGGCGCCGTTGGCACCGACCAGCGCGGAGACCGAGCCCTCACCGACCCGGAACGAGGCATCACCGAGCAGTACTCGCCCGTCGGGCAGGTAGTACTCCAGGTGCGAGGCTTCAAGATGTCCCATGGTCCCCCATCCTCGGGGGCGGCGCGGTGGGGGCACAACGCGTTTTCCGGGGGGCGGAAGAGCCGGCGAAGGAGAGGGAACCGTCCGTGGACCCCCACGAAGGCCGGCGCGCCCAACACGGATAAGGGCCCTGATTCCCGCAGTGACCGCGGGAACCAAGGCCCTTCTCCATCGAGCGCTGGGCAGGCCTTGCACCTGCATCTCCCCACAGGAAGTGGGGCGCCTTTCCTTGGACCACCAACGCGTGTCCCGCCACCGCTCATCGCGGCCGCAAGCTCAAGATCTACTATACCGGACCGGCGACACCCCCGGAACCGGCGTCTGAGTACGGGTACTCACGAGGGTGCGTTCCGCTCCTTGTAGCCTGGCGGCGGCGCAGCGCCGCAGTGACGTACGAGACGGGTGTGATCCAAGGGGGAACGGATGGGGTCGTTCGCGGAGGAATGGGCGCAGCTCAAGAGCGGTCCTTCGGGCGGCGGGGGCGGTATGCGTCTGGCCCACGCCGACGACGGCGGCGGTGGCGGCCAGGGGGACGTGCAGTCCAGCAAGGCCGCCTGGACGGCGGCCGGAAGCGCCGTCGGCGAGCTGGGCGGCGACGTGAAGAAGGCGCTCACCGCCCTGGAGACGGGCCAGCAGGGACTGGCCACCGGCGGCGGCGTGGAGAGCGCGGCGGCGCAGGCCGAGGTCTACCAGAGCTGGAAGACCTACCTCGACAAGCTGTCCGGGCGGTGCACCGCACTCCAGGGCAGCCTCCAGCGGGCGGGCAACGACCTGCTCCTGACCGACGACAACATCAAGGGCCTCTTCGTGGAGCTGGGCAAGCAGTACCAGGACACCCCAGGCGTCGGTGGCGGGGGAAAGTGACCTGAGCCGTGGACATCGAGACGCTCAAGACGCTGAAGCTGCACGAGTTCGAGGAAGCGGCCAACGGATACCGCACCACCAGTGACCTGGCGAGCGGCGCCAAGGACGCGCTGGAGCAGCGGATCACCGCCCAGATGCAGAAGGCCCTCAAGGGCGCGGCTGCCGACGCGGCGGTGGGCCAGCTGCGCGAGGTCGCCAAGGACTTCCACTACGTCCAGGTCGAGTGCGGCCTCGCCGCCACCGCCCTGACCGCGTTCGCCGCCGACCTGCGCCCCGCCCAGGACAAACTCAAGCGGGCCCTTGCCGAGGCGGCCGAGCACAAGTTCACCGTCGGCGCGGACGGCTCCGTCAGCTACCCCGCGGCCGGACAGAACCCGGGCGGATCACCGCCGGGAGCCGGCTCCGCGCACGGCACCACGGATGCGGGGGCCCGCGGCCTCCAGGGCCAGGCGGCCAGGTTCGATCCCAACCCCAACTACAAGGTCGCGCAGGACATGGCGAACCGTATCGCCGAAGCCCTGAACGAGGCCACCGAAGCCGACCAGAAGTGGGCGCCGCAGCTGCGTAAGCTCAAGGCCGACGACGACCTGGTCGTCTCCGACGGCGACTGGGCGGACGTCGCCAAGGACACCGAAGGCGTCAGCGGCGCGGGCAAGCACTACCTGGACTCCCTGCCCCAGCCCCCCAAGGACGCCACCCCCAAGGCCAACGCGGACTGGTGGAAGCACCTCAGCCCCGACCAGCAGGCCGCCTGGACCGCACTGCACCCCGACACCGTCGGCGCCCTCGACGGCCTGCCCGCCACCGTCCGCGACGAAGCCAACCGCATGGTCCTCGACGAGCGGCACGGCCAGTACCGGACGGAACTCAACGGCATCCCCAAACCCCCCGCCAACGAATGGACATGGATCAACGGCGGCGGCGGCTTCCCCGCCAAGGTCCACACCGACGAATGGACGGACTGGAACAAGAAGTACGGCGACCGCTACCGCCACCTGGAATCGTCCCTCAAAGGCATGGAGAGCATCCAGAAGCGCTTCGACCAGACCGGGGTGGAGGGGCTGCCGGAGGCGTATCTGCTCGGCTTCAGCCCCGAGGGCCACGGGCGGGCCATCGTCGCCAACGGCAACCCGGACACGGCGCGGCACCAGGCGGTGTACGTCCCGGGTACGACGTCGAACCTGGAGGGGTTCGGAGGCAGCATCGACCGGACGACGGAGCTGTGGCGCCAGACGCAGCAGGTGACACCCGACGCGTCCGTGTCGACCATCGCCTGGCTGGGCTACGACGCCCCGCAGGACATCGTCAAGGACGCGCCGTTCGAGCACTACGCCTATGACGGCGCGCCCGCCTACCGCAAGTTCATGGACGGTCTCGACGCCTCGTACAGTGCACCCGGAGAGCCGCACCGTACGGCCATCGGGCACTCCTACGGCACCACCCTCATCGGGGCGGCGGCCCAGAAGGGCGACCTCAACGCGGACGACGTGATCTTCGCGGGGAGTCCGGGGGTCAAGGTGGGCTCGGCCGACGAGATGGACGTCCCCAAGGGGCACGTGTGGAACGAGGAGGCCGATGGCGACAAGGTGCCGGACATCGGCCGCTGGGGCCACGGCGGCAGCTCGTGGAAGATGGGCGGCGGCGTGTTCCTCATCCCCAGCGACGACGCCTTCGGCGCGCACCAGATGAACACGGATCCCGAGGGCAGCGGACCGTCGGCGACGAAGGGAGCACACGGCCACAGTGAGTACTGGGGGCGGGACACCACGGCCCTGAAGAACCAGGCGCTGGTCGTGGTCGGCAAGTACGACAACGTCACCGCTCCCGAGTGATGCGCCGCACGCCCGAGGCGTACGGCGGCAACGCCCGGCGCCGCAACCCCGATCGACCCCCCGCACTCCCCCAAGGACTCGCATGCTCCGCGCACCGTTCCCCGCTGCACGCCGGCGACGCCGCCCGGGCAGCGCCCTGTTCCCCTTCGTCCTGACCGGCCTTCTTCTCAGTGGATGTGGCATGAGCGACGACGACACCTCGAACATCCCCCTCGCGGGCACCGCCGGCACCGATGACGCGGTCGCCGCCGTGAAGGCGGTCTCCAGCCAGGTCTACGAGTTCACCGGCGTGCCCGGCAAGGCCTCGCAGCCCGGGCCCGGGGTCAAGGCGTGCCCGGGCAGGGACCCGGAGAAGTACTTCCAGGTCTACCACCCGTGGAACTTCGCGCCGAAGTCCCCCGCGGACAACGACGTCGCCATGAAGCACCTCAAGGAGAAGCTCAGCACGGGCGACTGGGTGCTCAAGGACGAATACCGGGACAACAGCCGGAACAAGAACCTCAACATCGTCGCCGACAACGACGCCAAGAAGATGAGCGTCTCGGTCGTCGCGTACAGCAAGGATGACGTCCCGAGCCTCGGCATCGAGGTGGTCTCGGGCTGCTACCAGGTCCCCGAAGGCCAGACGATCAAGCACTCGTAGCGGCGGCTCGCGGCGCGGGAACCCGCGCCGCGCCGCCCGGCCCGGCCGACACCGTGGCGGCCTGGGAGGACGAGGTGACCGCCCACCGGGCAAGGTGTCGCTCCCGCGCACGCGACCCCAACCGGCGCCCGGCACCCCGGATCAAGCGCCGGCCATCTCCACCAGCTCGAACGCCGTCTTCCCGTCCAGTGACTCCCTGATGATGTCCGCGTGGCCCGCGTGGCGGGCCGTTTCCTCGATCAGGTGGAGCAGGAGCCAGCGCATCGAGACCCGGCCGTCCTTGGGGAACCAGGGGGCCGGCGGGAGCGGGAAGGTGTCGTCCAGGGACGGTACGGCGTGGATGAACTCCTCCGTCTCCTTGGCGACCGCGTCCCAGAACTCCAGCATCCCCGGCACCGTCTCCTCGCCGGACAGGGCGAAGCCCTCGTGCCACGTCGACTGCTCGCGCTGCTTCTCGTTCGGGCGCTGCTGGGCCATGCGGAGCCAGGTGAGTTCGACCTCCGCCACGTGCTTGAGCAGGCCGGACAGGGAGAGTTCGCTGGCGCTGGGGCGGCTCGCCGCCTGCTCCTCGGTCAGGCCGAGCAGGGTGCGGCGCACGCCGCCCCGCTGGGCCTCGACGAACGCCAGGAGCGCGCCGCGCTCGTCGCCGTGAGCCTCTGCCGGAACGTGAGTGACCATGATGTCCGCCCTTGGATCCGTGCGAGGAGGCCCGCTGCTTCCCCGCGCTGCCGTACACCATCCAAGTTACGGGTGAAGTAGGTCAGTTCCCGTCCTCATGGGCGCCGGGGCGGGAGGTCAGTTCTGCGCCGTGGGGCGTACGACGATGTCCCCCACGTCCACTCCCGCCGGCTGCTCCACCGCGAACGCGACCGCCCGCGCGACCGCCTCCGGCGCGAGCCCGATCTCCTCCATGCCGGGGAGGATCCTGGCCTTCATCTCGGGCGCCATCGGGTCGGCGAACTCCGTCCGCGTCACCCCGGGCGAGATCAGCGTCACCCGCAGGTCCGCGCCCGCCTCCTGGCGCAGGCCCTCGGAGAGGGTGCGTACGGCGTTCTTGGTGGCCGCGTACACCCCTTGCAGCGGCACCACCCGCAGCCCGGCCGTGGAGACGGTGTTCACGAAGTGGCCGCCGCCCTGGGCGCGGAAGACGGGCAGGGCCGCGGCGATCCCGTACAGGACGCCCTTGACGTTGACGTCGATCATCTCCTCCCAGTCCTCCACGCGCAGGTCGTCGAAGGGGGAGATCAGGCCGACGCCGGCGTTGCCGACCAGGACGTCGAGGCGGCCGTAGCGGGTACGGGCCAGGTCGACCAGGGCGGTGAGGTCCGCGCGGCGGCGCACGTCGGTGCGCGCCCAGGCCGCCTGGCCGCCCGCCTCCTCGATCCGGGCGGCCAGCGCCTCCAGGCGCTCCGTGCGACGGGCGCCCAGGACCACCTTCGCGCCGCGCGCGGCCAGCAGCAGCGCGGTCGCCGCGCCGATCCCGCTGCCCGCGCCGGTGATGGCCACGACCTTGTCCCGGATGCCGTCGCGGCCCCCGGTCATGGCGCCCCCGGTCATGGTGCCCCCGGTCATGCCGTCCCCGGTCATGGCGCCCCCGCCCACCGCCTCGTGGTGGTGCCCGCCCTCGTCGCTCTCGTACGCGGACATGGTGATCCCTCCGAAAAGGGCGCTGCCTGCCGCTACCGTATAAACGGAGGCGCCGCCGGTTAGGCCGCCACTGTAAGTGGAGACGCCTCCACTTAGCAACGCGCAGAAGGGTACGAGCCGTTCATGACCCCGACCCCGGAAACCCCCGATACGCCCCGCCCGCTGCGCGCCGACGCCCGGCGCAACCGGGACAAGGTCCTCGCCGCCGCCGTGCGCGTGTTCAGCGAGGACGGGCTCGACGCCCACTTCGAGCGCGTCGCCAAGGAGGCGGGCGTGGGCACCGGCACCCTCTACCGCAACTTCCCCACCCGCGAAGCCCTCATCGAGGCCGCCTACCGCAACGAGGTGGCCCGGCTGTGCGACGCCGTGCCCGGGCTGCTCGCCACCCTGCCCCCGCGCGAGGCCCTGCGCACCTGGACCGGCCGCTTCGTCGACTACGCCACCGCCAAGCTCGGCATGGCCGACGCCCTGCGCGCGGTCGTCGCCTCGGGCGGCGACCCCTACGGCCGCAGCCGCGACCTGATCCAGGAGGCCCTCACCGCGCTCCTGGAGGCCGGCCGGGACGCGGGGGTCTTCCGCACCGACATCCGCCCCACCGACCTGTTCGCCGCGCTCGCCGGCATCGCCCTCACCTCGGCCGCCCCCGACCGGCGCGACCAGGCCGAGCGCCTGCTGGACCTCACCCTGGACGGCCTGACCCGCCTCCCCTCCGCCTAGCCCGTCGTACGCACCGCCGCACCGCCCCCGTAGTACGCACCGCCTCGGAGTTCGGCGCTCAGCGCAGCACGCCCTCGATGAAGTCGCTCCCCAGCCGGGCCACCACCGACAGGTCCAGCTGGTGGTGGACGTACCGGCCGCGCCGGCGCGTGGTGATCAGGCCCGCCTTCTTCAGCGCCGCGATGTGCCGGGACACCTCCGGCGCGCTGATGTCGTGCGCGGCGGCGAGTTCCGTCGTGGTGTACGCCGAGCGCGCCAGATAGCGGCACATGCGGATGCGCATCGGGTGGGCGAGGGCCTCCATGCGCAGTTCGAGGAGGTCAAGGGAGCCCGGGCCCGGCAGGGACGGCGCCGCCGCCGGGTAGTGGATCACCGGGCGCCAGCGGGGTGCGTGCAGCACCCACAGATGGGGCCAGCCGAAGGACGACGGTACGAAGGTGACGCCTGTGCCGACGGCCGTGTCCAGCGCGCTGGTGCGGCCGCTGGTCAGCTTGTCGACGCTGATCCGCGTCCCGTCGCCCTCCAGCGTCAGCGCGGGCGAGACCTCGGCCAGCGCCTGGGCCAGGCCCTTGTGGCGCAGCACCTGCGTCTTGTGCCGGGCGTCGGCGGCGAGCTCCACCCGTACGCGCTGCCACACGTCGTCGAAGAACGCCTGAGCGCAGTCCTCGAAGAGCCGCCGCGTCCAGGCCCGTACGGCGGGCGGGTCGTCCAGGAGGCGGGTGGCGAACTCCACCTGGCGCGGGCCGCGCGCCGCCGCGCGTTCCAGCGCGTGGGCGCGGGCGTTCGCGTCGCGGAGCGGGGAGGGTCCGCCGCGGCCGTACTGGCTGGTGCAGGAGATCTCCAGAGCCGCGTCGACGAACACGTCGTCATCGAGGCGGTCCAGCTGGTCCAGGTCCTCGGCGAGGGTGGCGCCGGGGCGCCCGTGCGCGTCGGGCAGCGCCGCGAACGGCAGCGAGATGTCGGAGAACGACGACGTCCACAGGAAGTCCGCCTCGCACAGACGGTCCGCGAGGTCCGGCTTGAGGGCGGCGTTCGTCGCGGTCGTCCACCCGTGCAGCCCGGGGTGGTGCCCCGGTTCGGCCAGCGCGTGCAGCGCCGCGAACAGCTCGGCCAGCGGCGAGGGGCCGAACACCAGGCGCTCGGGCGGCAGACCGGCTATGTCGATGATCACGCTCATACCGCCATCCTGCCGGACTTTACGCAGGTGGGAGCCGATATGTGACGCTCGCCGCCCCCCGGGTCCGTACGAGAGCGGCGCCGCCGGGAACTCCCCGACGGTCCGCTCCGACTACTGGCAACGGGGCGGCGGAGGTCCGCCCGCGTACCGAGTGGACCTGGAGAGTTGTGATGCGTTCTCGCGTGTGGTGGCCTACGACGGCCGTGGTGCTCGGCCTCCTCGCGGCGGGCTGCGGTGACGGGGACGGGGACGACAAGGGCGCGGGCTCGGGCAAGGACGCCGCGGGCGGCGGCGCCGCCGTCTCCGCCACCGGGGGCTTCCCCGTGTCCGTCACCGACTGCGCGGGCACCCGGACCACCTTCGCCGCCGCCCCGAAGAGGATCGTCACCAGCAACGCGGCCGGGCTCGAACTGATGCTGCGCCTCGGCGCCGGGGACAAGGTGGCCGGCACCGGCTTCCCGCCCGGCAAGGGCACCCTGCCCCCCGAACTGGACGCCAGGGCCCAGCAGGTGAAGGTCCTCGGCCGGACGGTCATCGCCAAGGAGAAGCTGCTCGGCTCCGGCGCCGACCTGTACCTCGACACCTTCGCCTCGATGGCCGGTATGGGCGGCGGTATGGGGGACGCGCCCACCGAGGCCGAGTTCAAGGCCGCCGGGATCAGGCATGTGTTCCTGAAGTCCACCGCCTGCGCGGCCGGCCGCAAGAGCCCCGTGACCGATCTGTCCGCCGTCGAGGACGACATCACCTCCCTCGGCGCCGTCACCGGCACCTCCGCCAAGGCGAAGGAGCTCGTCGCGGGCATGAGGAAGACCATGGACGCCGTCCGGTCCGCCGTCGGCGGCGCCGCCCCGGACGCCCGTCCCACGTACTTCTTCTTCGACTACGACGCCGGCACCAAGCAGCCCGTGGCCGTCTGCAACCGGCAGGTCGCCCACGCGGTCATCACCCTCGCGGGCGCCCGCAACGTCTTCGCCGACTGCGACGGCGACTTCAAGCCGGTCGGCTGGGAGGACGTCATCGCCAAGGACCCCGACTGGATCCAGCTCGGCGTACGCGACCGGGGCAGCGAGTCCGCGAACAGGGCCGCGTTCGACGAGGCGCAGCGGTGGCTCCACGACAACCCGGCCACCAAGGGCCTGAAGGCCGTCAAGGAAGGCCACTTCGTCCGGATCGGCTCCGAGCGGACCACCATCGCCGGTGTCTCCAACGCCGACACCGTCCGGGACATCGCCAAGATCCTGTATCCCGGCAAGGTGGGCTGACCCGCCGTGGTGTCACTCGTCTCCTCGCGGAGGAACACACCGGACCGGGACCGGGACACGGACCGGGACACGGACACGGACACGGACGTGTATCCGGACCCGGAAACGGCCCCGGACCCGGGGGCCCGTAAGCGGGCCCTGTCCGCCCCCGCCCTCGCCGCCGTCCTCGCCCTCGCACTCCTCGCCGCCCTCACCGCCGCCGTGTCCCTCGGCTCCACCTCCATCCCGCCCGGCGAGGTGTGGGGGGTGGTGGGGCGCAGGCTGTCCGGGGACGCGCCCCGGCCGGGCACGGACGACCTGATCGTGTGGCAGTTGCGGGTGCCGCGCGCGCTCCTCGCCGCGTTCGTGGGCGCCGGGCTCGGCGTCGTCGGCACGGCCGTGCAGGCGCTGGTACGCAACCCGCTCGCCGACCCGTACCTCCTGGGCATCTCCAACGGCGCCTCGCTGGGGGCCGTCGCCGCCCTCGTGCTGGGCGCCGGGGCGGGCGGCGCGCTCGGGCTCGGGCTGTCGGGCGCCGCGTTCGCGGGGGCGCTGGCCACCTTCGCGCTGGTGTGGGCGGTGGCCCGGCGCGGCGGCGGCTTCGCGCCGCTCAGGCTGGTCCTGGCGGGGGTGGCCATCGGCCAGTTCCTGTCCGGCTTCACCAGCTACCTGGTCCTGCGGGCCGGTGACGAACAGCAGACGCACAGCGTGCTGTTCTGGCTGATGGGCAGCCTCGGCGGCGCCACCTGGCCGCTGCTGGCCGTCCCGGCGCTCGCCGTCCCGCTCGCGCTACTGGTCCTCCAGGCCCGCGCCCGGGGTCTGAACGCGCTGCTCATGGGCGACGAGACGGCGGCCGGGCTCGGCATCGACGTCGTACGGCTGCGGCGCGAGCTGTTCCTGGTCACCAGTCTGCTCACCGGGGTCCTGGTGGCCGTGTCGGGGGCCATCGCGTTCGTCGGGCTGATGGTCCCGCACGTGTGCCGCCTCCTCGTCGGCGGCGACCACCGCAGGCTGCTGCCGCTCTCGGCGCTGCTCGGCGCGCTGCTGCTGGTGGTCGTGGACACGGTGTGCCGTACGGCCATGGACGCGCAGGAGCTCCCCGTCGGCGTCGTCACCTCGCTGATCGGCGCCCCGGCGCTGCTGTATCTGCTGGACCGACGGCTGGGGAGCGGCAGTTGAGGGCCGACGCGGGGGAGCGGGAGCTGAAGACCGAAGCCGGGGAGCGGCAGTTGAGGATCGACATCGAGGACCTGCACGTCGCGTACGGCGGCCGTACCGTCCTGGCCGGGGCGCGGCTGCTCGCCGCCGAGGGCGAGATCACCGGCCTGGTCGGGCCGAACGGCAGCGGCAAGTCGACGCTGCTGCGGACCGTCTACCGGCATCTGAAGCCGCTGGCCGGGCGGGTGCTGCTGTCCGGCACCGACCTGCGCGAGCTCAGTCCCGCCCGGGCGGCCCGGCACGTGGCCGCGCTGCCGCAGGAGCGCGGCGGCGACTTCGAGCTGTCCGTGCGCGAGGTCGTCGCCATGGGCCGCACCCCCTACAAGCGGGCCTTCGCCGCCGAGGACGCCACCGACGCCCGGATCGTGGCGCGCGCCCTCGCCGACACCGGTATGGCCGGGCACGCCCACCGCCGCTTCACCGAGCTGTCCGGCGGCGAGCGCCAACGGGTGCTGCTCGCGCGGGCCTTCGCCCAGCAGCCGGACGTCCTGGTCCTGGACGAGCCGACCAACCACCTCGACGTACGCCACCAGGTGGAACTCCTCGCGCTGCTGCGCGCCCAGGCCCGTACCACCCTGGTCTCCCTGCACGACCTCAACGCCGCCGCCTCCGTCTGCGACCGGCTGCACGTCCTGCACCGGGGCCACGTCGTGGCCTCCGGCACACCCCGCGAGGTGCTCACCCCCGCGCTGATGGCCGAGGTGTTCGGCGTCCGCGCGGCGGTCGTGGACCACCCCCTGACGGGCGACCCCCTGATCGCCTTCGACCACCGGACCCCGGTGGACGCGGTGACGGAGGGGGGCGGCGGCAGGGGCACGGGGGTGGCGTCGGGCGCGGGCGCGGGCGCGGTCCCCGGCGCGGGTGCAGTCCCGGGCACGGGCACGGGCGCGGCCACGGGCACGGGCGCGAAGGCGGACTCGGCCCCGGGCGCGGACTCGGGCCCGGAGGCGGACGCGGCTTCCGATCCGGCTCCGGCAACGGACCCGGCCTCGGGCCCGGCATCCGCATCGGATCCGGCCTCCGCACCGGATCGGGATGCGGACTCGACTCCGGCTCCGGACCCGGGCCCCACCCCCCTCACGGAGATACGCATATGAGCCGCCCCCCGGAAGCCGCCGCCCCCTCCTCCGTCGACCGCTGGGCCCTCGTCGCCGTCGCCGGGCTGCTCTCCTTCGTCGCGATGCTCGACATGAACATCGTGAACGTGGCGCTCGCGGACATCTCCTCCGATCTGCACGTCTCGGCCGCCACCGCCCAGTGGGCCGTCCTCGGCTACCAACTCCCCGTCGTCGCCCTGCTGCTGCCCGTCGGCCGCTGGCTCGACACGGCCGGCCCGCGCCCCGCGCTGCTGGCCGCCACCACCGGGTTCGCGGTGTGCGGCGTGCTCGCCGCGCTCGCGCCCTGGGCGGCCTGGCTGATCGCCGCCCGGATCGGGCAGGGCGCGTTCGCGGCGGTGCTGTTCGTCCTGATGCCCCTCCTGGCGATGCGGTCGGTACGGCCCGGGCTGCGCGGCCGGGCGATGAGCGTGCCCGCCACGCTCGGCCCGCTCGGCGCGGTGACCGGGCCCGCGCTCGGCGGGCTGCTCCTGGACCAGCTGGGCTGGCGTGCGGTGTTCCTCGTGAAACTCCCCGTCTGCGCGGCGGCCCTGGCCGTGGCGTGGAAGGCGATGCCCGGGGGCGGGCGCCTGCGCGCCCCCGACCGGCGCTCGGCCGCCGACGCGCTGCTCGTCGGCACCGGTGTGAGCGTCCTGCTGGTGACGCTGACCCTGGCCGCCTCGCACGGCCCGTGGTGGCTGTCGGCCGCGCCCGCCGCCGTACCGCCGCTGTGGTGGTGGCTGCGCGGGCCCGGCGGGCGCCCGGTGGCGGGCGCCCTACGCGCCCCGAGCCTGTACCGGGCGCACGGCGCGGTCCTGGCGCTCGCGGCCGCGTTCGCCGCCATGCACTACGTGGTCGCCCTCCACCTCCAGCGCGACGACGGCCGCAGCGCCACCGCCACCGGCCTGACCGTGCTCGCCTTCCCGCTCGGCATGGGCCTGGCCGGGCCGCTCGGCGGACGCCTCGCCGACAAGTACGGCGGCCGGCCGATCGCCACCGCGGGCGCGGTGCTCACCGCGGCCGGGCTGCTGCTGCTCGTCCCCCTGGGCGACACCTGGTCCCCACCCGACGTGGCCTGGCGCCTGGCGCTCGCGGGCCTCGGCATGGGGCTGAACGGCGGCCCCACCCAGGCGCTCGTGATGGGCGCCGCCGCCCCCGAGCGGGCGGCGACCGTCGGCTCGGCCGTCCAGCTCGCCCGCAGCCTCGGCTTCACTCTGGGGCCCGCCCTCGCCACGGCCGTCTGGTGCCTCGCGGGTGACGGCGACGGCGTACGGGCCGGGCTGGTGCTCGCCGCCGTCGCCGCCTGCCTCGCCGTCCCCCTGCTCGCGGTCCCCGTCCGGCCCGTACCCCGTCCGGCGCCGGACACCGATCCGGTGCCCGCCGCCCGCCCCTGACCCCGGAGTTGCCCCCATGTGCGGAATCACCGGCTGGGTGTCCTTCCACGAGGACACCTACGCCACCCACGGCCCTCACGCCCCCTACCCATCCCGCGACACCCGCGAGGCTCGCGCGGACCGGGAAGCCCACGAAGCCCACGCGGCCCGCGACCGTACGCGCAGGCCGGTCATCGAGGCCATGACCGCCGCCCTCGCCCCGCGCGGCCCGGACGCGGGCGGTGTCTGGCTCGACGAGCACGCCGCGCTGGGCCACCGGCGCCTCGCCGTCATCGACCCGGCGGGCGGTGTCCAGCCCATGCCCGACCGCCCCGACGCCCCCACGGCCGTCCTCTGCTACAGCGGCGAGATCTACAACCACCACCAACTGCGCGCCGAACTGCGCCGGTCGGGGCACTCCTTCCACACCCGCAGCGACACCGAGGTGGTCCTGCGCGCCTACGCCCAGTGGGGCGCCTCGCTCGCCGAACACCTCGACGGGATGTTCGCGTTCGCCGTCTGGGACGCCCGCGCGCGGCGCCTGCTCCTCGTACGCGACCGGCTCGGCGTCAAACCGCTGTTCTGGGCGGCCGTGGACGGCGGAATCGCCTTCGCCTCCGAACCCAAGGCCCTGTTCCGCCACCCGCAGCTACGCCCCCGGGTGGACGCCGACGGTCTGCGCGAGGCGTACAGCCTGCTCTTCAACACCGGACCCACCCTCTGGTCGGGCGTACGGGAGGTCGAGCCCGGCGGCCTGCTGGTCCTGGACCGGGGCGGCGTCCGCGAGCACCGCTACTGGCGGCTGGAGGCGGGGGTGCACACCGACGACCGGGACACCGCCGTCGACCACGTCCGCCACCTGCTCGACACCGCCGCCCGCAGCCAGCTGGAGGCCGACGTCCCGCTGTGCGCGCTGCTCTCCGGCGGCATCGACTCCACCGTCCTGACCGCGCTGCTCGCCGACGAACTGCGCCTGCGCGAGGGCCCGGACGCACGGCTGCGCAGTTACGCCGTCGACTACAGCGACCAGGCCGAGCGTTTCACCGGCGACGTGCTGCGCACCGGCCACGACACCCCGTACGCCATCGAGGCGGGCGCCCACATCGGCACCGACCACAGCACGGTCGTCCTCGACCCGCGCACCCTGCTCGACCCCGAGCACCGCCGGGCGGTCGTGGCCGCCCGGGACTCGCCCATCGGCGTCGGCGACATGGACACCTCGCTGTATCTGCTGTTCGGCGAGATCCGCCGCCACTCCACCGTCGCCCTCTCCGGCGAGGCGGCCGACGAGGTGTTCGGCGGCTACCCCTGGTTCCACAACCCCGAGGCGCTCGCCGCCGGCACCTTCCCCTGGCTGCTGGTGACCGGCGACGAGGCCGCGATGCCGCTCAACCCGGATCTCGGCCTGCGCATCGCCGAGTTCCGCGACGACACCTACCGTGCCGCGCTCGCCGCCGTCCCGCACGCCGACGGCGAGAGCCCCGACGAGCACCGGCAGCGCGAGATGCAGCACCTGTCGCTGACCCGCTGGCTGCGCCAGCTCCTGCACCGCAAGGACCGGCTCAGCATGGCGCAGGGCCTGGAGGTCCGCGTCCCGTACTGCGACCACCGGCTCGTCGAGTACGCCTTCGCCACCCCGTGGGCCCTCAAGAGCTTCGACGGCCGCGAGAAGAGCCTGCTGCGCGCGGCCGGGGCGGGACTGGCGCCCGAGTCGGTGCTGTGGCGGCCCAAGAACCACTACCCGGCCACCCACCACCCCGACTACAACCGGGGCCTTCAGGACATGGCCCGCGACGCGCTCGACGCGTGCGGCGGCCGGGTCCGCGACCTCGCCGACGAGACGCGCCTCAAACCGTGCCTCGACACCCCGCCCGACCAACTCCCGTGGGGCCACCGGCTCCGCCTCGAACGCGTCGTCGACCTCGCCCTGTGGCTGGACCACCACCAGCCCGAACTCGCCCTCTGAGGAGCACCCTCCATGACCATCCAGGAACCGCTGCCGGCCACCGGTCCGGCCGCCGAACCCGTCCCGCTCATGGGCTGCCCGTACAAGCGCGACCCGTACCCGCTGTACGAGAAGATGCGCGAGGACGGGCCCGTCCACCGGGTGGTGTTCCCCAGCGGGGTGAACGCCTGGCTCGTCACCGGGTACGAGGCCGCCCACGCGGCCCTGAACGACGAGCGCCTCGGCAAGAACCACGACCGGGGCAACGACCGCTGGCGCGCCCGTGCCTCGATCATGCCCGAGCCGCAGCACTCCCAGCTCCAGGTGCACCTGCTGCACCAGGACCCGCCCCGGCACACCCGGATGCGGCGGCTGGTGACGGACGCGTTCACCCCGCGCCGGGTGGAGGAGCTGCTCCCCCGCTTCCAGGAGCTGGCCGACGCCCTCGTCGACGCGCTGCCCGCTTCCGGGCCCGCCGACCTGGTGGCCGCCTTCGCCGCCCTCTTCCCCTTCCAGGTCCTCGCCGAGACCATCGGCCTGCCGCCCGCCCTGGCCGCCCGCTTCGACCGCGACTGGGGCAAGGTCGTCCAGCCCGTCGGCCCCACCGACCCCGGACGCCCGGCGTACGAGGCGCGGCTGCACGGCCTCCAGAGCTACATAGCCGAGGTCGTCGCCGACCGGCGCGCGCACCCGGGCGAGGACCTCCTCAGCCGGCTCGTGGCCGCCCGCGACGCGGACGAGCTGACCCCCCAAGAGCTCGACTCCATGATTTTCCAGCTCCTGGTCGCGGGCCAGGAGCCGGTCACCAACCAGATCACCACCGCGCTCATCGCCCTGCTGCGCCACCCCGGCGAGCTGGCCCGGCTGCGCGACGACCCGGCGCTGCTGCCCCGCGCGGTCGAGGAACTCCTGCGCTACGACAGCGCCTTCGAGCTCACCACGTGGCGCTTCCTCGCCGAGGACGACGACCTGCACGGCACGCGCGTCCCGGCCGGGGACTCGGTGATCGTCTCGCTGTGCGCCGCCAACCGCGACCCGCGCCGCTTCGAGGACCCCGACGCGCTGGTCCTCGACCGCTCCCCCAACCCGCATCTGGCGTTCGGCCACGGCATCCACTTCTGCCCCGGGGCCGCGCTGGCCCGCGCCGAGCTGCGGATCGCGCTGGGCACGCTCCTGGCCCGGCTGCCCGGGCTGCGGCTCGCCGTCGCGGACGAGGAGCTGGAGTGGATCCCGGCGGTGCTGGGGCGGGGGACGGCGCGGCTGCCGGTCACGTACGACCACCGGGCCTGACACCCGACCCGGGCCCCCTCCGTCCCGTACGGCTACGGCGCCCGGCACACAACGGCCCGACCGCGCACGACCACCGCGCCTGACACCCGACCCCGGGGCCCGCCCCCTCCTCCCGTACGGCTACGGCTACGGCGCCCGGCACCCGGCCGAGGCGCCCCGCCGCCATGCCCGCGCGCCCCCGTACCGCGTGCCCCGCCCCTCACCCCACCTGGAGAACCCATGCCGCTGAAGACCGCCCCGAGCCCCCTCACCACGCCCCTGAGCGCCGCGATCCTCGACCTCCTGCTCCCCCACCACCGCACCACCGACCCCCACCCGCCCGGCCTCGACGCGTCGGCCTTCCCCCGCCAACTGCGCCGTATCCAGGCCTTCGTGGACACCGGAACACCCGTGGTCCTCACCCTCCCCGGCTTCCCCTGCAAGTCCCCCAACCCCGCCAAGGTGCTCGGCCACCTCCCCGACCAGGGCGAACGCCTCTCCCTGCGGTTCCTGGACGCCCTGTGCAGAGACATCGGCCGGATATACCCACCGGGTGCCCGGATCGTCATCTGCTCCGACGGCCATGTCTTCGGGGACCTCGTCCGCGTCCCCGACCACCACATCGACGCCTACGCCGACGAACTGCGCACCCTGATCGCCGCCGCCCGACTGGACCGGCTCTCCGTCTTCGACCTGCGCGACGCCCTGGGCGACACCCTGGGCGGCCTGCCGTACGAGGCACGGCGCGCCCACGTCCACGACCGCTACGCCCCGAGCGTGGACGCCCTGCGCGCCGAGGTCCGCAGCGACCCGCAGACCCTCGCCCTGTACCGGGGCATCACCCGCTTCCTGGTCGAGGACACGGCCGGTTTCACGGGGACGCGTTCCGCGCTGCAACGGGAGTGCCGCCAACGGGCGTACGGCGTGATCCAGCGCAGCCGCGCCTGGGGCGCCCTGATCGGCGAGCAGCACCCCGGAGCGGTGCGCCTGTCCATCCACCCGCAGCCGGTGGGCGCGGACAAGTTCGGTATCCGCCTCCTGGACGCGCCCGACGCCTGGACCACACCGTGGCACTCCAGCGCCCTGCGCCGCGCCGACGGCACCTGGACGCTGCTGCCCCGGGCGGCGGCGGCACGACTGGGCCGCCCGGTCCACCGGGACGGCCGCCCCAGCCACTTCGAGCAGAACGGGCAGAACGAGCAGGGCGCCGGAGCGACCGGAGCGACCGGGGCGAGGAAAGCGACCGGAGCGACCGAAGCGACCCGCCCCGGGAACGGATTGCCCCGGATCCGTATCTGACTGTCCGACACTGGACGTCCGACGGTCCGCGCAAGCGGAACGCCCGGACCCCTTCGGCTTCGGCATCGGCATCGGCATCGGCATCGGCCTCAGTTTCGGTTACGGCTTCGGTTTCGGCCTCGGCAGAGAGTTCGCACGGTTCATGGGTCTGACGAGTACCACCGTTCTGCTACTGGCCGTGGCCTGCACGGCGCTGCTGTTCGCCGCCACCGTCTGGCTGTGGCCGTTCCTGGCGCGGCGGGGGTGGATGCCGGTGCTGGGCAGGGTGGGCCTGGTCCTGACGATCCAGGTGCTCCTCTTCTCCTCGGTCGGCCTCGCCGCCAACAGGACGTTCCTCTTCTACGGCTCCTGGGCGGACCTGTTCGGGCGCCAGACCGGGGTGGGGGTGCTGGGCACGCAGGCCATCGGCAACCCTGGTGTGAAACTGGTGGCCCGGCAGGAGGTCGGTGTCCCGGGGGCCGGGTCGCCGCACCTGAGCGGCGAGGTGCAGAAGATCTCGGTGCAGGGCGAGCGGTCGCGGATCGTCAGCCCGGCGTACGTGTACCTGCCGCCGGAGTACTTCCAGAAGGAGTACGCGAACACGAGGTTCCCGGCGGCCGTCGTCCTCACCGGCTTCCCCGGCACCGCCGAGAACCTGCTCAAGGGGCTGCGGTACCCCAAGACGGCCTGGATGCAGGTCAAGCAGAAGAAGATGCGGCCGATGGTCCTGGTGATGATGCGGCCCACGGTGGCGCCGCCGCGCAACACGCAGTGCATCGACATCCCCGGCGGCCCGCAGACGGAGACGTTCTTCGCCAAGGACCTGCCGAAGGCCATCGCGGGGACGTTCCGGGTGGGCACCGCACCGCGCAACTGGGGCTTCATGGGCGACTCGACGGGCGGCTACTGCGCCCTCAAGCTCGCCCTCCAGCACCCCGAGGCGTACGCGGCGGGGGTGGGCCTGTCGGCCGACTACAAGGCCGAGGTGGACCGGGACTCCGGCGACCTCTTCCACGGCGACAGGCGCGAGGAGAAGCGCGCCGACCTCTTGTGGAGCCTGGACCATCTGCCGCAGGGCAACTCGTCCTTCCTGGTCACCACGTCCAAGCGCGGCGAGACCAACTACCGCGCCACCCAGCGGTTCATCGCGAAGGTGCGCGCCCCCGCCCGCGTCTCGTCGATCACGCTCGACACGGGCGGCCACAACTTCAACACCTGGCGGCGGGAGATCCCGCCGGCGCTGGCGTGGCTGAGCGGGAGGCTGGGGGGCGAGTGAGGGGCGGGGGCCGAAGACCGCCGGCTCACTCGCGGCCCCGCTCCCCGACCCGCTCGGCCCTTTCGACGCGCTCGACCCGCTCGACCCGCTCGACCCGCTCGGCGAGGAAGTCCTCCCAGGTCCGCGTACCGGTCACGGCGTGCTCCAGCGAGAGGTTGTCGCCCGCCCGGTAGGCGCGCCCCGCCTTGCCCGGCACCCGTACCGGCAGCAGGGGCCGCCGCTTGCCCCGGGCGCCGAGATACGTACGGGTCAGGTCCCGCATCCCGTACACCTCCGGCCCCGCCAGATCCGCCACCCGCCCGGCGGGCTCGCCCAGGGTCAGCTCGACGAGCCGGGCGGCGACCTCACGCGCGTCGACGGGCTGGAGGCGCATGCCCGGGACGGGGACCACCGGGAGCTTGGCCATCTTCTCCATCATGGTCAGCACCAGGTCGTGGAACTGGGCCGCCCGCAGCGTCGTCCACGGGATGCCGGACTCCTCGACGGCCCGCTCGGCGCCGAGCTTGGCCCGGAAGTAGCCGAGCGGGACGGTGTCGGCGCCGATGACGGAGATGTACACGAGGTGCTTGACCCCGGCGCGGGAGGCGGCCGCGACGAGGTTGCGGGTCGCCAGGTCGTCGCCCTTGGGCCCACCGGCCAGATGCAGCACGGTGTCGACCCCGTCCAGGGCGTCCTCGATCCCCGCCCCGGCGAGCAGATCACAGGCGACGTACGCGACACCGCTGTCGTCGCTCGGCCGCGCATTCCGGCTCAGCACCCGCACCTCGCGCCCGGCTCCCCGTACCAGGGGGACGACGAGCCGCCCGAGGGTGCCGGTACCACCGGTGACCAGGATGGGAGACGCCATGACCACACACTCCAGAACTCGCTCCACGTACCCCGCCCACTTCGAGCGGGGCGAGCCGCGCTTGGGGGCGGCTCTGCTTCTGTGAAACGTGGGGGTGGGGGAACGTGACACGATCCCGGAAGTTTTTTGTGCCAGGGGGGATCCTGGGTGGTGATGCGTCCCGTCATGTCGCGGTCGGGGCCACACGCCGCCTGTGGACGCGGGTCTGGGCGATGTGCGGCGCACTGACCGCATGGCGCTCGGGGACGATACGGGCTGCGAGGGTGACGCCACTGCCGATGCGGCAGTCGCGGCCGACGGCGACGCCTGGGCCGAGCGAGATGTTGTTCCCCGTCTGGGTCCCGTCGCCGATCAGGGCGCCGAATCGGGTGGTGCCACATCGGTAGAGACCCCAGTCGGCTCGCATGACGACTTCCCGGTCGGGGCGGCGCATGTTCTCGCACATGTTGATCGCGGCGACGGTGACGGACGCCGACAGGTGGACCCCCGCGCCGAGGATCGTGTGGTTGACGCCCACGCGGTGACCCAGGACCGTCCCCTCTCCGACGAAGGCCCGGGTCACCTCGCAGTTGAAGCCGATCAGAGCACCGTTCGCGAGGACCGAGCCCTTGCGGACGGTGGAGAACTCGTGCACTTGGACGTGGGATCCGACGATGACGTCATCGCCGATGATCGCTGTCGGGTGGATGTACGCGGTCGGGTGAACGCGTTGAGTGCCGAGGTGGGCCAGGGCAGCGGCATGCAGGCCGGGCCACCGGGCGAGGAAGTCGGCCAGGTCGTACACGGCGAGGTCGCCGTACGGGGTGGCGGCCAGGGCGCCCCTGCTGATCCCTCGGGTGTAGTCGGCCAAGTGGACGGAGGGCATGGCTGAGGTTCCTTCCGGGTGAACAGCGGCCCCGGCGCAGCCGCTAGCATCGCGGCTTCGGGGTACCGCCGAGGACGAAAGTGGAGCGTCGTGACGCGACCGCGTGTGGGTGTGGCCGTACTGACCATGGGCAACCGGCCCGCCGAACTGGCCGCTCTGCTGGACTCGGTCGCCGGACAGGACGAACCGGCGACCCGCGTCGTGGTCGTCGGCAACGGCTCGCCCCTGCCCGACCTGCCCGGCTGGGTGACGGCCTTCGAACTGGACGAGAACCTGGGCGTGTCCGGTGGCCGCAACGTGGCCATGGACCGGCTCCGCGCGTTCGCGGACGTGGACGTCCTGGTGGACCTCGACGACGACGGGCTGCTCGTGGACACGGACGTCTTCCGGCGGATCGCCGACCTGTACGAGCAGGAGCCGCGTCTGGGCATCGTGTCGTTCCGGATCGCGGACGAGGCCGGGCAGACACAGCGGCGGCACGTACCGAGGCTGCGGTCGTCCGATCCGATGCGGCGGGGCGAGGTGACCACGTTCCTCGGCGGCGGCCACGCGCTGTCCATGGCGATGCTGGAGCGGATCGGCGGCTGGCCGGTGGAGTTCTTCTTCACCCACGAGGAGACCGACCTGGCCTGGCGGGCCCTGGACGACGGATGGAAGATTCTCTACGAGCCCGCCCTGCTCCTCCAGCACCCCAGGACCAGTCCCGCCCGGCACGCCGTCTACCACCGGATGACCGCCCGCAACCGGGTCTGGCTGGCCAAGCGCCATCTGCCCGCCCCCCTCGTCCCGCTCTACCTCGGCACCTGGAGTGTCCTCACCCTGGCTCGTGCGCGATCGATCGGGGGTTTGCGGGCCTGGGCCGGCGGGTTCGCCGAAGGGATGCGTCAGCCGTGCGGCGAACGCCGGCCCATGCGGTGGTCGACGGTATGGCGGATGACCCGGCTCGGCCGTCCACCGGTCATCTAGGCGACGCGTTCGTCCAGCCATCGCGGGATCGCCTCAGGGGTCTTGCGTAACCATTCCACGTACCTGCGCACGCCGTCGGCGACGGCCACCTTCGGGGTCCAGCCGAGCATGGCCTGCATGCGCCGGGTGGCCGCGTAGCCGCCCAGCGGGTCACCCGGTGGCATGGGGGTCTCCAGGAACCGGGCGTTCGGACAGTGCTCGCGGACCAGCTCCGCGACCTCGCGAATGGTGGTCGCCACGCCCGTGCCGATGTTGACCGTCTCCGTGTGGGTCTGCGGCGACACCATCGCACGGATGGTCGCCTCGGCCACGTCGTCGACGTGGATCAGGTCGCGTACCTGGTGGCCGCCGCCGTTGAGGTGCAGCGGCAGGCCGAGTGCCGCGCGGGCAGCGAACCAAGCGACCACCCACGAATGGCTGCCGCGTTTGACGGTCTGCGGTTCTCCGTAGACGGAGAAGTAGCGCACGACCGTGTACGACGTGCCGACCGCACCGAGCGTGAGCGCGGTCTGCACCTCACCCCACGCTTTGGTGTTCGCGTACACCGACATCGGTCGCACGGCGGAGGTCCGCTCATGGAACTGGGGTGCGATGCGCCCGTACACGGACTCCAGGAGCTGGCGCATGGTCAGCAGCTGCGGATCGTGGGTGTCCTCCGGGTTCCCGTCGCCGTACACGCTCGCGGAGGAGACATACACGAGGCGTCGGATGCGCTCGCTGGCACTGACGGCGTCCAGGAGCACCTGAGTGCCGGTGATGTTGGTGTCGATGGCCGTACGGGGCTGTCGAGTGCAGGAGGCGACGTCGGCGAGGGCCGCCGCGTGGATCACGTAGTCGCATTCGGGCACGAGGCGGTCGACGACGGCCCTGTCCCGTACATCTCCGGTGATCACGTCGGGGCCGCTCGTGTCGATGCCGAACAGGTCGCGGTAGACGTGCGACGGATAGGCATCCAGCGTGCACAGGACGAGGGGACGGGCGCCGAGCGCGCGCAGGCGTGCAGCTATGCGGGAACCGATGAGTCCGGCCCCGCCGGTGATCAGGACAGTGCGGTCCGCCAGCTGGGCGAGGTGTGTTCGCGTCACGAGTGTCTCCGTTACGAAAGGTGAGGAGGACCGCGGCGACCCGCTTCAGTGGTGCAGGTCCTCGCGCAGGCGGCCGCGTCGTCACCACCGGGACAGGAGAGCCACGGCACTCGAGCCGTACCACCCGGTGGCGAATTCGAGTCAACTGCCTGCTTCCACAGGCGAACAGGACCCACGATGTAACCCCGCGTCATCCCGCGTAACCCAGCCCTGGGTGCTCCCGTCCAGAAGGGACCTGCCGGCGATGGACCAGGCACGGAACGACATCGCGCGTCGCATCCGGCAGGCGTGCGCGGAGCGCGGGTGGGGACCTTCCAAGCTCGCCCGCGCGCTCGGACTCGCTGCCCGGCGGGGTCCTGACGGCATGTCCCGCCAGTACGCCCGGAAGCTGATGGTCGGGGAGCGGACCCCGGACTGGTGGCTCCCCTACGTGATCCAGGTCCTGGACTTGGAGTCGGAGCAGGTCGCACAGACCACGGTGTCGATCGACCCCGTGGTCGATACCGTGGCTTCAGTGCTGGCTCTCGGGAGGAGCGACGTGGACCGCAGGGACTTTCTTGCCACTTCCAGCGGCGCAGCCTTGTCCCTGCTCGGCGTGCCGGACCCCGAGGCCATCACACGTCGAGTGCGCGAATCCTCTCCCACTGCCGTCCGGGTCGGTCACGGGGAAGTCTCCGCGATCCTCCGCATGGTCAGGACTCTGGGCGACACCGCGGCCGAATACGGCGGCGGTCACGTCAAGAAGATCGCCATCGACTACCTCACCGGCAGCGCCGGTCCCTGGCTGGACGGCCGCTACACCGAGGCGACCGGGCAGCAGCTGTACGCCGCCGCCTCCCAACTCTCCCATCTCATCGGCTGGATGGCCCAGGACGAGGGCGACGACGCCGGGCATCAGGCCCTCGCCCGGCACTACTATGCCCATGCCTACCGTCTCGCGGACGAATCAGGCGAGCCGGAACTCGCGGCCACTGCTCTGCGCGGGCTGACCGTGCAGGCCATCGCTCTCGGCCCCAAGTACCGTGCGGAGGCGCTTGCCCTGTCGGAGAAGTGCATGAGTTACGCCCGGAACCTCGACGCTCCCCGGGCGATCGCCTACTACGAGTCGACCCTGGCCGAGGCCGCCGCTCTCAACGGCGACCACCGGCTCGCCACCAGGTCGCTCTCCGCGTCCCAGACCCACATCGAACGTACGGTCTCTACACCGACCGGCGACTCCTGGGCCTCCCACTTCACGATCGGCCGCTGGGCCTACGCCTCCGGAACCATCCTTGCCAGAATGGGCGATCTGACCGGTGCCCGAGAACAACTCCACACCGCCTTGGAAATCCACGGTCTCGACCGTCGCCGCTCCCGCGCGGCCGTGCTCGGGCACCTGGGGGAGATCCACCTCCAGCAGGGCGATCTCGACGGCGCCCTCAGCGCCTGGACCGAGTTCCTGGACTGCGCCGAGGGCGTCCAGTCGGTGCGCATCCGCGATGCCGCCGAAGACCTGCGCGTACGGCTGGCACGCCACCAGCACGTGCCGGAAGCCCGCGAACTGTCCCAGCGGGCCTTTGTCCTTCTGAGCCGGCAATAGTGGCCCACCGTCGAGACACTGGAGACGCAGCGCAGGCCCGATCATGCGGGCTCGATAGCGGCGCGGAGTACGCGCCCAGGAGTCCGCCGTGCGTGGCGTGAGCCGGGCAAGGCGGCCTGCGCCCGGGCACCCCCTATCCGGGAAGGGCTTCGATCGCGGCTTGCCACGGGTAGGTGTCAAGGTCGCCATGCCGGGGCCGGTGGGGGATGAAGCCTCCCTCCCCCAGCAGCACCGTCACCCCGGCCTCGCGCAGCACCTCGATGTGGCGCGGGATCGCGGGATGCGCACCTTGGGCGCTGTTCCAGTGGGGCAGTGCGACGGTCGGCACGCCGAGCCCGATGCCCTCGGTGATGAGCCCCAGCGCGAGGGTGTCACTGACGGCGGTGGCCCACTTGGCAAGGGTGTTGGAGGTCAGCGGGGCGACGAGGAGGGCGTCGGGTGGCGGCAGCACATCGGCCTGCGACGGCAGCTTGTACTGGTGGCGTACAGGGTGGGCAGTGAGTGCTTCGAGGGCTGCGATCTCCCCATGGGAGTCCTCGGTGGCCCACCGGTACGCGGACGGCGTGAGGATCACGCAGACGTCCCAGCCCGCCTGCTGGGCAGCACGGACGGGGATGTCGAGGTGCCTTGCGGGCGGCGCCGCGCAGGCGATCAGATAGAGGATCCGGGTCTTGGTCACCCGGGCAGTCCACAGCGATCGGCAAGACCGCGCAAGCGGCCCTCGGCGCTGCCGGTGCCCAGCAGACGCAGATCTTCGACGAGCCCACGTGTCCGGGGTCGGCACCGGACTTCCTCGGGGGCCAGGCGCTCCGCCTCGAGCAACGTGGCGACTGCCTGCTCACCGAGTCCCGCCTGTTTCTCGCCCATAGCCCGATCGGTCAGCAGATGCGCCCGGCGCTCCGGCGGCAGCCCGTTGTAGGCGTCAGCCGGGATACCCACGGCCACGGCCACCGCGTCGGCGCCCTCGGAGAGCTGGACATGCGCAGCAACCCGGTAGAGCTGCACGTTCGTCGGGCCGAAGGAGGTCCAGAGCCTGTTGTCGTCATGCCCGAGGTGTTCGGCGTGCTCGGCAGCCTCGGCAAGGTGGTCCGGCACCGCACGAGCCAGCACGGCGGAGTGGCGGTCATCCGCTTCGGCAGCGGCGGCCTGGGCCATCGCCGCCTTAAGGAACAGCATCCCCAGCACACTCAGTCCGTCCGGGCCGCGCCGCAGAAGCTCGTCCTGGAGCCGGTCGGCGGCTGCCGTGACGAAGGCGACCGCTTTGGCTGCCTGGCCGTGGTTGGTCATCGCGTCGGCCAGATGCCGCGCGGCGGACGCCATGACAACGGCGTCTTCGGACCGCTCGGCGGCAGCGACCGCCCGGTGCCCCGCCAGCACGGCGGTTTCGGTGTCGCCCCACTTGATCAACGCTGCCTCGGTGAGTTCCAAGGACAGCGAGAGCAGCCGGAACGCCTCCAACTGAGCGTCACCGCGATAGTGATGGGCGGCCTGGGACGCATCGACGAGAAGCGCGGGAAGCAACGTGCCCAGCTGGGCGAAATGCCCGTGCTGAAAACCGTTGCGCGCGTGCACAAGTGCCCGGCTCAACAACGCGACCGGCACCGGTTCGTGGTCACAGTCGCCCCGTGCCCCGGTGATGACATCGTGCCGGTGCAAGGCGGCCCGTACCGCGTCGAGTTCGTTCTGCCCAGCGCACCCCACGGTTTCGTCACCGAGCAGCCTGTCCACAGTGATCCCGAGCTTGGACGCCGCGAGAAGCATCACCGACAGCTGAGGATTCGCCTGGACCCGCCCGGCCTCCAACTCTTCCACCCATCGTAGGGATTTCCCCATCAACGCGGCGAAGTGCGCCTGCGTCATACGACGCCGGCCCCGCCAATACGCGACCCGACGGCCGAACTGGAAGCCGCTCATGGACTCACTCATGCAAATCTCCGGTCCGGAGCGAGAACCCACAGGATGCCTGTGGCCTCCCCCCGGTATACCGCGCTTACGGTCCCGTCATGGCCGATTCCAAGAACTGTCCCCGAACCGGGCCGGTGGTGGACCGCCACCACACCGGCGGCGGGCTTGATCGCCGCTCCGTCATCGCCGGCGCCGCGGCTGGCGCACCCGCCCCTCCCCACGAGCCCGGCGACCCGGCCCAGTACCGCCCCTGCGAGGTCTGCCACGAGCCGGGGGCCGACACCGTCGTTCGGCTGTTCGTCGCCGACGGCACCGGCGGTGCCCGCTCCAGCTACGCGCACCGCGGCTGTGCCGGGGCGAGCGAGGCCGGGGTGAGCGCGCCGTGCTGAACCCGACCCGCCGGGCCGTCACCGAGTGGCTCGCCTCCGCGCACCCCGTACCCGCCCAGGCCCGGCGGGAGTTCGACGTGGGCATCGCCCTGGTGCCGACGGGGGTGCGGTTCGACGCGGTCCGCCTGCCCGCCGCGGTCGTCCACGCGGCCGCCGGGAGCGAGGACCCGGACGCCGTGGCCGCCTTCCTCGCCCGGGCGCTGGGGGACGGGGCCGTCATCCACGACGCGTACGGCGTCGGCGTCTGGTACTACGCCCTCGTCCCGCCGGGCACACACAGCCACTGGCAGGTGCCCGGCGCCGAGTGCCTGGGGCCCGGGACCTGGCTGGGCGTGCCCCGCCCGGACCTGACCGCGCGGCCCGGCCCGCACTGGGCCCTCCCGCCCGGGGCCGTGGGCACCGTATGCACGGTCGACGCCGTCACCGACCTCGGGCAGGACAGGCTCGGGGGGACGCCGAGCCCGCCGGGGCCGGTCCACGAGCACACCGCGCCCGCGCCCCGGCCAGCCCCGGGCATCACCCCGTGACTCCCCGGGCCCGCGCCCGGGCCGACCCGAGGCACCACCCCGTGACTCCCTGCGCCGACCCGGGCACCACCCCCTGCCCCCTTACGCCGCGAACCCCACATTCGTCACATACTCGTACTGCCCCCACTGCGACCCCAGGTCCTCGATGACGTCCGTCCACGCCCCGTCCAGCGCCTCCGCGTCCGCCTCGGCCCAGGCCGCCACGATGCGGTCCCAGCGGCGGACGTTCATCGTGCGGTACTCCACCATCCGCTGGCGCGGGCGCGGGACCTGGGACTGGTTGAGGGGGTGGAGCTCCACGCGGGTGCCGCCCGCCGCGTTGAGGCGGCGCAGCAGGTGGCGGGCCACGTTGTGGCGGCGGACCGTCCAGTACGCGCGGTCGATGCGCTCCAGGTTCGCCGCCGTGGGGGTGCGTCGGCCCGCCAGCCAGGCCTTGACCGTACGGTCGGTGACGGTCAGGCCCGCCTCCCGCGCCGCAGCCCACGCGTGCGGCGTACGCGTCAGGTAGTGCAGCCGCGCCATCAGGCCGCGCTTGACCGTCACCGGCGTCGCGATGCCGCCCGCGAGGGAGTCCAGGACCCGGGACACCGCCTCGCTGCCCTTGACGCCGCGCGCCCCGTACTTGCCGAACTCCTGACTGTGCTCCGGCACTTCAGCCCTCCTCGCCCTGCTCGGCCCGCTCGCCCTGCTCGGCCCGCTCGCCCTGCTCGGCCCGCTCGCCCTGGTCGGCCGGGTCGCCCGCCGTGTACGTGTCCTTGACCTTGACCTCCGTCACGCCCCGGCCCTCCGCGAACACCGCACGCCAGTCGCCGATCACATGGAGCTCGTCGGTGCCCATCGCCCGTACCACCGTCAGCCCCTCGTCGTGCGCCTTGTACGCCTTCATCCAGAGGTTGGCGAACGCCTGGGAGCGGATGATGTGCATCCAGTCCGGACGGTACAGCTCCCTGTTGTAGTTGGACTCGCCCATCGTGGAGACGAACTTGGAGTACATCGCCTTCACGTACTCCAGTGTCACCTCGTCCCCGTCCGCGAGCGCCGCGTCCCGCGCGTCCTTGAGGGCGATACGGAACTTCTCCAGCAGGTTCTCCGTCGCCCCGGACGTGAACGACTCGTGGATCTCGGGAGGTTCGCACAACCCGTAACGCGGTCCCGACAGGCGCTGCAACAGCCGCAGGGTCGGCTCGGTCACCCACAGCGGGCCCGGCTCGTCGCGGTTGCCGATCGGGTTGGGCAGGACGTCCTCGTGCTCCCACACCGGCGGCGTGATCAGATGCACGCCCGCCCGGCGCCGGTCGTGCGCGAAGCCCGTGGAATGTTCCAGCTGCCCCAGCGGCAGATGGGTCTTCAGCGCGGAGAGGTACGCGCCGTTGATGTCCAGCGCCGTCACCTCGTGCTCACCCGGGGGCAGCGCGTGCCGCGTCCACTTGGGGCGCGCCTCCCAGATCTGGTCGGCGCCCTTCGCCGTCTGCTTGCGCAGCACGTCCGGGATCCACGGGTGGGCGATGATGTCGTAACGGGCGCCCTTGCGCGTCTCGTCCAGCAGCCGCATCGCGTCCGGGATCGCCCGCTTGACCAGCGCGGCCGTCGCCGCGTCCACATCGCCCCGGTGCTCGGCGAGCGCCGCGCGCACGGCCTGCACGACCAGGTCCGAGGGTTCGGGACGGGCGGCCTGGAAGGCCCGGCGGGTGGGGGGCTTGGGGGACTGGGACTGCGACTGGGGGGACTTGGGGCGCTCGGCGGACGCGGAAGCATCCGGTTGCCGGTTCGTGCGGGGTGCGGGGGGCGGGGTGGAGGCGGCGCTGCCGTTCTCCTTACGAGCAGGGGTACGCGTACGAGAGGAAGCGGGCTGGGCCGTCGCCGCCGCCGGGCCTGCGGGAACCGGCTCGGCCACCGGAGCCCGCACACCCGGAGCGGCCGCAGCCCCCGCACCCGAAGCCGCCGCAGCACGCGCGTCCGGAGCCACGGGAGCCGGCATGCCCGGAGCCGCCGCACCCTGCCCGTGCGGAACCACGGGAGCCTGCGCGTCCGGAGCCGCCACACCCTTAGCGCCCCCGGACACCGCCTCCCCGCACTCCCCCGGATCCAGGTGCTGCGCGAACCCCGCCACCCGCTGCCGGGCCGGACGCCCGCACAGCACGCACGGCTCGGGCACGACGAGCTGCTCGACGTCCTCGATGTCCTCGATGTCCTCGATGTCCTCGGCGGCCTCAGCTACTTCCGTGCCCTCCATGCCCTCGGCACCGCCCAGCCCGCCCGAAGCGTCGCCGCCCCCGCCCTCACCCGCAGGCACGGCTTCCGCCTCCGCCTCCGTCTCGGACTGCTCCTGTCCGTACTCCTCCAGCCGCTCCCGCAGCCCCTCCAGCAGATACGCGTACCGCGTGCGCACCTCGCCCGACGGGTCGCGGCCGGTCTCCCAGCCCGTCACCGTCGACGGGCTGACCCCGAGCGCACGGGCGACCTGCGCCTTCGACAAGCGCGCCGCCTCGCGCAGCCGCAGGCGCTCCTCGGGCGGCACGAGCGCGGCCTCGGGCCCGACCGAGGCGAGCAGCGAGTCGATCGCGTCGAAGTCGCTCACCGTCCCGCCACCCCGTCCCTCACGTTCACCTTCACGTTCACGTTCGCGTTCGCGTTCCGCCCGCTCCTGCCGCCGCCGCGCCGCGTCCCGGCCGGCAGCGCCTCGCACGCCCGGGTCGGGCCGGCCAGCAGGTCCAGCGGGCCGATCCCATAGTGCGCGGCCAGTACGTCGCAGTCGCGCAGGCTCCACGCGGTGGTGCCCGCCTGACGGCGCGACACCTGGGTCTGCGTCAGGCCCAGTACCTCGGCCAGATCCCGTTGCGACTGGCCCGTCGCCTGCATCAGCGCCGCGACCGTCAGCCGCAGCGACTCCTCCAACCCCAGTCCCATACGCCCCACCCTACCAACCGGTGATGCGTTTTCCGCATGGGGCGGAGGGATAGGGACTAGCCCAGTCGTTCGGCGAGGAAGTCCTCCCAGGTGCGCTCGCCCAGCACGGCGGTGCCGTCCAGGGAGAGGTTGTCGCCCGCCCGGTAGGCGCGCCCCGCCTTGCCCGGCAGGGGCACCGGGACCAGCAGCCGGCGCGTGTCGCGGGCTTGGAGGTACGTACGGATCAGGTCCCCCATCTCGTACACCTTCGGCCCCGCCAGGTCCGGCGCCTGCCCGGTCGGGTCCCCGAGGGTCAACTGCACCAGCCGGTCCGCCACATCGCGCGCGTCGACCGGCTGGAAGCGCAGGCCCGCCGGAACGGGGACGACCGGCAACCGGGCCATTTTGCGGCACATCAGCAGGATCAGGTCGTGGAACTGGGCCGCGCGCAGGGCCGTCCACGGGATGCCCGACGTCCGCACCGCCTGTTCGGCGTCCCTCTTCGTACCGAACCAGCCCAGCGGGACGCGGTCCGCGCCGATGACCGAGATGTACACGAGGTGGCGGACCCCGGCCCGTGAGGCGGCGCCGGCCAGGTTGCGGGTGGCCTCGTCGTCGCCCTTGGGGCCGCCGGCCAGGTGCAGCACGATGTCGGCGCCCTCGACGGCGAGGTCGATGCCCTCGGGCCGCAGCAGGTCGGTGGCGACGTACTCGACGCCGTCGGCGTCCGCGCGGTCGGCGTCCGCGCGGTCGGCGTCCGCGCGGTCGTGGCGGCTGAGGACGCGCACGCGGTGCCCCGCGTCCAGCAGGCGCGGCACGACGTGACCGCCGAGCGTGCCCGTGCCACCGGTGACCAGGATCGTTGACGTCATCCCTGCTGCTCCTCGGTTCGTTGGACTCCCCCGGGTAGATGAGCAGGTCCACGGTGATCTACTTCTCTGACACACCGCGCGCGGGCGAGGGGGACCGGAGGAATGCGGCCGATGGACGAGCAGCACGAGACGCACAGCGACAGCCGGAACGAACCGGGGGCGGAGGCACAGGCGCAGATACCGACGCAGGCACCGGCTCCGGCATCTGCACAGACGCAGGCACCGGCTCCGGCATCTACACAGACGCAGGCACCGGCTCCGGTACGGGCGCAGCCACAGACCGAGGCGCAGCCCCAGACACAGCCCCACGCACCGACACCGGCGCAGACCCAGGCGCTGACCGAGCGCTTCGAGCAGGACCGTTCCCATCTGCGCGCGGTCGCCTACCGCATGCTCGGCTCCCTCAGCGAGGCCGAGGACGCCCTCCAGGACGCCTGGCTGCGCGCGAGCCGCGCCGACATCGCCGAGGTCGAGAACCTCGGCGGCTGGCTGACCACGGTCGTGGCGCGGGTGTGCCTGAACATGCTCCGCACCCGCCGCACCCGGGGCGAGGACCCGCTGGAGGCGGCCGGACCCGACGCGGAGTTCGGCCCCGGCGCTCCCACCGGCGCCCCCGACGACACGAGCCGCCCCGACCCCGAGCGGGAAGCGGTGATGGCCGACTCCGTCGGGCACGCGCTGCTCGTCGTCCTCGACACGCTCTCCCCGGCGGAGCGCCTCGCCTTCGTCCTGCACGACATGTTCGCCGTACCGTTCGACGAGATCGGCCCGATGATCGAGCGGACCCCGGCCGCCGCCCGCCAGCTCGCCAGCCGCGCCCGCCGCCGCGCCCGGGGTGCCACGCCCGCGCCCGGCCCGGACCCCTCGCGCGGACGCCGGCTCGCCGAGGCCTTCCTCGCCGCCACCCGCGACGGCGACTTCGAGGCCCTGGTCACCCTGCTCCACCCCGACGTGGTCCTGCGCGCCGACAAGGCGGTCGTGCCCAGTGCCGAGCCCATCTTCCTGGGCGGCGCGGTCACCGTCGCCAAGGCGGCGATGGCGGCGGTGGGCCGCGCCCGCTTCACCGGGGTTGCCCTGATCGACGGGGCCGCCGGCCTCGCCATGGCCCCCTTCGGCCGCCTGCGCGTGGTGCTCCGCTTCACGGTCGTGGACGGGATGATCAGCGAGATCGACGTCGTGGCGGAGCCGGACCGTCTGCGGGAGCTGGAGATCGCGGTGGCGGACGCCTGAGGGTGCGGGGCGGCTGGGCTCGCGGGGGGGCTGCGCACACGCCACCTGACCCCACACGCCACATGGCCAACGCGCCAACTGGCCGCACACGGCAACGGGCTGCACACGCCACTGGCCGGCACACGGCACCCGGCGCACGGCGGGACAGCGGGACAGCGGGACAGCGGGACGGCCCCGGAGCCGTCCCGCCCCACCGCCCCACCGCCCCGGCTAGGCTCACCGATCATGCATCTCTCGGCCGACGCCCTCCTCTTCGACAGCGACGAGACCCTCGTCTCCAGCATGCGTTCGGTCGTACGGGCGTGGACCGGCTGGGCCGCCTCGTACGGCATGACGCTCCAGGACGTCGCCCGCGTCGAGGTGCACGGCCGCCCGGCCGCCGCGATCGTGGCCGAGCTGCTTCCGGCCGATCAGGTCGCACGGGCCGTGGCCCGTCTGCAGGACGCGGAGGTCGCCGACGCGCTGGCGGGCGGCGTCGAGCCCGTCCCCGGCGCGCCCGCCCTCCTCGCCCAGCTCCCCCCGGACCGCTGGGCGGTGGTGACGTCCGGCACGCGCCGGGTGGCCGAGGCCCGCCTCGGCGGGGTCGGCATCCACCCCCGCCACCTGGTCACGGTCGACGACATCACCCACCACAAGCCCCACCCCGAGCCGTTCCTCCTGGCGGCCGAACGCCTGGGCGTCGACCCGGCCCGCTGCGTGGTCGTCGAGGACGCCCCCGCCGGCCTGGCCTCGGGCCGGGCGGCCGGAATGACGACGATCGCCCTGACCAGGACCCACCCGGCCCACGAACTCGACGCGGACCTCACGATCGAGGACCTCACCTCCGTATCCGTCCGGGTGACGCCCACGGGTCTGGAGATCACTGTCGGCAGCCCCGCGCAAACCGACGCGGATCCCACCCGCGCGTAAAGGCCCGGGAATTGGGCGGCCGTCCCGCGGGCGTGCCTTCTTCCCCGCCGCGGGCGTGCCCTCTTCCCGGTTATCGCGTTGATACGGACATGAATGTCAGTCGAGTTCTCAGTACCGCGATCGCAGGGTCGGCGTTGGTGGCCGCAATGGCGCCTTCCGCTCAGGCGCTCGACATCGGCCGGACCATCAGCGGTGCCGCGCTCACGGCCAGCGCCGCCGGGCGGCAGGTGAAGCCGGTGACCGAAGGGGTGGTCGGGCGCAATCTGGACAAGCGGGTGAACGCCGCCAAGAAGGCGGTCAAGGCCGGCAGCGACGCCGTCGAAGCCGGGCGCGAGCTGACGAGCTGACGAGCTGACCGGACCCGGGCAGTGTGTGACGAGACGCGCCCCTGCCTTCCTCCGCCCCCGGGAATTCCTCCCGAGGGCGGACTTTCCTTTTGTGCGACTTTCATGGCGGGTGGGACATTGTCCGTTGACAGGGACAGCGCGGACCGTAAGGGCGGGGCCGGGTGCGATCTCGCGGACCCCGCGTTCTGGGCGCTCCCCCGCGAGCACCGCCTGGAAGCCTTCGCCCGGCTGAGGCAGTTGGAGCGGCCCGCCTACTTCGTCGAGCGGGCCGCCGGCCGTGGGCGGCCCGAGCGCGGGTTCTACGCCCTGGTGCGCCACGCCGACGTCGTCGGGGCCAGCCGGCAGGCCGAGGTGTTCGCCAGCGCCCCCGGGGCCACCGCGCCCGAGCCGCCCCGCTGGGTACGCGCGGTGTTCGGGGACTCCATGGTCAACCTGGACGGGCCGCGCCACGCCCAGTTGCGCCGGGTCGTCTCGCGCGCCTTCACCCCTCGCGTCCTGGCCGACGCCGAGCACGGCATCCGCGAGCTCGCCGCCCGTATCGTCGACGACCTGGTGGCCACCGGGGCCGACGAGTTCGTCTCGGCCGCCGCCTCGCGCATGGCCTTCGAGGTCATCTGCGACATGCTCGGCGTGCCCGAGCCGGGCCGCGTCGAGATCGCCCGCCAGGTCGACCGGGCCTCCGAGAACGCCGGTGTCGCCCGTACGCTGCGGGCCCGTGTCCGGGTGCCCGGGCGCGGGCTGCGGGCGCTGGCCCGGATGCAGCTGACCGTCGCGGCACTCGGCCGCGAGCGGCGCCGACGGCCCACCGGGGACCTCATCTCCGCCCTGGTCGCCGCCGACGTGGACGGACAGGGCCTGAGCACCCGTCAGCTGGGCTCGTTCTTCTCGCTGCTCATGGTCGCGGGCGTGGAGACCACCCGTAACGCCATCGCCCACGCGCTCGCCCTGCTCACCGACCACCCCGAGCAGCGCGAACTGCTCACCGGCGACTTCGAGCGCTACGCGGACGGGGCCGTGGAGGAGATCGTCCGCTTCTCCACCCCCATCATCCAGTTCCGCCGCCATGTGACGCGCCCTCACGTCCTGGGCGGGCAGGCGTTCGTCCCCGGCGACCGGGTGATGCTGCTGTACGCCTCCGCCAACCGCGACGAGGCCGTCTTCGACCGCCCGGACGTCTTCGACATCACCCGCAAGCCCAACCCGCACCTCGGGTACGGGGGCGGCGGCCCGCACTACTGCCTCGGCGCCCATCTGGCCCGCGTCGAGATCAAGGCCCTGCTGCGCGAACTGCTGAGCCGCCCGCTCGCCCTGCGGGCCGTGGGGGTGCCCGAGCTGGGGCACTCCAACTTCGACAACCGCGTACGGGCCCAGCGCTGCGCCTTCACGGCCGAGGAGAGCCGCGCGACGCGCTGACCCCGTGAACCCGGCACATCCCGTGCGTCCCGCACACCCCGCACACCCGAACAGATCATCCGACTTGCGCTAGACGGGTTGCCGCACGCCCATCCGGTACGGACACGCCCACGGATACGGCCCTTCCGGTGATGCCCGGAGTATTCCTATGACGATCTGGTCTTCTCTCCGCATTCCTGTCGAAGGGTTTGTCCGGCATGCACAACATCTCTGGTTCCGTCGCCCGGGCCGCCGTGGTGGCGGGCCTGGTCACGACCCTGGGTACGGCCTACAGCGCGGCCGCCGCCCCAGGCGATCCGGCCGGGGAGCGCGCCTCGGCACAGCAGGGCACGGCGGCCCCGTCGGCCGCGCGGCAGGGCGACCGTACGGGCGACACCACCGTTGACTCCGCCTCGGGTCCCCGCGACGACCGCGACGACCGTGAGAGCGGCGGTTACGGCCACCACGCCCACCAGAGCCATCAGTCCCACCAGGGCCGTGACGACGGCGGGCACCGCGGCGACCGCGACAACCACGACGCATACGGCCGCCCCGGTCACGACCACGACCACGACCACGACCACGGGCACGGATACGACCACGGACACGGGCAGACACCCGACCACGGGCACAGCACCGGCCACCACCCCAGCACCGGCCCCGGCACCCCCCACCGAGGCGACTACGGCGAGGAGCAGCAGGGGCAGGAGCACGGCGGCGACACCCCCCGCCCGCGCCCCTCCCACCCCCACCCGCATCACCCGCCGCATCACCCCCCGCACCACCCCAAGCCCGCCCCCACCCCGCCCACGCACCCCTCCCCCGTCCACACCCCGCCTCCCGGCCACTACACCCCCACGGGTGACGACAGGCCGCCGCAGCACGGCGGGCCCCCGGAGCAGGACACGCCCCAGCAGCAGGGACAGCCGCCGCACCAGGACACGCCCCCGCGGCCCGGCACGCCGCCCCCCACCACGCCTCCGCAGATGGCGCACACCGGCAGTGACCGGCTTCCGCTCTTCCTCGGGGCGGCCGGCGGCACCCTGCTGATCACCGGTGGAGCCGTGGTGGCGCTGGGCCGGCGCGTGGCCCGGCATCAGCAGACGCAGTAAACCTCCGTTACTTCTGCACGCCGGGCGCGTTTAGCCATGACAACTGCGGCTTTGCGGTGGCCGACGGCCCTCGGGAGCCCTGAAGCGTTGGAACAAACAAGGAGAACTTGATGTCTCGTATCGCGAAGACCGTCGCCGTCCTCGCCGGAACGGGCGCGGTGGCGCTGAGCGGTGCCGGCATGGCCACGGCCGACGCGGGGGCGCACGGCGAAGCGTCGAACTCCCCGGGTGTGCTGTCCGGCAACCTGCTCCAGGTCCCGATCCACGTGCCGGTCAACCTGTGCGGCAACACCATCAACGTGATCGGCCTGCTGAACCCGGTGTTCGGCAACCACTGCGAGAACCAGAGCGGCCACCACGGCGACCACCACGGCGGCAGCTACGGGCACTGAGCCGGGCCGTCCTCGACGGCTCGGCCCATGAGCGGACGGCCCCCGGGTTCTCCCGGGGGCCGTCCGTGTGTCCACCGCGCGCGGCGGGCGCCGCCCGAGCCTCAGTCGGCGTACTTGTAGCTCCTGCCTCAGTCGGCGTACTTGTAGATCTTGCTGTGGTCCAGGAGCGCCGCCGGGGTGGTGTGCCACGGGGGCATCCGCTCGTTGAGGGCGGCCACCCGCCCGCGCTGGGGGTCGTCGCGGCCCGGCGGCCGGGCGGGCCGGTAGCCCGACTTGGGGTGGCGGGCCTGCCAGCGGGACCAGATGAGGTCGACGAAGGCGTGGTGGAGCCAGAACACCGGGTCGTTGACGGCCCCGCCGCCGATCATGGTGCCGCCGATCCAGCGGTGGACCCGGTTGTGGGTGCGCATGGTGTCGGTGCGCTTGCCGTCCGTCCAGCCCTCCATCTTGTTGCGGAAACCGGTGGGGCTGAGCGAGTTCCACGGCGCGACGTCGTAGACGGAGTCGGCGAGCGCCCGGTTGAGGTCCTCGCGCGGCGGCAGGTCCATCCGGCCGCCGCGCCCGTGGGCGTTGGCGAGGTCGCGGGTGAGGAAGGGGTCCTCGGTCACCGCGGTCTCGATCGTCCAGTTGCCGTGCCGGTGGGCGAAGGGCCCGGTCGTCACCTGGAGGTCCTCACCGCGCCCGGTGCCGCCCATGAAGTCCTCGGCCCACAGCGACGACGAGGGCGAGTTGTCGCGCGTCCAGTCCCAGTACGGGACCGTCACCTTCGGGTTGACCTTGCGCAGTTCGTTCTCGAAGTCCAGCAGGAAGCGGCGGTGCCAGGGCAGGAAGGACGGCGCCATGTGGGCGACGCGCAGGCCCTCGTCCCCGTCGCCGACGAAGTACTCGATGTGCGTGCGCACGAACCGGTCGTACCGGCCCCGGCGCTTGAGCTCCAGGACGGCGTTGACGAAGGCCCGCTTCTCGGCCTTCGTGAGGTTCTTCTGGTTCTTGCGGATGTACACCATGCGGGTTGTCTCACCTGGCCTGTCGGGTGCGGGGTCACTTGCCGTGGAGCGGGATCTCGGCCAGGCGGGCGGGCCCCAGGGCGTCGACGGCCGCGCGGACGGCCTCCAGCGGCGTGGCGTACGAGGTGTAGTGGTCCATGGCGCTGATGTACGTGCCGTCCGCGCGGCGCATCAGATGCAGCCGGCGGCCGTCGATGAGCGCCTCGAACCCCGCCCCGGCGGCGCTGGTGCCGCCCGGACCGGCGTGCGGGAGCACCGCGAGGGTGCCGGGCGGGCGCTCGGGCAGGCGGCCGGTCGCCGCGGCGGTCGTCTGCGCGTGCATGTCGGCGAGGACGGTGCGGCCCTGGATGCGCCGGCCCCGGTAGTTCTCGTCGAAGGCGGCGGGCAGACCACTGTCCTGGGCCCCCTTGTCGTCGGTGCCGGTCCACAGGTCGGCCGGATCGGCCGGGCCGGCTCCGCTGCGCTCGGCGGCGTCGATCCGGGCGAGGGTGCCGCCGGTGAAGCCGACGACCGTCAGGGTGAACAGTCCGCGCAGCACGTTGCGGCGGCTGGAGGCGGGGGCGGTCCCGTACGGGCGGCGGGGCCGGAACAGGCCGGCGCGGCGCCTCGGTACCGGGTCTTCGGTGATCACAGGGTCTCCGTTCTGCCCGGGGGCCGACCAGGTGCGTACGGGCCGGGGCTGATCGTTCACAAGGGGGCATTCGGGACAACGAGACCGGCCGGAAACCGTTCCGGTCGAGATTGATCAATTGGCGTCGGATCCGGTGATCGGCCGTGACGTCCGGGGCGGCCGGTCGTTGGAGCGGGTAGGGCAGAGGAGAATGAACGCCTGCCGGGGTCCCGGAAGTCATCACACTTCCGGGGCCTTGGTCTTTTACCCGGTCGCGGCGGGCGACGAGCCCCCCCCTCCCCCGGATGGCGCGCGGCCCGGACGCGTGCCCGGCGAGGCCCCTTCTGACAGCTGCGGCCCCTTCTGACGGCCCGGCACCTGACAGCCCGGCACCCGGCGGCCTCGCGTCCGAGCGGCCCGGCCGGTGGCCGGCTGACGGTCCGACAGCCCCCGACACTCACTTGCAGTAGCCGCGCGCTCGCTCAGCGCGACAAGTGCTCATGATCGGATTAGCGTCCTAGGTGTCCGTGTTCACCACCTCAGGAGCACCGAAAATGACGTTTCGTCAGATAGCTGTAGTCGCCGCCCTGTCCGCCGTGGCGATCCTCCCGGTCGCAGGCGCCGCCCAGGCAGCGCCCCAGACGGCCCGTACCCCGGCATCGGCGGCACTCTCGTGCGGGTACGGCGACCACTGCAACGACAAGGACCACCGGGACCACGGCCGCTACGACAACGGTGGCAGCTACGGCCACGAGGGCCGCGACGACCACCACGGCCGTTACGACCACGACGGTCGTTACGACCACGACGGCCGTAACGACTACCGGCACCACGAGGGTCTCCTCGGTGTGCTGGGGTGGCTGCTCTAGCTCCCGGCCGGTCGGCACATGAGAACGGCGTGTGCCGCGGACCTCCCGTCCGCGGCACACGCCGTTTCCGTACGCTCCCCTGCCCCGGGGGCCGGCCGGCGACTACCCGCGCAGGCGGCTGACCGGCAGAACACAGTGCCCCGCACCGGTGAGCGTCCGCTCGTCACCGACGAAGGCCCGCATCGCCTCCTCGGTGAGCCGGGTGCCCGGCACCGCCTCGGGCCAGGCGCGGGTGGTGAAGATGAAGTGCGCGGCGCCCTCGGCCCTGGCGGCCTCCATCCATTCGGGGGGCGTGACGCACTGGACGCGAAGCTGAGGCAGCGTCAGGGTCACCTGGCCGCCCTCCAGCAGGAGCGTCAGCGGCAGCCGCGCCCCCTGGGCGGCGTCGTGGACGGTCCCGGCCGGCATGCCGATCTCCTCAAGCAGTTCCCGGACGGCCGCCTCGGCGCCCTCGGCACCGCCCTCGCCGTCACCGAGCGGGTACACCAGGAGAAAGGCCACGTCGCGGTCCTCCTCGAAGTGCGGGCCACTCCACGCGAGCAGGGAGAGCGTGCCCAACTGGGCGGTCCTGGCAGGGCTTGCGGCACTGGTAGCTGAGGTCATGCCGGGACTCTAGCGACATGAGGGAGACACCAGGAACAAAGGCCACTCGTTAGGGCGAATCGGATTGCGCCGCGCTCCGGCCCGGACGCCCGGCCGCCGCCCCTTCCGGCCCGGCCCCGCGCCTTCGGCCCCGTCCGGGTCCCCACCCCCGGGCACCGGGACCGTCCGCGCTCCCAGGATTCCCGCCACCGAAATTCCGCAATTCGCCCCCAATACGGCGAAATACCGCCTCGTGTTCTCGCGAGGGAAATGCGCCGCTTTCCGCTTTCGTCAGTGGGGGATCGGAAGGCCGCCGAGAAGGGCCCCCGGGCCGATGCCATTGGTCTTGTTCGCGCTGCCCGTGGCCTGGGAGACCGTGTGGAACAGGGAGTCCTTGCTCTGCGGGTCGAGGGCGTCGGTCTGGACGACCGTCGGCGGCGCGGGGTTGGTCAGGGCCTCGTTCGCCAGCGTCTCCACACCGCCGTTGAGGCTGGTGGGGACCGGGCTGCCGCCCATGCCGCCGGCCGCGAACGCCGAGCCCGCGGACCCCACCACCGCCAGCGAACCGGCTACGACCGCGGCGACCTTCATCGACTTCATCATCATGTCCTTCCGGTGGCGACATTTCGTCGCGGTTTACCGATGGCGTGTACGCCTTTGCACCATGGGGAAGTGGCACGCGCTTCCCCTTGGCTAACGACCCCCCGGCCCGAGGGAAACCCAGCAATCCGGAAAACGTTGCCGGACCACTCGTACGAAGGGGCCGCAGTGGCGCCCTTACCGGAAGGATCCTCGTATCAGCATCCTGTAGCCACCGAGCCCCCACCCCTGGGGCCAGGTCCCCGAAAACGGCGAAACCGCCCTTTCCCCGCGGGGGAGGGCGGTCCGCACACGGCCCGGCCGTGCTGAGGCGACGCGAGGGTGCGTCAGTCGTTCTTGCACTCGATGCCGAACGCCGGGTTCAGCAGCCCGATGATGTCGATGCTGTTGCCGCAGAGGTTGATCGGCACGTGCACCGGCACCTGGAGGAGGTTGCCGGACAGGACGCCCGGGGAGTTGGTCGCCACGCCTCCCGCGTGGGCGTCGGCGGCGGCGACACCGGCACCGCCGGCGACGGCCGCGGCGGCAGCGGCGGAGAGGGCGAGAGCCTTGGCGGTACGCGACATGAAGAAGCGCTCCTCTTGATGGGGGACGGTGGCCGGGCGTTGTCGCCCGGCCTGTCTGTCAACGCAGGTCAAAGGCCCCGAGTTGTGGCCCGACTGGGTGAACTCAGTCGTTCTTGCACTCGTTGCCGAAGGCGGGGTTCAGCAGCGCGATCACGTTGACGGTGTTGCCGCAGAAGTTCACCGGCACGTGCACCGGCACCTGGATCAGGTTGCCGGACAGGACGCCCGGGGAGTTGTGCGCCTGACCCGACGCGTGGCTGTCGGCGGACGAGACACCGGCGCCGAGAGCCACGACGGCGGCACTCGTGCCCGCCATCGCCACGGACTTGACAATTCGCTTCATCACTTTTTCCTTTCAGGGCAAAGATGAGGCACTTCCCTCAACGAGACGGTTGACGACGGGATACGGATGATCACCCGATGGGACACTCCGAAACACATTCATGACGATCCCCGGCGGCAAATGCGGCTACAGTTGCTGCCCACCCATTGCCCACGTGAAACAGCAGTGCGCCGGAGGCTCGGCCATCCGGCTCAGCAATGCGGAATTGAGTGGCCGACCCGGGGGATAGACACCCGTTCGGCGGGCCGCTTATACGAATACCTTCCCATGGGCGGAGTGACCTCGCGTGCAGCCGCAATTCCCCGACACCGGACCGGAAACCCGGCCCGCGCCGCACCTCCCGCATTCCCCGCGCCCCCCGCACGTCCCGCACGTCCTGCACCTGGTGCAGCCCGTCGACGGCGGGGTGGCCCGGGTCGTCGCCGACCTGGTGCGCCATCAGCTGCGGGGCGGGATGCGGGTGTCGGTGGCCTGTCCGGGCGGGCGCCTGGGCGCGGAGGCGGCCCGGCTCGGCGCCGACACGTACACCTGGGAGGCGACCCGCTCCCCCGGGCCCGGCCTGCGCGGCGAGACCGTACGGGCCGCGCGCCTCGTCCGCCGGCTCCGGCCCGACGTCGTGCACGCGCACAGTGCCAAGGCCGGGGTGGCGGCGCGGCTCGCGGTGCGCGGCCGGGTGCCGACCGTCTTCCAGCCGCACGCCTGGTCGTTCGAGGCCGTCACCGGCCCCCTCGCGCTCGCCTCGCGCGCCTGGGAGCGGGCGGCGGTGCGCTGGACCGCGCGCCTGGTGTGCGTCAGCGAGGGCGAACTGCACACCGGCGAGCGGGCCGGGGTGCGCGGGCCCTCGGTGGTCGTCCCCAACGGCGTCGACCTCACCCGCCACCGCCCGCCCGCGCCCGGCGAGGACGTACGCGCCCCGCTGGCCGCCCTGCGGGACGTGGACGCGCACGCGCCCCTGGTGGTGTGCGTGGGGCGGCTGTGCCGGCAGAAGGGCCAGGACGTGCTGCTGGAGGCCTGGCGGGAGCTGTCGGGCGAACTGCCCGCCGCCCGCCTCGCCCTGGTGGGCGAGGGCCCCGACGAGGCGGCCCTGCGCGCGGCGGCGCCCGCGTCCGTCCTGTTCGCCGGGGCGGTCGAGGACCCCACCGGCTGGTACCGGGCCGCCGACGTCGTGGTGCTGCCCTCGCGCTGGGAGGGCATGGCACTGGCACCCCTGGAGGCGATGGCCTGCCAGAAACCCGTCGTCGTTACTGATGTGGGCGGCTCGTCCCAGAGCCTGCCGCCCGGGCACGCCCCGCTCTGCCTCGTCCCGCCGGACAGCCCGCGGGCGCTGGCCCGGGCCGTCGGCGCTCTGCTCCGCGACGCGCCGCTGCGCGACACCCTGGGCCACCAGGGCCACCAGCACGTGACCACCACCCACGATGTGCGCCGGACGGCGGAAGCGATCGCGGACCTCTACCGCGAACTGACCGGCGCCCGGCGCTCCGAGTGCAGGGAACCCACCTTCAAGTGACTGCGGACAACACCGTTCCCTCCCCCAAAGGGGGCGTTCCTTCCCCGGCGGGTCCGCGCCGGGGCGGCGCGGCCGCGGCGGGATCCGTCTCGACGGTGGCGGCGCCCGGCCGGACGCCCGTGCCGCCGCCGCTGCCGGTGCGGCGCGCGCCGCGGCCGCGTACGGACACCGCCCTGATGGCCGTGGACGGCTGCGCGGTCCTGCTCGGGGCGGCGGCGGGCGGCGCGGAGCAGGCGCGGACGGCCACCGCCGCGCTGGTCCTGGGCGTGCTTGTCCTGCACGGGCACGCCGGGCTGTACCGGCCGGGCGCCCTCGCCGCCGCGCGCGGCGCCCTGGAGGAGGTGCCCGCGCTCGCGTTCCGGGCGGCCGTGGCGTGGTGCGTGCTGGCGGCCGTGCTCCCGGGTCCCGCGCTCGCGCTGCCGGTGCTGGCCGCCTCCTGCGCCGTACAGACGGGGGCGAGCACGGCCGGGCGCTCCGCCGCGTACGCGCTGCGCCGGTGGCGCGCCGCCCGCGCGCCCCGCCCCGCCCTCGTGGTGGGCCCGGCGGGCGCGCTGCGGCTGACCGCGGCGCTCGGACGCCGCCCGAGCGGCGGGATCCGCCCGGTCGGGGTGGTGGTGCCGCAGTTCCAGCCGGTGCCCGAACCGGTCGGGGTGCCGGTGCTGCGCACCATCGAGGAGGTGCAGCGCGCGGTCATCCAGAACGGCGTCCGCGACGTGCTGTTCACCGACGCCGACGCCGCCGACCCCACCCTGCTGCTGCGCCAGCTGGAGAGCTGGGGCTGCGCCCTGTGGTACGTCGACACCCGCGCCCCGGGCGTGGCCGGGCGGGCGGTGCGGGGCGAGGAGCTCGCCGGGTTCCCGGTGCGCCGGGTGCAGGCGGCCGGGGTGCGCCGCCCGGGGTTCGCCGTCAAGCGGGTCCTGGACCTGTGCGTGGCGGTGCCCGCCCTGCTGCTGGCCTCACCGGTGCTGGTGGTGTGCGCGCTGCTGCTGCGCGCCGGCGACGGGCCCGGCGTGGTCTTCCGCCAGGAGCGCGTGGGCCGCGACGGGCGCCCCTTCACCCTGTGCAAGTTCCGTACGCTGCGCCCCGCCGACGCCCACGAGGCCGCCACCCGCTGGAGCGTCGCCGACGACGAGCGCATCGGCCGCACCGGCCACTTCATGCGACTGACGTCGCTGGACGAGCTGCTGAACCTGTGGAACGTGGTGCGCGGCGACATGAGCCTGGTCGGCCCGCGCCCCGAACGGCCCTACTTCGTCGCCCAGTTCGGCCAGTCCCACCCCGGCTACTGGGCCCGCCACCGCATGCCCGCCGGCATCACGGGCCTGGCCCAGGTGGAGGGCCTGCGCGGCGACACCTCCATCGAGGACCGGGCCCGGTACGACAACTACTACATCGACCACTGGTCGCCCTGGCAGGACGTGTGCGTGCTGCTGCGCACCGTGGCGTCCCTGGCGCGTTCGACGGGGAGCTGACGATGAGCCGGAACGCGGCGGCGCCGCCCCGCACCACCGCCCCGCCCCCGCGGGCCCCGCACCCGGCCGTGCGCCGCCCTCTGCACCTGCTGCCGCTGCTCGCCGTCCTCGTGCTGCTCGCCGCGCCACCGCCCGGCGGCGCGGGCGGCGAGGGAACGGGCACCGGAACACCCGCCGACGCGGCCTGCGCCGTCCTCGCGCTGTGGGCGCTGGGCTCCTCGCTCCGGTCCGGGGCGCGCCCCCTGGCCCCGGCCGCCGCGGTCCTGTTCGGCGCCGCCGCCGCGGGGATCGCGGTGGCCGCCGCCGGGGCCGGAGAGGCCGGGGAGGCGCTCGCCGGGCTGGCCCGCTATCTGGAGATCTTCGTCCTGGTACCGGTGTCGGTGCTCCTGCTGGTGCGCGACCGCCGCGACTTCACGGTCGTCGCCTGGGCGCTGGTGGCGCTCGCCCTGGCCGAGGGGGCGGTGGGGGTGCGTCAGTACGCCACCGCCACCGGCGCCTCCTACATGGGCGAGGACATCCGCGCCGTCGGCACGTTCGGCGCCTCCGACATCATGGGCATGGCCACCGTCGTCGCCCTCGGGCTGGTGTGCGCGGTGGGCCTCGCGCTCGCGCCCGACGCCCGCGCGGGCCGCGCCCAGCGCCCGGTGGCGCTGGTGTGCGCGGCCGCGCTGCTGCTCCCCCTCACCCTCTCCTTCAGCCGCGGCGCCTGGATCGCCGCCGCCGTCACCTGCGCGGCGCTGCTCCTGCTGGCGGGCGTGCGGCGGGCGGTGACGGTCGCGGCGGCCGTCCTCGCCCTCGCCGTGGTCGTCGTCGGCGGCGCCGGAGCCGGGACCGCGCTCCTGCAGGAACGCCTCACCAGCATCACCCGCGTCACCGACGCCCCCGACCAGTCCGTCACCGACCGGTACACCCTGTGGAGCGCCGCCGCCGCGATGTGGCGCGAGGCGCCCCTGACCGGCGTCGGCCTCAAGGGCTTCCCCGCCCACCGCGACAGCCACGCCCCCCTCGCCCTGTCCTCCGGCAGCGACACCGCGGGCGCGGGCGCCGCCTTCCGCCGCCAGCCGCTGCTCTCCCCGCACAACATGTACCTCCTGGTCCTGAGCGAGCAGGGGCTGGTGGGGGTGTGCACCCTGGTCGCCGGGTGGGCCGCGCTCCTCGTCGCCGCCCTGCGCCGGCTGTACGCGGCGGCCGCGGGCCGCCGCCGCGACCGGGACTGCGGTCTCGCCGCCACCGGCCTGCTCCTGTGGCTCCTGGTCGACTTCTTCTACGGAGACATCGGCGGCCCCTCCACCGTCCTGACCGCCCTCGCGCTCGGCCTCGCCGCCTGGTGGGCCCTCGCCCCGGACGGCGACGCCGTCCCCGAAGACGCCGTATCAGAAGACGCCGTATCCGAAGAGGCCGTACGGCGATGAGCGACGCCTCCCCCACCGCGCCGGGCCCGGTACCGGCCCACCGCCAGGACGGCGGCCCCGCCCCGGAGCCGAACTCCGGCGGGTTCCTGGCCCGGGCCGCCGCCGTCACCGCCGCCCTCACGGTCGCGGGCGCGGTCCTCGGGCTGCTGCGCGACCGGACGTTCGCGCACGTCTTCGGCGCGGGCCCCGACACCGACGCGTTCCTGGTGGCCTGGACGGTGCCGGAGGTCGCGGCCACCCTCCTCATCGAGGACGGGCTCGCGCTGGTGCTCGTCCCCGCGTTCAGCCTCGCCGCCCTGCGGCGCGACCGGGGCGGCCCCGACCCCGTGCGGGCCCTGGTCGCCGCCACCCTCCCCCGGCTGCTGGCGGCCCTCGCGGCGGCCGCGGCGCTGCTGGCGGCGGCGGCGCCCGCCCTGGTGGACCTGCTGGCACCCGGCCTGCCCGAGCGGGCCCTGGCCGTGGACTGCACCCGCGCCACCGCGACCTGCGCCCTCACCTTCGGCCTCGCCGGCTACTGCAGCGCCGCGCTGCGCGGCCACGCCCGCTTCCTCGCCCCCGCGACGATCTACGTGGCGTACAACACCGGCATCATCACCGTGCTGCTGGTGTGCGGCCGCGCCTGGGGCGTACGGGCGGCGGCGGCCGGGGTCGCGGTGGGCGGCGCCCTGATGGTCGCGGCCCAGGTGCCGTCGCTGTGGCGGGGGATGCGGCGCACCGGACGGCGCGGGGCACGATGGCGCGACCCCGGTCCCGTCGGGGACGCCTTCCACGGCCGGGGCGATCCCGGCGGCGACCGGCGGTCCGGCGCCGGCCGCGCACTGCGGCGACGGTGTGCCGCGCCGCGGGGACGCGGCGGGCTTCACCGGCGCGGCCCGCGCACCATCCCCGGGCAGCGCCGGCCGGTGAAGCGGCCGGGGCGGCCCGGGGAAGCACCCGGCGCCGTGCGCCTGGCCATGGTCGCCCCCGTCGTCGTCTTCGCGCTCGGCCGCCAGTGCCAGACCCTGATCGAGCGCCACCTCGCGGCCCCGCTGCCCGCCGGGGCGATCTCGCACCTCAACTACGCCCAGAAAGTGGCGCAGATGCCGATGGTGCTCTCCCTGATGCTGTGCACGGTCACCTTCCCCGTGGTCGCCCGGGCGCTGGCCGCGGGCGACACCGAGCGGGCCCGCCGGCGCGTCGAGGGCGATCTGCTGGTGGCGGGGGCGATCGTGCTGCTCGGCGGCGCCGTCGTCGTCGGCTGCGCCCCGCAGATCGTCGAAGTGCTCTTCCAGCGCGGCGCGTTCGGTCCCGCCGACACCGCCGCCACCGCCGCCGTGATGCGCGTGTACGCGCTGGGCCTGCTCGCCCAGACCATGGTGGGCGTCCTGGTCCGCTCCTTCTTCTCCGCGGCCCGCCCCACCTGGTACCCGGCCGCCACCATGCTGGTGTGCCTGGGGGTCACGGCCGGCGCCGGGGCGTGGGCGGCGCCCCAGTGGGGGGCGCGCGGCATCGCCGCCGCCAACGCCCTCGGCATCGCCTGCGGCGCGCTGCTGCTGTTCGCCGGCGCGGGCCGCCGCCCGGTCGGCCTCGCCCGGCTCCGCGTCGGCGGCGAACTGCTGAAGCTCACCGCGGCCGGGGCGGGCGCCGCCACCGCCTGCTGGTGGTGCGCGGCCCGCGTCGCCGACCCGGCCGCGGCGCTCGCCGCCGGCTCCCTCGCGGCCACGGCCGCCTTCCCCGTGCTGGCCCGCGCCGCCCGCGTCCGCGGCTTCGCGCCGCTGACGCTGCTGCGGGCGCTGCCGCGCCCGCTGACCCGCCCCCTGACCCGAAGGCCGAGGCATGCCCGTTGACACCCCCGCCCTGTGGGCGGCGATGTACCACTCGGTCGGCGCCCGCGCCGACGCCCGCGAGGACGACCCGTACGGCATCACCGTCACCCCCCGCCGCCTGGAGCGGCAACTGCGCTGGCTGCGCGCCCGGGGGCTGCTCGGCGTCGGCATGGCCCAGCTGCTGCGGTCCCGCGCCGCCGGCGGCGGCACCCGACTGGTGGGCCTCACCTTCGACGACGGGTACGCCGACTTCACCGAGGAGGCGCTGCCGCTGCTGCGCCGCTACGACTGCACGGCCACCGTCTTCGCCCTGCCCGGACACCTGGGCGGCACCAACGACTGGGACCCGCTCGGCCCGCGCCGCCCGCTCCTGGACGAGGAGGGCCTGCGGCGCGCCGTGACGTGGGGCATGGAGATCGGTTCGCACGGCCTGCTCCACACCGACCTCACCACCGCCGACGACGACACCCTGCGCCGCGAGACCGCGGAGAGCCGCGCCCTGCTGCGCGCGCTGACCGGCCGGGACGTGCCGGGGTTCTGCTACCCGTACGGCCGCTGCGACCAGCGGGCCCTCGACGCGGTGCGCGCGGCGGGCTACAGCTATGCCTGCGCCATCGACCCCGGCCCCCTGACCGGGCGTTACGCACTGCCGCGCGTCCACATCGGCGAGGGCGACACCAGCTGGCGGCTGCACCTCAAACGCCGGCTGCACCGCTGGCGGCGCCGCCCGCCCGGCGACGGCCCGGGCGCCGGCTTCCTGCCCGAGGACCGCCCGGCCCCCCTCGCCCCGCCCCGCCGCCCCCAGGACGGCAACACCCCCGGACCCGCCCCCGAGGAACCGGCCCAGAGCCGTCCGGCGCCGGAGCAGGAGGCACGGTGAGAGTCCTGCATGTCATCACCGGCCTCGGCGTCGGCGGCGCCGAACAGCAACTGCGGCTGCTCATCGGCGCGTTGCCCGCGTCCTGCGAGGTCGTCACCCTCACCAACCCCGGGGCCGTCGCCGAGGGCCTGACCGCCGACGGCGTACGGGTGCACCACCTCGGCATGGCCGGCAACCGCGACCTGAGCGCCCTGCCGCGCCTGACCCGCCTGATCCGCCGCGGCCGTTACGACCTGGTCCACACCCACCTCTACCGCGCCTGCCTGTACGGGCGGGCCGCCGCCCGCCTCGCCGGCGTCCGTACGGTCGTGGCCACCGAGCACTCGCTGGGCGCCGCCACCATCGAGGGCCGCCCGCTCGGCGCCGGGGTGCGCGCCCTGTACCTGGCCTCCGAACGCCTGGGCACCTCCACGGTCGCCGTGTCCGCGACGATCGCCCGGCGGCTGCGCGAGTGGGGCGTGCCCGCCCGCCGCATCCACGTGGTGCCCAACGGCATCGACGCGGACCGCTTCCGCTTCGACCCGCTGCTGCGGGCCCGCGCCCGCACCCTGCTCGCCCTGCCGCACGACGCCTTCGTGATCGGCGGGGTGGGCCGCCTGGTCGCGGGCAAGCGCTTCGACGTCCTCGTCCGGTCCCTGCCCCATCTGCCCGGCGCGCGTCTGCTCCTGGTGGGCGGCGGCGAGCAGGAGGCGGCGCTGCGGGCGCTGGCGGCGCGGCTGGGCGTGGCCGGACGGGTGTGCTTCGCGGGCGAGTGCGCGTACGAGGGAGGCGGCGGGGGCCTGGATCTGCCCGCCCTGCTCGCCGCGGCGGACGTGCTGGCCTCGCCGTCGGCCGACGAGGCCTTCGGCCTGGCGGTGGTGGAGGCGCTGGCGGCGGGCCTGCCCGTCGTCTACGCGACCTGCCCCGCCGTCGACGACCTGCCCCCCGGCCAGGCGCCGGGCGCGGTACGGGCCGACCCGGCGGGCTTCCTCACCGCGCTGCGGGCCGCGAGCCAGGCACCGCCCGGCCGTCTGCCCGTGCCCCCGGCCGTCGCGCACTACACGATCGCCGCCTCGGCGGCCCGTCTGACGGCGGTCTACGAGGCCGCCCTGCACGGCACGACCCCCGTCCTCGGCAGACAGCACCCGCCCCTCGCCGCGAACGCCCCGGCCGTCCCCGACGCCCCGGACCTCTCGGCCCGCACCGACACCCCGGACCCCACCAACACCCCTGTCTCCCCAGCCCCGTCAGACCCGTCAGACCCCTCAGACCCGTCAGTCACGTCAGGAGTGAGCGCACGATGAGCCGATCCCCCAGCCCCTGGCGCCGGACGCGGTCGCACCCCGCTGCCCGGCCGCTGCCGAGGTGGTGGCCGCTGCCGGTGTGCGCGCTGCTCGGCGCGGCCGCGGGCGGCGTGTACGGACTGGCCCGCCCCGCCGAGTACTCCGCGACCAGCTATGTCGTGGTGACCCCCACCGGCACGTCGGACCCGGCGACCGCCCTCGGCTTCGCCCAGGCGTACGGGCGGGTCGCCACCCAGGTCGCGGTGGTCGGCGACGCGCAGACCTGGGCCGGGGTGCCCGCCGACACGATCCGCCGCAAGGTGCAGACGGCGACGTCCCCGGACGCGCCGATGATCGCCATCACCGGCACCTCGGAGCGGCCGGGCGAGGCCGCCGACATCGCCAACGCGGTGGCCCGCTCGCTCACCGTCAACGGCGCGCACACCGAGGCCAGTACGGGCGTGCGCCTGGTGCAGTTCTCGCGCGCGGCCCGCCCCGTCGACCCCTCCTCTGCGCCCCCCTCCCTGACCGCCCTGGTGGGCGGCTGCGCCGGCGGTCTGACCGGCGGTCTCGTCCTGCTCGTCCGGCCCGCCCGGCGCGAGCCCGCGCCCGTACCGGCGCCCGCCCTGCCCGTCGGCGCGCCCTACGGAGGCGCCCGGTGACGGTCACGACGGCCCGGGACACCGCCCTGGTGGCCGAGGTGTGCACGGACAGCGGCCGCTTCGCGGGGCTGGCGCGCGAGTGGCGGGACCTGCACGGCCGCTGCCGCACGGCCACCCCCTTCCAGAGCCACGCCTGGCTGCACTCGTGGTGGACGTCGTACGGCGTGAGCGGCCGGCTGCGCCTGGTGCTGGTGCGCCGGGACGGCCAACTCGTCGCCGCCGCCCCGCTGATGCTGGTCTTCCGCCCCTTGCGCACCCTGGTGCCGCTGGGCGGCGCGATCACCGACTTCACCGACGTGCTGCTGGACGACTCCTGCGCGCCGCAGGCGGCACGGACGCTGGTGGCCGCGGTGCGCGAGGCGGCGGGCGGCGCGCTGGTGGACCTGCACGAGGTACGCCCGGGCAGCGCGGCCGAACTGCTGCTCGCCCACTGGCCCGGCCTGAGCGCCCGCCTGCCGGACTCGGTGTGCCTGGAGCTCCCGGCCGCCCCCATGGACGAGCTGCTGGCCCGCCTCCCCTCGAAGGCGGCCCAGCGGGTACGCGCCAAACTCCGCAGGATCGACGCGCTCGCGGTGGACGAGCGGGCGGTGGCGTCCGGGGAGGTCCCCGCCGCCCTCGACACCCTGCTCACCCTGCACCGGTTGCAGTGGCGCGGGCGCGGGGTGACCCGCGAGCACCTGCGCCCCCGGTTCGCCGAACACCTGGACCGCGCGGTGCGGCTGATGGTGGCTCAGGGAGAGGCGGTGCTCACCGAGTTCCGCCTGGACGGCACGGTGGTGGCCTGCGACCTCACCCTCCAGTCCCCGTCCCTGTCGGGCGGCTACCTCTACGGCGCCCACCCCGTCCTGCGCGCGCACAAGGTCGACGTGGCCACGATGCTGCTGCGCACCTCCGCCCGCCGCCTGGACGGCAGTGGCCGCGCCGTACTGAGCATGCTGCGCGGCTCCGAGACGTACAAGGGCCACTGGCGCCCCGGCACGGTCCGCAACGAGCGCTTCCTGCTGGCCCACGGCACCCGCGCCGCCCCCCTGCTGTGGTGGTGCGCGGGATACCTGCGGGCGCGGCGCCGGGCGGCGGTGATCGTACGGGGGCTGCGCGCCCGGCGCCCGGCGGCCACCGCCGGGAAACCGTCCCGGGCGCACGGACCCAACTCCGCGCAGAGCAGCGGGACATAGGGACCGGCGCGAAAGGGGGCTCGGGGGTACGCGGTCGGCCATGCCCGCCCGCCCGGCGCCGGAACGCACCACCGGAACGAGAGCCTCGCCCCCACAATTGCGGGCATGCTGATTCCTTCCGAACTCCTCCGGCTCGACGAGCGTGTCCACGCCTGGCTGCCTCACTCCCCCGGCACCTGGGGCATGGCCAACTGCGTGGTCGTGGGCTCCGAGTCCGACGCCCTGCTGGTGGACACGCCCTACACCGCCGGCCTCACCCACGCCCTGCTCGCGGCCGCCCGCCAGGTCCTTGCGCCCGGCGCCCGGTTCTCGACCGTCGTGAACACCCACGCCAACGGCGACCACAGCTACGGCAACGGCCTCTTCCCCGACGCGGAGATCATCAGCACCGAGGCGAACCTGGCGCACCTGTGCGCCGAGCCCACTCCTTCGCAGCTCCAGGCCGTCCTCGACGGGTGCCGGGCGGAGGTGCCCTTCGAGCGGTATCTGCTCGCGCACTTCGGCCGCTACGACTACACGGGAATCGACGTCGTCCCGCCGACCCGCACCTTCAGCGGCCGTCTCGACCTCCTCGTCGGTTCGACGCCCGTCGAGCTGTACGAGGTGGGCCCCGCGCACACCGCGGGGGACCTGGTGGTGCATCTGCCGGAGAGCGGTGTGGTGTGCGCCGGGGACGTCCTGTTCGCCGGGGACGTGCCGGTGCACTGGGCCGGGCCCCTGGGCGGGGTGATCGCGGCCTGCGCGCGGATCCTCGCCCTCGGCCCGCGCGTCGTCGTGCCGGGCCACGGGCCGCTCATGGGGCAGGACGAGGTGCGCGCGTACATGGCGTACCTGGAAGAGGTGCGCGGACGCGTCCACGAGCTGCACCGCGCCGGTACCGGAGTGGAGGAGGCCTCGCGGGTGGTGCTGCGGGAGCTGCGGCGCCCGGGGCTGGGGCTGTGGGAGCGCCTCGCCGTGCTGACGGCCGTGGAGTACCGCCATCTCGACGGCTGTGACGAGCCGTTGAACCTGGTGAACGTTCTGGACGCGGCGGTGCGGCTCGCCCCGGACTGCGTACCGGAGGCGGTCGCCGGGCGGCCGGAGCTGGTGGCGGGGCTGCGGGACCGGCTGCCGGGTGGGCAGACGGTGGCGGCCGAGAGCTGACGGACCCGCCCGGCGGGCCGCCGGTACCGGGAGTCCTCGCGCACCCGGTACCGGCCGCCCGCCCCTCCCCCGCCGGCGCTCACGCCGCGCGGCGGGCTCTCCCCTCGCGCCCGGGCGCGGCCACGCCCGGGAAGTCGAACGGGGTCAGGACGAAGGTCAGCCGCGTCAGGCCCAGCGCGTGCGCGCGGGTCGGGATCTCCTCGACCAGCCGGCAGACCTGGAGGCCGCGCCGCGGATCGGGATGGCGCAGGACGCGCAGCGGGCCTTCCGGGTGGGCGAGGTCCGCGGCGCCGTCCGGGGCGCAGCCCTCCAGCGCGTCGCGGCACAGGGCGCGCAGCGAGGGGCGGCGGTGCACATCGGCGTGCAGGGCGCGCAGCGCGGAATCGTGGGGGTACTGCTCGCGCGCCGCGGCCAGCGCGGACAGCAGGGAGATCCGCCAGTCGGCGTGGTTGGCGAGGATGCTCCCGGCCTCGGGATGCAGCAGTCCGAACCGCAGGAAGCTGACGGCGGGATCGGCGTCCGCGTGCGCGCCCAGACCCGCGAACAGGTCGTGGTAGGCGTCGTTGGCGGCCTGCACCTCCCACCGGTGGTCGATCAGCAGGGCGGGCAGCGACAGCGCGTTCATCATGACGTCGTAGTCGGCGAGGACCGCCTGGGCGGCCTTGCACGACGCCCGCCCGCCGTGGACGGGAGGCCGGCGCACCCGGGCGGGGAAACGGCCGACGGTGAGCCGGAACAGCCGCTCCACCTGGTAGTCCGACATCTCCAGGACGTCGGCGAGGGCGAGGAGCTTGCCGTCGGTCCACTCCTTGACCCGGCCGCGCTCCCAGTTGCCGTACGCGCGCGAGCTGACCCCGAGCCGTTCGGCCACGGCCTCCTGGCTCAGCCCGAGGCGGCTGCGGCGGCCCCGGATGAGCTCCTGGAGCGGTTCGGGGCGTGCGGGCCGGCCACCCGTCCCCGCCCGCGCCGGGTTCTCGAACCCCAAGACCTCACGCATACCCACCGTCATGGCCATCCCCGTCCCCGTCCCCGTGGTGCGGGATCCCCGGGCCGCTCCCCCGGGGGGCGGCCGCCGAATGAAGTCCCGCGCGGCGACGTTGTATTGACACTCCGTCACCTTTGTCGTGATCCTGCAACTCCCCCACCACCCATGTCAACCAGGCTTTCCCGCCAGGGAAAGCCGGCTTTGCCCCGGGGGGTGGGTTCAAGCCGCCGCAGTCGTTACGCTCGGGCCTTCGAGGAGCGACGGCGGGGTACGACCAGGGGGTGCCGTGACTGACGCCTGCGGGCTCGACGCGATGCTGGACCGCGTACAGGCCCTGATCGAGGAGCTGGAACGGCGGCCGGAGGACGTCCTGGACGCCGTGGAGCTCTCCTACGCCTCGGGGGTGCCCCCGGCGGACGTACGGGAGCTGCTCGCCGGGGGACGGGTCGCCGACCCCGGGGTGGCGGCCCGGGTCCAGCAGCGCCTGGAGCTGCTGATGAACACCCGCAGGAGGTGCGGCGACGGCGTCGTGCGGCCCGTGGGGGAAGCGGTGGCCCCGCACACCCAGGCCGAGATCGCCCAGGGCATCGGCGTCACCCCCCAGGCACTGCGCGCCTACCGCAAACCGGACCATCCCGCCGTCCCCAGCGTCCACACGGTCCTCGGCATCAGCGAGTGGTTCCGGGTGCACTCCGGCTGGCTCACCGAACCGGCCGACCGCGCCCTGGCCCGCGTCCTGCGCGAGCGGCTCCAGGAGCTGGAACGGCAGTCCGCCCAGCGGGAGATGGAACGGCTCCTGCACGACCGGGGCGTACGCGCCCACGCCTTCCGGGCGGTCGGCGCGCTCCCCCGGCAGAAGCTGGAGGCGCTGATGACCCTGCTCGGCTGCGACCCCGAGAGCACCGATCCCGCCGAATCCACCGGCCCCCCGCCGCTCGGCGCCACCCCCGGCCGCTGACCCACTCCCCCACCCTCCCCTCCCCCACCAGCCACTTCCACGCCCTACGCCCCGAGACGCCCCGGAAGGAAGACCGCACCCCCAGGAAACGACCATGGCGAGAACTCTCCCTCCCCCACCACGGGCGGTTGACGCTGTGTCCGCCTCCCGGTAGAAGCGGGGCGCGCGGCGTCACGCCGTCCGCCAAGTGACCGGATTTCGCTGGGAAATCCCCTTTCCGGAAGCGCCGTTTCCTGGTGGAGTTCCCGCTCCTTCGATAGGCATCGTGTCCCGCGCAGAACGCGGCAGCACGGCAAGAGCCACGAGCAGGAGGGGATCCATGCACAGCCTCGCGTCACCGGACCGGGAGATCGGGTACGAAGGCCGGAGCGTGGTGTACGAGACGTGCTGGCCGGACGGTCCGCAAGGAGAGGGCGGGCTGCTCTTCAGCAGTCTGGCCACCGCGCAGCGGCAGGCCGAGCACGCCTATCTGCGCGTGGCGGCGAACGGTCCAGGGGGCGGCGCCCCGCCCCTCGCGCCGCGCGACGACACCGGACGCCTGTCGTGGTTACGGCAGGACGCGCACGGGTCGCGGGCGTACGAGACATGGAGTCTGCTCGACGGGGGTGAGCGGACTCCGGTCTCCATCAGCGCGCGGCCCGTCCACGACGGCACGGTGGCGCCCGCGACCCTGACGACCTGGCGGACGTTCCCCCTGCCGCCCGCCCCGCCCCGCCACACCCGGGGCAGGCCCGTCCACTGCCGCGCGAGCCCCGTCCACCGCACCACCGCTCCCCCGGGTCCGGCGCCCGTCCCGTACGACTCGCACGGCTCGTATGGCTCGTCCGGCTCGCACGGCCGGGCGGTGTCGTCCGTCGAGGACCTGCTGGCCCGCTTCCGCGACCACCCGGACCTGTCCGAGTCGATGTACGCGCTGTGCGGCTTCGACATGTCCTGCCGCGACCACGGGGAGGTGCTGACGGTGCCCTCGGGCGTGCCGGTGGAGGGCTTCGCCGGAGACGACGTCGGCGGTACCTATTTCCTGTGCGGCGACCCCGGCGGGCAGCGCGCCGTGGTGTACGCGAGCCCCGAGGGCGAGGGCGGCCTGATCGCGGACAGCCTCGGCGACGCGCTGGCCGTCATCGTCGGACTGCCGGGCTGGCAGGACTGCCTGCGGTTCTCGGGCGGCGGCAGCCTGACCGCGATGCGGGCGGCGGCCGCGTACCTGGAGAACGACCTGCGCCGGGTCGAGCCCCACCTCACGGCGCGCCGCGCCCGCCTGGCGGAAGCACTCTCCCTCGACCTGCCGCCCGTCCATCTGCTGCTGGCCCGGCTGCGGGACGCGGTCGCGCGGACCACACCCGCGTACGTCCTGAAGACCGCCCGGGGCGACACCTGCACATCCCTGTTCGGCAGGCTGACGCCTGCCGACAACCCCGGCTGGAGCGGCCCGTAGCGGTCCGCGATTATCACGCCGTGATAGGTCGACGACCGCCCGCGCGGCCCGTTCGACCTATCACGGCGTGATAGCTCGCGGGGTTCCCCGACCGTGCGAGACCGCGCGGCCGTCGCCGGTTGGCCGCTGTCGGACCGGGTGTCGGGGCGACGGGGGGCCGGGTGTCAGAGAGGGCCGGTCGCCCTCGCCCGGCCCCTCCTCAGCCGGTCGTCGACGGTTCCGTCGAGGCGGCGGCCCGGTCCCGGGCGGCCTCCTCCTGGAGCCGCTCCACCATCCGGCCCCGCTCCACCGGCGTCATCCGCGAGATCGCGATCTCCGCACAGGCGACGCCGTCGGTCCAGGGCATCTTGACGACGGGCCGAGCGGCGGGGGCCTCGGGGCGCTGGGCCGGGAGGTCGCTTCCGTGGGAGGGGGACGCGGAGGCGGGCTTGGGGGCGGAAGCAGGGACCGGATTATCACGCCGTGATAGGTCGGCCTCGGGGTCCCGGCTATCACGCCGTGATACCTCGGCCACTCCCCCGGCGCCCGACCCGGCCGCGGTTCTGGCCGCCGCGGCCGCTTCCGGATTATCACGCCGTGATAGATCGGCCCCGGGGTCCCGGCCATCACGCCGTGATAGATCCGCTTCACCTTCGGGGCTATCACGCCGTGATAGATCGGCCTCGCCCTCGGGGCTATCACGCCGTGATAGGTCGGCCTCGCCCTCGGGGCTATCACGCCGTGATAGGTCGGTCTCGGGCTCCCGGCTATCACGCCGTGATAGATCCGCATCACTCGCCGAGCTATCACGGCGTGATAGCTCGCCGCGCTCCACGTCGCTCCCCCCGCCCGGATTATCACGGCGTGATAGCTCGGCCGCCCGCCTGCTCGCCTCCCGGCGTTCCTCCGCCGCAGCCGCCCGGGCGTCGGCCTGGGCCCGCTGCTGCTCGGCGTCGTACTTCGACAGGTTCCGTACGTGCTCGACCTTGCGGCGGCCCTCCAGGAGATCGGCCTGGAGTTCCGGGGCCAGATCGAGGACCGACAGCTTGGAGGAGATCGTGGACTGGGCGATGCCGAGGCGCTTGGCGGCGCGGCTCTGGGAGCCGTAGAACTCCACCAGCTTCTTCAGGGCGTGCGCCTGCTCCAGCGGGTTCATGTCGTCGCGGTGGACGTTGGCGACGAAGGCCGCTTCGAGGAGCGCCTCGTCGGTGGAGACGAGGGCGTTGTCGACGCTGACCCGGACGGTGGGGACGCCCGCGAGTTTGGCGGCGGCCAGCCGCCGGTGACCGTCGATGACGATGTAGCGGGTCTCGGGGTCGAGGTCGTCGGCCCGGTCGGGGCGTTCCCGCAGATACGCCTCGACGGAGGCGACGGTGATGGCGTTGACGAGACCGATCTCGCGGATGCTGTCGGCCAGACCGTCCAGATCCCGCAGCTGCTCGCGCGGGTTGTCGGGGTTCTGGCTGATGCGGCCGACGGGCAGTTCGGTGGGGTCGGGGACGCCGGCGGTGGGCGCGACGGTGGCGGCGCCGATGGCGGCCCGGCGTGCGGAGACCGCACGCGCCTGCCCGAACGACGACCCGGCTCCGAGGTTCTTGGCCTTGCTGCTCACTTGCTGATCTCCCGGGCGAGGGCGCGCAGCCCCACGGACTGGTCGCAGCGCGGGGCGTACGACAGGAGCGGACGCTTGACCCGTACCGCTTCCTTCTGTTCCTTCAGGTCTCCGATGACGCCGACGACGCGCGGGTCCTTGATGTCCATCCAGGACTGGAGGGAGGACGTGGCGATGTAGCCGCGCCGGGCGTCGTAGTGGTTGACGACGATGCCGAGGTAGTCGAGCTCCAGGGCGAGGTCGGTCCGCATGTCCTCTATCTGCGACGTCAGCAGGTCGTAGGCGTCGGCGCTGCTGTCCTCGGCCTGGACGACGATGAGGGTGCCGGAGTTGCCCGGTACCTCGTCGGGTCGGCGGCGTCCGTAGTAGGCGGCGGCGTCCATGCTCAGGCCGAGGCTGGGCGGGCAGTCGATGAGGATGACGTCGTAGTCGGCCTCGATGGGGGCGAGGGCCCGTTCGAGCGCGGCCTCCCGGGCGCGTACGGAAGCCAGGCGTACGTCGAGGAGGAAGGCGTCCGTGCAGGCGGGCAGCAGGTGGAGCCGGTCGCCGAAACGGTCCTCGTCGATGGGGACGATCACCTCGCGCAGCTCGCCCTTGGCGTCGCCCGCCATGTGGTTGGTGAGGGAGTCACCGCCCATGGGGAGGGGTTCCTGGCCGAGCTGCTTGGTGAGGTGGCCCTGCGGGTCGAAGTCGACGAGCAGCACGCGCTGGCCCAGACCGGGGAGGTCTTCGAGGGCGAGGGGGTCGTTGCCCCGGCCGTCCTCGCCGTCGTCGAGGAGCGCCGCGAAGTGCTTCGAGACGCGTACGGGCATGAGGGTCGCGGGGTCCTCGGCGAGGGCCTCACCCGTACCGGCGGTGATCGCGGTCTTGCCGACACCGCCCTTCTGGTTGCAGACCACGATGCGCCGCACGATCGCCGGGCGCCGCACGGCGGGGGCGGGGTGGTGGTCGAGCCAGACCTGTACGGACTGGGCGAGGCCCTGGATGAGGGAGACGCCCCGGTCCTTGCAGTCGCCTCGGAAACCGGACCACTGCTCGGCGGGCAGGAAGGTGGCGAACGACTCGGCGCCGGAGGTGTCGATGGGGGAGAGGTTCGAGCCGAGGCTGCGCCAGGTCGTGATGCCGGTCTCGACGGCTTCCTGGATGTCGACACCGAGCTGAGCCGCCCGGATCTTCAACTCCTGGCGGAGCCGCAGCGGAAGCTTCGAGACGACCTTCTCCCGGTCGCTTTTGGATGCAGGTGAGGTGGGTGAGGTCATGGAACGTAACTGTACTAACGCCGAAGATCCTTTGATGGACCGACACGTTAGCTTTCTGACTTCGGGGATGGGGGAGAGGGGGTGAAAACCACCCAAGTGGGGTGAAGTGGACGGCGGGGGAGGGTAGTTATCACGGCGTGATAGGTCGGCCGGGGCTATCACGCCGTGATAGGTGCCGGCGCGAAGGTGGCTGAGGGGCACGGATTATCACGCCGTGATAGCCGTGATAGCCGTGATAGGTGGCAGCGCGAAGGTGGTTGCGTGGCCGGACCTATCACGGCGTGATAGGTCCGGCCACGCCAGCTATCACGGCGTGATAGCTCGCAGCATCGGAGTACGGGCGGCCTGCCGACGCCGCTCGCCGGGATGGAAGACCAGGATGATCATGCGGGCGCCGGGGGACGCCATCGGCTGGGCGGCGCAGAGGGTGACCCAGCCGGGGCCGAGGGCGAGATGGTGCAGGGGGCGTTCGTCGCCGTCCAGGGGAAGGTGGGCGACGGCCCGTTCGTAGATGGGGGAGGAGACGGGGTCGGCGAGGATCTCCTTCTCGATCTGCTTCAGCGTCTCGTCGTGGGGGTCGGCCGCGAGGGCACCGCGCAGATAGGGGAGGGCGAACGGCGCCCAGGCGTTGTCCCAGTCGGTCAGGACCGAACGGGCCGTGCGGTCGAGGGCCATCCAGCGCATGACGTTGTGCGGGGCCCGGCCGCAGGGGAAGAGCGCGGCGAAGGCGGCGTTGTGGGCGAGCAGGTTCCAGGAGCGGTCATGGACGTACGCCATGTGCGCGATCCCGTCGACGGCCTCCTGCCAGACCCCGGGGATCTCCTCGCCGGAGCGCGCGTTGAGGGGATAGGGGGGATCCTGCCCGAGGCCGTAGCGCCACAGGGCGATCCACTCCTGCTCGTTCATGCCCAGCAGGCGGGCGACGTCTTCGAGGAGATCGGCGGGCGGGTTGCCGTAGCGGCCGGACTCCAGGCGCCCGTACGTGTCGGGCGCGCGGTGCAGCAGCTGGTCGATCTGGGCCTGGGAGAGACCGGGGGCGCGCCGGCCCTGCCGGGTGGGCCGGCGCAGGCCGTGGCTCTCGGGGGTGATGCGGGCGCGGCGTTCGCGCAGCAGGCCGCGCAGAGCAACCTTGTCCATGAAACGTGTTCCCCATACGTGCGCGGCCCCGTCGGAGAGTCGCGGGCGGCCGCCTCGGTGAGCTGAGCTGAGCTGGTGCCGGTACGGGGGTTCAACCTCCCCGGAGGGAGCACTGGACAGTCGAACACCGCACCTCCGTGCGAACGTTTTCGGCCTGGTCCAGAGCCCCTCATGATCCCCTCGTGAACCCCTCGTGCGGGCCGGTGCCGTACAGGCCCACCGGTACGCTGCCTGGTCGGACAGGTGGCGATCAAGCAGTGGCGGCTGCGTGTGTGCGCCCGGCGCAGACACGCAGAGCGCCGACGGGGGCGAACCAGGTGGAGAGCGACAATCCGGCGCGGCGCACGGACCGGCTGCCGCCGGAGGCGGTCGAGTTGTACGGGCGGATCACCCGCCACGAGCCCCTGACGCCCGAGGACGGCCCGGTGCTCGCCCGGCTGCGGGAGCGCGGCCTGGTGGCGGTGGACGCCGATCTGCCGGACATTCCGATAGCCCTGGACCCGCAGGAGGCGGCCCGGCGGCAACTGGACGCGGACCTGCGGGAGATGGCGGCGCGGGCGGCGCGCATGGCGGCGATACCGGAGGACGCTGACGAGCTGAGCGTGCACTTCGAGCGGGCCAAGTGGCGTTCGGGGCGCGGCTCGGAGTTCCTGACGGAACCCGGTCTGGTCAACGCCCGTATCGAGCACGCCATCAGCCAGGCCCAGGACGAACTGCTCACGGCCCAGCCCGGCGGGCCGCGCCCCCCGGAGCTCCTCGCCCTCGCCATGGACCGGGACAGCCGCGCCCTGGAGCGGGGGGTGAGCGTGCGCACCCTGTACCGCGACAACGTCCGCGACGACGAGGCGACACGGCAGTGGGCGCGGGTGATGACCGGCAGGGGGGCCCAGTTCCGGACGCTCATCGGGCCGTTCCAGCGGTGCATCATCGTGGACCGGCGTACCGCGTTCATCTCCGACCACATCGTGAACTCCGTCCCCAGCCACGCCGCCTGGCACGTCCTGGACCGGGCCGCGGTGGCGTACATGGCGGAGGGGTTCGACCAGGAGTGGCGCCGCGCGGAGATCTGGCACGGTGACCCCCGGGTCTCGGACGTGGCCGCCGGGGCGCGGACGACCCGGTTGCAGCGGGAGATCCTGCGGGACACGGCCGCGGGGATCGAGCAGCGGATCACGGCGCAGCGGCTGGGGATCGGGCTGCGCACGCTCTCGAAGGAGATCGGCAAGCTGCGGGAGCTGTGGCAGGTGTCCACGCTGGCGGAACTCACGTACCGCTGGGCACTGTCGGCGGAACGGCTGATCGACGACGTGTGAGGGCGCGCGGGGGAGCGCGGGGGAGCGGTCGCGGAGAGCGCCGCGAGGGAGTGGCGGCGTCCACTGCCCGCAACGGTTTTAGGCGGAAAAATCATCAGGAGAAAACGCGGTCCCCGCTGTTGCATGCTGTGCCCGGCCGACCGGAGAGGCCCGCGGCCTGGGGCTGTTCCGGTCCGTACGTCCGCTGTCACGGGGGACTGCCATCCGCGCGCATGCCAGAACCGGCAGTGCGGGGCCCGTCGCCGGGCCCTGCCGGGCATCGCGCGGGGCCGGGTGCCCGAGCCGGGACACCCGGACGCTGCCGAGTCTCGGCACGCCTCCCGTGCCCAGCGCCGACGCGGACGTATCCACCACCAGCCTCCCCGTGCGCGAGCGCACCGACGGGCTCAACGGACCCAACGGACCCAGGTGACGATGGAGTCGCCGACGAGCAGGGCCTGCCCGCGCGTGACCGCACCGACGCCCCCCCCCCCCATGACTTCGAACGCGCTGACGAAACGATCCGTCAGCGCGTTTAATGCGGCCCATGCGCAAACGGGGTGACGACCAGTCCACAACGGCCCGCCCAACGGCGTCCTTGCCGGCCCCGGCGACCTCGCCAGCTCTGTTGGCCCTGCTGGCCCTGCTGACCCTGCTGGCGCTCTGCACGGCCGCCTGCGGCCCCTCGGCCGCCCCGGACCCCCCGGCCTCGTCCAGCGGCCGCACCCCCGACAGCAGCCGCCCAGCGCCCCGTACGGGCTTCTCCGTGCGCTACGAGCCCCCCTCGGCCCCCGACCGCCCCGACGCCGCCTTCCTGCGCGGCCGCCGGATCCTGGAACGCGCCTCCGCCGACCTCGACGCCCTCGTCCCCGGCCAACGCCTGGACCGGGTCGTCGAGGTGGTCGCCCGCTCCTGTGACGGCGAGGGCTCGGCGTACGACCCCGAGGCCCGCCGGATCGAGATCTGCTACGACGACGTGGCCCAGGAGCGGGCCCTGTTCGTGGCGGCGGGGGTGCGCCCGGCGGACGACGAGGCCGCCGCCGTCCTCACCGAGACGGTCTTCCACGAGGCGGGGCACGCCGTCGCGGACGTCCTCGGCCTGGACCTCGGCGACCGGGCCGAGGAGGACGCGGCCGACCAGTTCGCCGCCCTGATGCTGATCCGGCGGGGCCCGGCGGGGGAGCGGGAGCTCAGGACGGCGGCCCGGGAGTACGAGCTGTCGGCGGCGGCCGGGGACGCGGACCCGGACCCGGGCGGCGCGGCAAAGGACGAAGCGGCAAAGGACGAAGCGCCGAGGGACGAACACTCTCCGGACCTCGTACGGGCCGCCCACCACCTCTGCCTCCTCCACGGCGCCGCCCCCGCCCGCACCGCCGACCTGGTCGGGACGCCTCTGCTCCCCCGTAAGCGGGCCGGTCGCTGCGGTGAGGAGTGGCGCAGGGTGCGCGAGACCTGGCAGAAACGTCTCGCTTCGGTCGCCGGGCCCAGCGACCGAGAAGCCGCCGGGTCCAGCGACCGAAGCGACCGGAGCGACTCAAGGCCGGAGAAGCCTCGGGCCAGAACAGAAAAAGAAGGCCCAGCAGGCGAGGACCGGCCGGGGTGACCCCCGGCGGAGCGACTGAAGCGACCGAAGCGACTGAGGCCCGGACCTTTTGGCGTGTCCCGGACCAGTCGCAGAGGCAGGTGCGGAACTCGGTCGCTTCAGTCGCTTGAGTAGCCGGCCCCGGAGACCTTTCGGTCGCTGCCCTTCAGTCGCTGCGGAAGCCTTCAGTCGCTGTTACGCCCGGTAAGGGTGAAGGCGATTTGGGCGTTTTGCTCTCCCAGCTACTGAAGCGAGCGACCAGGAGGGGTTCAGTAGCTCTTCAGTCGCTGCCATGAAACCGCAGGTCAGAGGCGTAGAGGCCAGCAGAACAGCGACTGAAGCGACTCTGGCTCCTATATTAGGTAGCCATTTTGGCTTTTTCCTCGTGTGCGCGTCTGAGTGATAAGTAGGGGTTTTTAGTCGCTGTCAGTCGCTAATGGATCTCCACATGGCACCTGACCTGGTGTTTTAGGCAGCACCGAAGGCAGCGACTGAAAAATCCTCAGTCGCTGCCCTTCGGTCGCTGGTCGCTCGTTGAGTAGCTGGGCCCGCTCCCGGCCCGCCCCGACACGGCAGGGCATTTTCCGTGGGCCTGCGCTCACCCGCCTCCATGCTTCGCTAACCTATGTCCGTCGTTGAGTCGCTTCAGTCGCTGAGTAGGGGAACCACATGACTGCTGAGCTGCGTTTTTCACGCAGCGACTCAGAGCAGTCAGCCCCTGAGCCGACGCTTGCTGAGCTAGCCGGGATGGGTCCGCTCGCCCTGGCCCGGGGCTGCGCTGCTCGTGACTGGCCGGTGCACCCGCTGGCGCCGGGCCGCAAGACCCCGGTGGCGAACTGCAAGCACTGCAGCCGTCCGGGCCACACCAGAAGCCGGTGCCAGTGCCTCGAGTCCCAAGGCCGCTGGTGCCACGGCTTCCACGCCGCCACCGTCGATCGCGCCCGCATCGAGCGCTGGTGGGGCCCCCGCCCCGACCTCGGGGTCGGGGTCGCCTGCGGAGCAGCGGGCCTCGTCGTGATCGACATCGACGACCACCCCCAGCCGCTCCCGGGCCGCGACCGCATCCTGCCGGGCATCGCGATCCACGACGACGTCGACCTGCGGGGCATGTCCAACGGCTTCCACACCCTGGCCGTCCTGGCCGCCCTGCGGGGCGAGAAGAGCCCGGCCGACGACACCTCGACCCTGCGCGTGCGCACCCCCTCCGGCGGGCTGCACGTCTGGTACCGGGCCGTGCGCGACGGCCGCCGCTGGCACTCCTCCGTGGGCCAGGGCGGCGGCTGCTCCCTGGCCTGGCAGGTCGACGTACGCGCGCACGGCGGCTACATCGTCGCTCCGGGAACGGTCACCTCCGCCGGGAGGTACACCCCTCTCGAGGGCGCGGAGGAGCCCGCCCTCCTGCCCGCCTGGCTCGCCGACGAGCTGGAGCGGACGGGGCATCTGCGGAAGCAGCGGGTGCCCGCCCCCCAGCCCCTCCACCGCCCCAACCGCGCCCGCCAGGCCGTCATCGCCGCCGGCGGCGGCCGCGAGCAGGCCACCCGGGTCCTCGCCGCCGCCCTGGCCGAGGTCGCCGACTGCGCGGCCGTGGCCGAGGGCGCGGGCTTCACCGACAAGCTGAACCGGGCCGCCTACACCGTCGGCGGGCTCGTCGCGGCCGGATACCTCGGGCAGGACGCGGGGGAGCGGGTGCTGCTGGAGGCGGCCGAGTACGCGCGCCCGGGCCAGGAGCGCCGGGCCGCCCCGATCGTGCGCGGCGGCCTGGCCGCGGGCCTGCGCCGCCCCCTGGAACTCCGGAGCCGCCCGTGAGCGCCCCCGGCAAGGGCAGCGGCGGGCGCGGACGGGCCCACGAGGACGTGCTGTTCGACTTCGACCCGCAGACGGTCGCCTCGCAGATCCTGGCGCACACCCCGGACTCCCCGTCCGGGGAAGCCCTGTTGCCCGCTCAGACGGGCAGCCAGGGCCCTTCCGAGGCCCGTACGGGAGCGGCCCGGTCCGCCGCCCCGTCCGCGTCCGCTCCGGAGACGCCCGGGCACGTCCCCTCCGCCGCCCGCACCGGCCTGCTGCCCGACACCCTCTCCGACCGGGGCAACGCCAAGCTGTTCGTACGGCTCTTCGCGGACGACTACCGCCATGTGCCGGGCCTCGGCTGGTACCGCTGGGACACCACCCGCTGGCAGCTCGACGAGGACGACACGGTGATGTGGGCCGCGGGCGACCTGGCCGAGAACATCGCCGACAGCGACCCGCGCGGCTTCTACACCGCCCAGGCGCTCCAGCAGCACCGCCGCCGGGCCCTGTCGACGGCCGGGATGAACGCGATGCTCGCGCAGGCCCGTTCGGCGCCCGGCATGGTCCTCAACGCGGCGCTTCTCGACGCCGACCCGTACGCGCTGTGCACCCCGGCCGGGATCGTCGACCTGCGCACCGGGCTGCTGCGCACGCCCGACCCGAACAAGGACTTCCACTCCCGCTCGACCTCGACCGGGCCGCGCCAGATGCCCACCCCGCGCTGGAACCGGTTTTTGACCGACACCTTCGGCGAGGACGCCGAGTCCGCCGAGATGATCGGTTTCCTGCATCTGCTGCTCGGCTACTCGATCACCGGCGACGTCGGCGGCCAGATCATGCCGTTCCTGTTCGGCTCGGGCAAGAACGGCAAATCGGTCCTGCTGGACGTGGTGATGAAGCTCCTCGGCGACTACGCCGACGCCGGCCCGCCCGGATTCCTCATGGCCCGCCCCTTCGAGGGCCACCCCACGGACCTCGCCGAGCTGCACGGTCGCCGCGTCATCGTCTGCTCCGAGGTCAAGCCCGGCGACAAGTTCGACGAGGCCCGCGTCAAGCTCCTCACCGGCGGCGACCGCATCAAGGCCCGCCGGATGCGCCAGGACTTCTTCAGCTTCCAGCCCACCCACAAGCTCTGGCTGCTCGGCAACCACCGCCCCGAGGTCGGCACCGGCGGCTTCGCCTTCTGGCGCCGCATGCGGCTGATTCCCTTCGAACGCGTCGTCTCCGACGAACGCAAGATCGACAACCTGGCGGACGTCCTGGTCACCGAGGAGGGCCCGGGCATCCTCAACTGGCTGATCGAGGGCGCCCGCCGCTACCTGGGCGGCGACAAGGACCTCACCGGGCCCGAGCGCGTACGGATCGCCACGACCGTGTACGCGGAGACCGAGGACCACACCGGGCGCTTCTTCGAGGAGACCTGCGCCCTGCACCCCGACCACCGGGCGGAGCAGACCCGCCTCTACGCCGCGTACCGGGCCTGGTGTCAGAATGAGGGGGCACCCGTCATCACCTCCCGCGCGTTCGCCGCGCGCGCACGCGAACTGGTCGGGCTGGCCTCGCCCAAGGAGATGATCTTGTCCAATTCGCGGAAGTACTACCCGGGCATCGGACTGCTCGCCGACGAGGAGAGGGCATGAGCTCCCTGATCACGGACGACGAGATCAGCCACGAGACCGAGCTGGTCTGGCTGGAGGACATCTCCCGTCTGGACTACGTACGCCAGAGCCTGGACCGGCTGCCCACGCGGCGCAGCAAACCCGCCTACCACCGTGACGGGCGCATGGTCGGCTACGCGCTGCTGGGCCCCAAGGCCAAGGCGTCCCCGTCCTCGGGCACCTGGCGCAGACGCGTGTTCTGGGTGCTGCCCCACGACCGCGACAGCGAACCGGACGGTCTGTACGCGACGGGGGCGCCGGCCGAGGCCATCGACCCGCGCACGCTCGCCCCGGGCAGCAAGGGCCGCAAGACCGAGCGCTCCGAGGGCGGCCCGCCGTCCTCCGCGATGCGCGAGCTCGGGATAACGCTGCCGCTCTGAGACGCGCCCGCGCCCCGGCACGGCCCGGCTACCAGGTGGCCCCCGCCGGCTGCCGCGTCGTCGCGTTGAGCCGGTTGAACAGGTTCGTCAGGGCGATCAGCAGGGTGAGGGCGGCGAGCTGCCGCTCGTCGTAGTGCCGGGCCGCCTCGTCCCACACGGCGTCCGGCACCGGGTCGGGACGGTCGGCGAGCCGGGTCGCGGCCTCGGCCAGGGCCAGCGCCGCGCGCTCGGCCCCGGTGAAGCAGCCCGCCTCGCGCCACGCGGCCACCGCGTGCAGCCGAAGATCGCTCTCCCCGGCCTTCCTGGCGCTGATCACGCCCCCGTGCACGCAGTAGCCGCACCCGTTGATCTGGCTGGCCCGCAGATGCACGAGCTCCAGCGTCGACTGGGCAACCCCGCCCTGCTTGGCGGCCTCGAAGACGTCCAGGAGGGACCGCATCGCGCCGGGCAGCACCACCGCGGGGTTGCGCATCCGGGCCGGGCGCTGCGTCGTCGGAGCGGTCATGGTGTGCCTCCTCGTGCTCGTCTCACCCAGCCCAACGAGCCAGTACGGCAAACGGGACGTGGGCGGCGCGGGGAAAAGCGCCCGAACAGAAAAAGCCGGGCTGCCGGCACCGACCCCTGCGGGATCGGTGCCGGCAGCCCGGTGAGCCCGGACTGCGCCGCGCGCGGCGGGACGGTCCGGGGACGTCAGCTGCCGGACGCGGCGTTGCCCGAGAGGACCGGGATGTTGTCCAGGATGTGCGAGAGCTGCGCGTCGTCCTGCTGCTGGGTCGAGTTCTCGGTGCACTGCTGGTTCTGCTGCTGGGTGAGGACGTAGATGTCCTGGATGCCCACGTTGACCAGAGCCACGATGTTCTGCACGTCGACCTTCTGGAGCGCGCCGAGGCAGAGCTTGTTCAACGAGCCCTGGACCAGGCTCATCTGCGGGCTCATGTCGCCCTCGGTCTTCGACTGCCCGTACGCCTGACGGCTCTCGTTCCCGTCGTACGCCGTGGGGCCGTCGTCGTTCCCGATGGCCATGGCCTGGGGCGCCACCATCATCGTGACACCGGAGATGGCTGCGGCAACGGTCGCGGCCGACCACAACTTCTGCATGTTGGCTCCTCATTGACTCAGACTCCACGGGCGGAGATCTGTGACCATCAACGGATACGACCGGAAGCGGTTGCTGTCCGTGACGATGAATAGCCCGAATGGCGCAGTCGAGCCGTGAACTCGCCCGCCGCACGGTATGGGTGTCGGGGAATCCGCGAGAAGCCGAGGTGACACAGATGCCGCAGCCCGAACACGCCTGGCAACGAAAGGCATTCATCCCCGCCAGCCGCAAGGAGTGCCCCGAACCGGCCGACCCCGCCGCGCCGCCCATCTACCGCGCACTCGCCGCCACCTGGGCGGCCCAGGGCCGCACCCTGCCCGGCGGCCCCGACCGCGAGTGGCGGGCCGTCGCCGCCCGCCCCTGCTGGCCCGTCTGACTCTGACTCCGCCCGGCACCGGGCACGTCGAAGGGCCGCACCGGCCGGCGAGGCGGTGCGGCCCTTCGACGTCGCGTCAGCTGCCGCTTCCGCCGTTGCCCGACAGAAGCGGGATGTTGTTGAGGATGTGCGAGAGCTGCCCGTCGCCCTGCTGCTGGGTCGAGTTCTCGGTGCACTGCTGGGTCTGCTGCTGGGTGAGGATCGGGATGTCCTGGATACCCACGTTGACCAGGGCGAGGATGTTCTGCACGTTGGCCTTCGCCGGCAGGGCGATGCAGGGCTTGTTGAAGGAGCCCTGGATGAGCGCGATCTGCGGGCTCATGTCCCCGTACGTCGCGGAGTTGCCGTAGTACTGCATCGCGCTGTTGCCGTTGTACGCCGTGGGGCCGTTCTCGTTCCCGATGGCCAGGGCCTGGGGCGCCGCAGCCGCCGAAACTGCGACGACGGATGCGGAAACGGCGGCTGCCGCCATAGCCTTCTTGAACACGCTGGTCCCTTCCTCATGGAAGCCCCGTCCGGAATGGAGCCCCGTCCGGAGCTGTCGGAGCTATCTGGATCAACTGACTTGTCGCGCTATGGTTTCCCCCCTTCACCCGTACGGCGGACGCGCCACCACCCCTGGGGCTGACCGGCGGGGACCTCAACCGGGTCGGGGAGCCGACCTGTTGGGGCGGCGGTGCAGATGCAGGAACGACAGACGCGTGTTCGTCTCGGCGGATCGCAGGTGGGGCGGGCCGGAGGGGGAGGGAGCGGCCGGCTGTTCGCCGAGCCCGGCGAACAGGTGCCAGTCGTCGGGCGCCACCCGCCACGACAGTCGCCCCGCCGCCGTGTGCACGTGCACCAGCGACCAGCCCGTACGCTCTGCGGTGACATCACCGCCGTGCAGCCGCGCCACGTAGGAGATGAGGGCGGCGCGTTCCTGGTGCAGGGCGTCCAACTGGTGGTGCAGGGCCGCCAGCCGGTCGACGAGCCTGAGCTCCCGCTCGCTCCAGAAACCGCGGCGCCGCCGTCTGCCGACGCCCGCGTCGGGCGCGCTCGCGCGCTTCAAAGGGCCTCCTGGTGGTGAGAAACGAAACGGAATGATAAACGGCCCGCATACGCCTGCCCCCATGGCGCGCCGCGTGGCAGCACGAATTCGGTTCCCCACCGATCGGGTGAATGGGCGTCACTAAACTCCACCAAGGCAGTTGATCGGAGTGCGGTAAACGCGTGAACTCCTCTCTCCAGAAAAGGAACACCCTGTGATCAAGAAGGTTATGGCGGCTACGGCGGTCACCGCGTCCATCCTCGGTGCCGCGGCCGTCACCGCTCCTCAGGCCATGGCCATCGGCAACGACAACGGCCCCACCGCCTACAGCGGCAACGGCTCGAAGCAGGCGTACGGCAACCAGAAGACCGAGGGCGACATGAGCCCGCAGCTCAGCCTGGTCCAGGGCACGCTGAACAAGCCGTGTGTCGGCCTGCTCCAGAAGCTCGACGTGCAGAACATCGTGGCTCTGGTCAACGTGGGCCTCCAGGACATCTACGTCCTCACCCAGCAGCAGAACCAGCAGTGCACCGAGAACTCCTCGCAGGAGGAGGGCGACGCGCAGCTGTCGCACATCGTGGACAACATCCCGGTCCTCTCGGGCAACGGCGCCTCCGGCAGCTGATCTCCGCTTTCGGCGAGTCCACTGAGTGACAGAGCTGCCGGCACCTCCTTTCCCGGGGTGCCGGCAGCTTCGTTTTCCTTTTCGCGCATTCGGCACCCTGTTCTCGGAACATGTTCTCGCGGCGACCCCTCTTAGCGCGTTGCGGTGTTCGTGACCGTAACGGCGCGACTGCCAAGCGAGTGAATATGTGGCAGGCGTCCGGGCGCTGGTTTCCTTTACCGCTGCGGATCGTTATCAATCCGTCAGCGGTGCTCTCCTGTGCGCCGTGCGCGACTATTCGTTGCGCTGCCTTTCTCAAAGGAAAGAGAAACAAGTGAAGTACATGAAGACCGCCACCGTCCTGGCCGGCCTCGTCATGGCCACCGGCGCGGCCACCCCCGCCCTCGCCGACGCCGGCGCCCAGGGCGCGGCAGCCCACTCCCCGGGTGTCCTGTCGGGCAACGTCATCCAGGTGCCCGTCCACATCCCCGTGAACGTGTGCGGCAACACCATCAACATCATCGCGCTGCTGAACCCCGCGTTCGGCAACGAGTGCAAGAACAACTGACACCGCACCAGGGATTTCTCCCGTCGGCTTCGGGACGTGCGGCGGCACACCCCGAAGCCGGCTCCCGAACCGAGAGCGCGAGCAGACCGTGAGCCCCCAGGAAGGCACCGCATTGCGACAGGTCATCAAAAAGACGCTGTTCACCGCCATGGCGGCGAGCAGCGTTCTCTCCATGAGCGGCGCCTGCGCTCACGCGGCGGATGCGCATTCCGAAACCGGTGATTCTCCGGGCGTCCTGTCCGGCAACTCCATTCAGGCACCCCTGGACGTCCCGGTGAACGCCTGCGGAAACACGGCCAACCCGGTGGGCGCCCTCAACCCGTCGTTCGGCAGCACGTGTTCGCACCGGCCGGACGAGGGCGACGCCTACGAGCGGGCGTACGAGCGCGCCTACCAGCGGTACACCGCCAACGACGAGGGCGACGACGGCCCGTACGGACGCGGACGCGGCGGAGGTTACGGCGACGACCGCCGCGACGATCGGTACGAGCACGACCGGTACGAGCACGGGGGTTACCACGGCCGCGACTACGACCGGGGCCGCGACTCCGGTTACGGAGACGAGTACGGCTACGGCTACGGCGACGACAACCGCCGGGACGCATACGGCCGGGACGACTACCGCCACGAGGAGCGCCACCACGTCGCGCCCTCCGGCACCCACGCCGAGACGCACGGCTCCCCGGGCGTCCTGTCCGGCAACGCGGTCCAGGCACCCGTCAAGGCGCCGGTGAACCTGTGCGGCAACACCGTCAACATCATCGCTCTGCTCAACCCGGCGTTCGGGAGCACGTGCACGACCAGGGAAAGCGCCGGCCCCCGCCACGCGCGCCCCGCGCACCACCCCCACCCGACCCCCCGGGCACACGTCCCCGCACCCCCGCCCGCGGCCCCCACCCCGGCACCACACCACACCGCGCCCCACCACCCGGCGCCTCACCACCAGGCGCCGCAGCACCCCGCTCCGCACCAGACGGCTCCTCACCACCAGGCGCCGCAGCATGCGGCACCGCATCAGACGGCTCCGCACCACCAAGCCCCGCACCACCAAGCCCCACACCACCAAGCCCCGCACCACCAAGTGCCGCAGCACCAAGCACCGCAGCATGCGGCACCGCAGCACCCGGCTCCGCACCACCAGGCGGCACATCACCCGGCTCCGCACCACCCGGCGCCTCACCCGCCGGTCGCGCACCCGCCGGTCGTACACGCCCCGGCGCCCCAGCCGCCGGTGCACCACGTTCCGGCCGCGAAGCCCCCCGTGCACCACGAGCACGCGAAGCCGCCGGTGCACCACCACCCGTCCGTGCCCAAGCCCCCGGCCCCCAGGCCGCCGATGACGCAGGTACCGCCCGCGCACGAGCAGCCCGCGCCGCAGCAGCCGCCTGTGGCCCAGCCCCCGGCCGCTCAGCCGCCGGTGGTCGCCCCGCCCGTGGCCACGCCGCCGAAGGTGACGCCGCCGGTGACGGTCCCGCCGAAGGCCGACCGGCCGTCGGCGCAACCGCCCGCGCAGGTGCCGCCGCAGAAGCAGACGCCGCAGGTGGCCAGGCCCGAGGTACCGGCCAAGCCGGAGGTGCCCGCACAGCCCGCGACGCCTCCGCACGCCGTGGCCCCGCCGGTGACCCGGGCGATGCCGCCGCAGCCCGTACGCCCGTACAAGCCCCGGCACGCGGCCCCGGCGGCCCCGGCCGTTCATGAGGCCGCGCACGAGGCGCCGGGCCGTCCGCAGCTCGCCGCGACCGGCGGCGACGCGGACCTGCTGGGCGTAGCCGGAGCGGCAGCCGTGGCGCTGCTGGTCGGGGGAGGGATCCTCTACCGCAGGGGCACGGCCGCGGCGGCGGCCGTCCGCGACGGCAGGTAGGCAGAGGAAGGCCGGGAGAGCCGGAGGGCGCTCTCCCGGCCGGGAGACGGTGACATACCGTCACATCGTGGGCGCTCGTCCACGGCAGGAAGAGCCGACGGCTGGCGGACGGGCGCCTTATCACGCACCGTCGAGTGCACCACACCGACGAAGCCCCGCCGGTCCATGTTCACCCGTACGGCGGATACGTCACCCGGACGAGACGCCACAGGCGCGCAACCACCCCGGCAACCGAACTCCACACCCGCGAGGCGCAGTTCCCCGCGGGTGCACACGCATGCCCGGGCACTCCTCATCCCCGTCCCCCAATAGGGGGATCAACGCACCCAACGGATTATCTTCCCGATCAGCGTAATAAGAATATTTTGCGATCGGGTATATCGGGTAGGAGGGAAATCCGTCGTGGAGGAGTGGACATGCGCCAGGGGAAACACCGCAACGGAAAAGGCAACACCGCGGAGCACCGGCGGAAAATTCCCTCGGCCACGGCAACCCGCCGCGCGCTCGGCGCGATCGTGGCGGCGGGCGCCCTCGTCTCATGCCTCGCGGTAGCGCCCCCGCTCCGCGACCCCGTACCCCCCGCACCCCCCGCAGGCACCGACCCCGGCCTCAAGCACCCCTCCACCGCCTGGTTCGGCGCGTTCCTGGAGTCCGACGAGCGGGGCGTGCAGCGGATGGCAGAGCTGGAGAAATGGCTCGGGGGAGCCGATCTGAGGGTGGGGCACACCTATCTGCCGGGGGAGACCTGGAGCGACATCGAGGGCCGGGCGCGCTTCCTGGAGCGCTGGGCCGGCTGGCGCCGCCAGCGCGAGGACCGCCTCTTCGTCCTCAACGTACCGATGCAGGCCCACAACGAGGAGGGCATCTCCGACAACGGAGTCCGCAGACTACTGAAACAGGGCCAGGAAGGCCTTTTCGACAGCCATTTCAAAAAACTTGCCGAACGCCTGGTCGCACTGAACATCCCCGACACGGTCATCGTGCTCGGCTGGGAGATGAACGGCACCACCTACACCCACCGCTGCGCCCCCGACCCGGAGGCGTGGAAGGCGTACTGGCGGCGCGCGGTCACCGTCATGCGCTCGGTGCCGGGCCAGAAGTTCCGCTTCGACTTCGCGCCGAGCCGGGGACGGGACGCCGTGCCGTGGACCGAGTGCTATCCCGGCGACGACGTCGTGGACGTGATCGGCATGGACTCCTACGACCAGCCCCCGGGCCGGAGCTTCGACGCACAGGTCAAGGAACCGTACGGCCTCCAGCAGCACGTCGACTTCGCCGCGGCCCACAAGAAGCAGATCTCCTACCCGGAGTGGGGGCTCTTCCGCAACGGCGACAACCCCGAATACATGCGGCGCATGCTGGAGTGGATGGACACCCACAGACCGCTGTACAACACCATCACCGACTACTGCCCGCACGGGGTATGGCAGTGCGACGCCAACCCGAAGGCGGCGAAGGTATACCGAACGCTCCTGTTCGGCCGCACGGAACCAACCCCGACGCCGCCGGTCACGCCTCCTGCAACTCCGCCCGTAACCCCGCCGGTCACGCCCCCGGCGACTCCGCCGGTCACCCCGCCCGTAACCCCGCCGGTCACGCCACCAGTACCACTGCCGCCGCCGACACCTCCGGTAACGCCTCCAGCGGTCACCCCCGCGCCGAGCCCGGTCACCCCACCGCCCCTGCCCACGCCACCGCCACCACCCACGCCCCCGACGACTCCACTGGTGACCCCGCCCACGCCCCCTGCGCCTGCGCTTCCCCCGGCCACGAGACCCGTCACCCCGCCCCCCGCCCCGCCTACGGACCCGACCTTCCCGTCCACCTGCCGGCCGATGAACGTGGGCCCCTGGGTCGAGTACTGGATCGGGGGCAGGCTCTGCCTGCGGTTCGGCTGGTACTCACGCCGGAGCTGACCCCGACGACAGGGAAACGCTCAAGGCGAGGTGAGGCAGGACGAGGCCGGAGACGAGGCCGGATGGGAACGGCGAACAGGGGACAGGGAGGGGAAGGCGTGGAGGACCTGCCGATGTCGGCGACGGAGCCCAATGGCTCCGCGGTCGTACGGGTGCTCAGCTACAACGTCCGCTCCATGCGTGACGACGTGGCGGCGCTGGGCCGGGTGATCCGGGCCTGCCGTCCGGATGTGGTCTGCGTCCAGGAGGCGCCGCGGTTCTTCCGCTGGCGCAAGGCCGCGGCGCGCCTGGCGAAGGCGTCGGGGCTCGTCTACGTCACGGGCGGAGCCACTGCGTCGGGCCCGATGATCCTTTCCTCCCTCCGTGCGCACGTGGAACGCACGGAGGACGTCCTGCTGCCGCGCACGCCCGGCCTGCACCAGCGTGGCTTCGCGACGGCCGTGCTGCGTTTCGGCCGGGCCCGGCTCGGTGTGCTGAGCTGCCACTTGAGCATCGACGACGAGGAGCGCTACGAGCAGGGCCGGCTGCTCCTGGACCAGCTGTCCGCCCTGGACGTCCCGCACGCCGTCGCCGCGGGCGACCTCAACGACCGCCCCGACGGCCGCACCTTCCGCCTGCTCGCGGGAGTCCTCCAGGACGGCTGGGCGACGAAACCGTGGGGCCGCGAGCACACCACCCGGCTGGGCGACCCCCTGCAACGCATCGACGCGGTCTTCGCCACCCCCAAGATCCACGTGCTGGGATGCGGCGTACCGATGGGCCTGCCCCACCTCCCGGAACAAGACCTACGAGCAGCCACGGACCACCTGCCGGTACTGGCGTCTCTACGGGTCCCGGCCACGTAAGGCGAAGCCGCGCAGCACGGGCCCGCACCCGTGTACACCGACGACGACGTACAGACGTACAGACGTACAGACGTACATGGGTGCGGGCCCGTGCAGAAGCTGCACGGGCCCGCACGCTGCGATGGAGCGGTGGATCAGTGGATCAGAAGAGGTACTTGTACATCTGCCAGCCGCCGCCGACCTTGTTCCGGGCGGAGAAGTTGCCCTTGCCGTCCGCGGCGTAGGACCACAGCACGCCGCTCGTGTCGCGGGCGACCAGGTCGAGCTTGCCGTCACCGGTCATGTCACCGACACCGACCAGCGTGTCGTAGACCTGCCAGCCGCCGCCGATCTTCACCCGGGTGTCGAGGGTGCCCTTGCCGGTACCGGGGTAGAGCCACAGGACGCCCGAGGAGTCGCGGGCGATCAGGTCCGTCCTGCCGTCCCCGTTCAGGTCTCCTCCGCCCGCCGCCAGCAGGTAGGACTTCCAGCCGCTGCCGATCTTCACACGGGCCTTGAAGTTCCCCGAGCCGTTCGCCTCGTAGAGGTACAGGTCCCCCGTGGACGCCTCGCGGGCGATCACGTCCGCGTGCCCGTCACCGGTCAGGTCGCCCGGGGACGTCAGCGCGTCGAAGATGTTCCAGCCGCTGCCGATCTTCGCGTACGGGGTCGACGGGGTCAGCGCCTTGCCCGCGGGCTTGTACAGGCGCAGTTCACCGCTGGTCAGGCGGACCAGGACGTCATTGGTCCCGTCGCCGTCGACGTCGTCGAACGGAACAGCCGCCGACATCGCGTGCGCGTCCGTCCAGCCGGAGCCCGACACCTTTCCGTCGAGCAGTCCGTCGTCGCCCTCGCGCAGGTCGGCGGTGCCGCCGGGCGTGACGGCCAGCAGGTCGGCGAAATCGACGGGGCCGGCGATGTAGTCACGCCAGATCGGGGCGGTCTTGACCGTGCCCTTCACATCGAAGGGGGTGGTGATCTCCTGGTCCGGGCCGCCGTCGGCGGGAACCATGGCCAGCTTCCACTCGTACGCGCCCGGGGTCAGCTCCTTGCCGGCGGAGTCCTTGCCGTCCCAGTCCAGGCGCACCACACCGCGGGTCTCGCCACCCGTGGCCGTGAGGACCGTGTTGCGGGTGGCGACGTTCACCAGCGCCAGATCCCAGGAGACCAGCGGCTTGGACGCCCACCACCGCATGCTGCGGGCCGCCGACTTGGCGTCGACGCTCGACGGGAAGTCCGTGTCCAGCGCCGCGAGACGAGTGCCGGCGACCCCGGACGGGGCCACCCGCGTGTCGCCCTCGGCGTCCACGTACGCCACCGTGCCGGCGAAGCGGTCCACGGTCCAGGCCCGGCCGGGCGCGGCCACGGCGGGCTTGCCCACCGGGTGCGTTCCCTTCGTGCCGTGCAGGTCCGTGACGCTCAGCAGGCCGTCCTTCTGCCAGGCGACATAACCGTCACCGAGCAGAGCGCCCTCATGGGCGGGCAGGACGGTGTTCTTGTCGGTCAGGGTGTCGTACACCCCGGACTTGTCCCGGTCGCACTCCCAGTAGACGTCGGTGCCCTGTGCCTGGAGGGACGTCGTCAGGCACGGCGCCATCATGTCCTTGCCGGTCGGCCTGCCCGTACGGACGTCGAACGCCCGCGACAGACCGGGCTCGCCACCGAGCCACAGCGTGCTGCCGGAGAGGGCGAAGCTACGGGAAGACGTACCCGTGTAGACGACCGAACCCGTATCGAGATCGGTGACCTGGACGCGCTCGTCCTTGCGCCAGGTGGCGAGGTAGCGGCCGGACACACGCAGCAGGTCCGCCTTGACGCCCAGCGTCCGCCCGGGCAGCTTGGCGCCCGCGTCGAGAACCTTCACGGTGCCGTCGGCCAGCCGGTAGACCAGACGGCCGTCACCGGTGGCCTGGATGTCCGGGGTGCCGGCCACCGGGAAGTCGGCGGCGTCCGTGCCCCGGTCGGTGCGCGGCCCGGCGGTCAGCGGACCCGTGACCGAGAGGTCGATCCCGCTCAGCCGCGTGTGCCCGCCCTCCTCGTCGGGCACCCGGTCCACCGAGGTCAGCCGGCCCTGCGCCACGGCGAGCGCGCTGGGAACCGACGCCAGGGACGGCGACTCGCGGACCCTGGTGGGCTCCAGCGAGGAGCCGACCGCGTACACGCCCTGGTGGCCGTCGACGACCGCCCCGATCAGCATGGTCCCGTCGGGCTTGAAGCGAGCCATCGCGGTCGCCTTCTCCAGCACGACGCGCTCCGGCCCGCCCGTGAACGGCACCGCCACGACACGGTAGTCGAGCGAGGAGTAGTGCTCCTGGCCGCCGGTGGAGATACGGCGCGCCACCAGAACGCTGTCCCCGACCGCGCCGAGCAGCTGGGCGGTGTCATAGCCCGCGATCGTGAGGTGGTCGGTCGCGGACCAGAAGTCCGAGGTCTTCCAGACCGATGCCTTGCCGTCCTTGGTCCACTGGACCAGGCGATCGCCACCGACCTCGATGCGGCCGTTGTCGTACTCGTCCGCCGTGAGGTGGGTGGAACGGGCGACACCGTCCTTGCCGAGCCAGCACAGCAGCGTCATACCGGAGATCTTCTGCTGGACGAGGATGCCGTCCTTGTTGTGCGTGTAGAGCGACTCCAGCGTGCCCGAACCGCTGACAGCCTTCTCCTGGAGGGCCTCGCCCTCCCAGTACTGCAGACGCATACCGAGGGTGCCCTGGCTGACGACCACGTCACCGAAAGCCCCGGCGAACCGCTGGCCGGCGGGCAGCGGTACGGTCCGCTGCGTGCCGGCCTTCATGTTGCGCTGGACGACCGACCCGGCGTCCTTGCCGGTGAGGACGAGGACGTCGGTACCGGTGCCCCAGGCGGTGTCCATACCCTGCGGCATGACGACCCGCTCGGTGGAACCGTCCCCGTACGAGGTCCAGTTGAAGCCCGACTTGGTCCAGCCGGACAGATAACCCGTCTCGCCCGCCCCGTTGATCACGGTCGCGTTGGCGTCAGGCGTGCGCTCGGCGGGAACGGTCAGCTCCGCCGGTACGTCCGCCGCGAAGGCCGGAGCCGCCGCCAAGGGGGCGATCGCCCCCGCGAGCCCGAACGCCGTAACCGCGGCGACCGCACTCCGTATGAGTGTGTGACGTTTCATTGCTGCTGCTCCCGAACATCTCTGGGCATGGGATGGCACACGGGCGCGGCGAACTCCGCGACCCCGAGCACAGAACAGCCCCCCGGGCTCTCCGACTCCCCACGCACGTACTGAGACGCACGAAAGATCACTTCAGTTGTACGGGGGACACGCCCCGATCAGAACACCCGCGCGCACCCGGAAAGCGTCACGCCGACGGCCGGGTGAATTGGGCGTCCACGGCGTCCAGGACCCACTCCAGGCCAGTGGCGAAGAACGTCTCGGCGTCCACGTCCGTGCCGTCGTACACGGCCTTGGCCGGCGCCGGGAAGCGACCCGTGTCCAGCATCCTCGTCAGATGCGGACAGGAGGCGCGCTGCGGGTCCTGCTTGGACAGACCCGTGGCGCCGGCCCCGCGGACCTGGACGAGGCCGTCCGCGCCTTCGAGGAAAGATGTGGGCATGGGCCGGCCTCTGGGCAGAGATCACAACGGCCTGGTCTGGAACGCCTTGGAAGCCCGGACCCCACCGAAGCCCTCACCTTCTTCGACGAGGTCCAGCCGTCCTGACCGAGATGCCGGGCGTGCCGGGCGTGCCGAGGGTGTTCCGAGGCCAGGTCTGGTGGCAGGCAGGTCAGTGGAAGCCGAGCATGCCGGGGGTGTCGATGCCGATGGCGAGGATGCCGGGCGGGTAGCGGTCCTCGTCGTCGGTCAGGAGGATCGGCATGCCACCGGTGCCGGTGCGGCGCAGGGCGGTGTAGAGGGCGTGGCAGGTGTCCAGGGCTCCGTAGCCGTCGCGGACCATGGTGCCCACGGCCGGTGCGTCGATCTGCCCGAGCGTTTCGACGTCGGCGCACGGGTAGCCAAGGACGGCCCGGGCGGCTCCCGGCTGGCGCGCCTCGGCCTCGGCCAGACACAGCGCCGGCACCAGCAGCCGGTCGCCGCCGGCGGTGATGTTGACCGCGAGCGCGTTGAGCGCCTTGTGCCCCGCGGCCAGCGCCATGACCGCACTGGTGTCGACGATGATCACGCGGCGTCCCTGCCAGGCAGGGCCAGAAGCTTCTCCGCCGCGATCCGCCGCAGATTCCCCAGCACATCCAGCGTCGCGAACTCCTCGTCGCTGATATCGACGCCGATCACCTCACGCGCATGCGCCCGCGCCGCCGCCACTTGCGCGGCCCGCTGCGCGGCGGTGGGCTCCGCGGCCGCGAGCACGTCGACGAGCTGCCCGATGTTCAGCCCGCGTTCCTCGGCGAGCTGGGCGAGGTGATCGCGGGTCTGCTTTGTCACCTGGATCGTCGTATTCGCCATAGAGTGACCATAGCACTTCTATAGTGACTTGCGGGGTGTGCTCTTCGCGCACATAGGGTCGCAGGGGCTGGCACGACAGGGGCGCTGCCAGGCACGCCCTTGTGCCGCGCGCAGCGGCGGGGGCGACTCCACCGATCACCCGGCCAGCAGGACGCGCGAACGTGCTCAGGCGGCGACGCCGAGTTCGGTGCGGGTGCGGTGGATGAATTCGCGGACGGCCGGCTCCCGGCGCCAGGGGGCGAGGGCGGTGTTGAACTCCCGGACGTAGTCCTTGGCGCGGGAGGACTGGACGCGGGCGAGGATGTCCACGGAGAGGTTGCCGAGTTCCAGGCCGTGGTCGAGGTCGCGGGCCTGGAGGTGAGCGGTTCCCACGATCGCCAACCGCATCCCGACCGAGCGGGTGAACACCCCGGTGGGCATGGCGGCGGCCTGCTTGTTCCAGGCCAGGGCAGCCCTGGGGTTCTTCAGGTCGGAAGATCTCGGCGGTGTCGGCGGAAAGGCGGGCGTGGTGATAGAAGTCGATCCAGGCGGGCTCTGAGCCGCTGGATGCCTCGGCCAGGCTCAGGAGGTCCTCGGATGCCTTCAGGGCCCGAGAGGCGGCCTTGGCGTCCCTCTCGCGGGCATGGGCACGGGCCTCGATGAGCTTGGTGAACGCCAGCACTCTCGGCACGGCCTGGCCCTTGGCGCGTTCGAAGGCGCCCTGGGCCATGTCGACGGCCTCGGAGGCGAAGCCCCGCATGAGGGACTGCATGGCCATCGTGGTCAGCACATAGCAGCCGAGCTGTACGTCGCCGCCGGCGCGGGCCAGGCGGAGGGCCTGGATGAAGTGACGCTGGGCGGCGTCGTGCTGGCCGACATCGAACGCGGTCCACCCGGCGAGCCGCGACAACTCGGCGGCCACGGAAAACAGTTCGCAGCCGACGTCGTCGGAGAAGGTGCCCTCCAGGAGAGGGGCAGCGCGGCGTTCGAGGCAGTCGGTGACGGAGTTCGCCTTCCAGTTCCCCCCGCCGTACTTGGAGTCCCAGCGGCGGGCATCGTCGGCGGCGTCCCGCAGTTCGTCCAGGTCGGCCCTGCCGACCTGGCCCGAGCCCTGATGGTCGGCCCTTTCGTCGGCGGGGCTGACCAGCCAACGGGTGACGGGGACGGCGAACGCGGACACGGCAAAGCCGGAGCCGGCCTGATTGAGCAAGTCGCGGCGGTTCACGGAGCTCCAGAACGAAGTGGCGACGCGGACGGCGTCGGCGGGATCTCGCGGGAAATCCAACCCCACATCCGCCTGGATTGTCTCCGCCTCGCCCATACCGATTTCGGCGAGACCGACGGGCCGCCCGAGCCGTTCGGAGACCGCCTGCGCCAGCAGCTTCGGCACCGGCCACTTGGGCACCATGCCGCGCACGCACCAGTTCACGATCGAGGTATGCGAGTAGTCCGTCGGGGACCCTGCCTGGTGGGCGAGCTGGTTGACGCGGTGGGCCAGAGACTTGTGGCTCGCACCACAGGTTTCGATGAGCCGGGCCAAGTCCGTGTTGGGCGGACGGCTCCGGCGGACGGCCGATGCCACGGCGGCCCCCTTGCCGGTGACTGAAGCGTTGCCCATGCGAGCCCGTGCTTCCGAGGAGTCGTACGTCTCCCATGTGCTGGGTCACCGAGGGTATTGCCTGCGGGCCCTGGATGAACCGGGTTCGCGAGTTGTGAGCCCCCCTGCGAGCCCTTCCCGGCCGGTTCGCTGCCCGGTGTGCCCAAAAACTCTACGAACTCGGTGCCACCATCACCGTCACCGACCCCAAAGCCCTCGACAACGCACGCAAGCGCCACCCCGAACTCGACTACGTCGAGGATCCCATCGCCGCAGTTGACGACTCGGACCTCCTGCTGCACCTCACCGAGTGGCACCACTTCACCAACATCGACCCCAAAAGGCTCGCCGCCCGCGCCAACAACCCCAAGGTCATCGATGCCCGAGGCACCCTCGACACCGACCAGTGGCGCGACGCCGGTTGGGTCACCCTGGCTTTTGGCCGCGTCTGACCTGACGACTCTCAAGCGGAAAGGGCTGGCGCTCTGGGTGCCAGTCCCTTCCGCATGGCGCTGATCCCGGACAGATACGTGCACTGCGCGGACAGGAGCAGCCAGGCCGACACACGAGGGTCAGGCTTTACCAGTCCCCGCGCCCCTCCATTTCCCCCAGGCGGGCGGTTTCCCCGGCCCCGGCCGGGCGTTTCCCCCGAGCGTCCGGCCGGGGCTCTCCTCTGCGTCAGTCGATCCGTATGCAGGTGGCCTTCGGCGGGTGCGCACTGTGCACCTACCTAGGGGGTGTCGGACGGGTCGCGTGATCGTGTTGTGGGCTCGGGTTCCGCTGTGTGGGGTAACGCCCCTCTTGTGGGGGATTTTTCCTTAGGGGTGGGTGAGAGACGCTTGGTCAGCCGGGGGCGGGCTTCTCCGGATCAGCGGTCCCTTCGAGAGAAAAGTAGGACTGATCATGCATGTATTGAGGCGCTCGGCAAGGATTGCCGCTGTCACTGGTGCGGCGGTGCTGATGGCGGTGACGGGTATGGCCATGTCCGCCCAGGCAGCGGAAGGTACGTTCTTTTACACACGCGCCGATACGGGAAGCGAGACCTTCCTCGGCTCGACGCCGAACGGCCGGTGCCTTTCCATCCCGGGCGGTGCCCGCCAGGCGACCAATGACACCGATTCGGATGCCCGCCTGTACACGAACAGCAGTTGCACGTCGTCCAGCAGGTTCCTCGGATCCCGGCAATCGGACGACTACGCGGCCCCGTACCCGACGTACGTGAAGTTCGGTTGAAGCTCCTTCGGCAGGGCCTCACCGGAGCCAGCGCCGGACCGCCGTAACAGTGACCGTGCCGTGGAAGACGAACGCTCTCTTGTCACAGTGCGTCGTCACGGCCCGGGTGCCTTTGAGCGTGCTGACCGTTCGCTCGACTTCATCCCTGCGGACGTAGCGGGCCAGTGAGCCGACCGCCGCAACTTCCACGGCGGTGGCGGTTGCCCGCTGATCCCGGCGCCCGGGGATCGTGTGACGGGATCAGCCGGCCGTGTGGCCCGCCTCTGCCAGTCCTCGCGGCGGAACGGTCCAATGTTTCCCACAAGAAAAGAGCGTGCAGGGCGTGAGAAACCTTTAGGCCAATCCACCGAAGGAACCATGCTCCTGACAGAAAGTCAGAAGCACAAAGGGAAAGGCGAAAGCCCGGCCACCCCAACCCCCCAGCCAGACAAAGGGATTCGCGAAGCGAATCCCTTTAGGCCGGAATCGCGGAGCGATTCCGGCCCCGCCCAACGGAGTTGGGCGGATATTTCGGCGGAGCCGGAATGCAGAATTGCGGAGCAATTCCTGTTTCCGCCGCGTAGCGGCGGCGCGTCGGGTCTGCGGAGCAGACCGCCAGCATGCTCCGCAAGAAGCAGGGCTTCTTCAACCGGCACCGCACCGGCGACCTGTCCACCCGCGCCACCGGCGACGCCGAGGCCCTCGGGC
>NZ_JBEXWK010000015.1:0-189629 GCF_040629815.1 Streptomyces sp. NPDC005878
CCCCGCGCCCCTAAAAGCCTGTGGCTGAGCCAACTGTTCCGGCTACGGCCGACCCCCTAGGGGCGCGGGGAACTGCGCGAGCAACCCCACACGGCCCGCAGCCAAAGGGACATTCGCGAAGCGGGGTACAGGGGGCGACAGCCCCGCCCAGGGGTGCAGGGGACGGAGTCCCCGGGGAGACCGCCTGCCCCCGCCCCTCCCCCGCCCCCGGAGGGTTTGGGGAAGGGGCGGGGAGGGGCGACCCCTGGCTCACCCCGCCAGGGCCTGCTCCGCTCGGGGCTGTACCGGGAACGGGCGGTGCGACGGGTCCCGTACCTCGCCCACCAGCATCTCCAGGACGTCCTCCAGGGCCACCAGCCCCAGCACCCGCCCCGACGCGTCCGCCACCTGCGCGAGGTGCGCCGCAGCCCGCCGCATCACGGTGAGCGCGTCGTCGAGCGGCAGCTCGGCCCGGAGCGTGACCAGCGGGCGCCACACCTGCTGCGGCACCGCCCGCTCCCGCTCCTCCAGGTCCAGGACGTCCTTGACGTGGAGGAACCCCATGAAGGCGCCCCCCTCCGCGCAGACGGGGAAGCGCGAGTACCCGGTACGGACCGTCAGCTCCTCCAGCTGCCGGGGCGTCACCGAGGTGCCGACCGTGACCAGGGACGACCGGTCGAGCAGGACGTCCGTCACCGGCCGGCTGCCCAGCTCCAGGGCGTCCTCCAGCCGCTCCATCTCCCGCGGGTCCAGGAGCCCGGCCTGTCCGGAGTCCTCCACCATGCGGTTCAGCTGCTCGCTGGTGAAGACCGTCTCCACCTCGTCCTTGGGCTCCACCCGGAACGCCCGCAGCACCAGCCGCGCGCACGTGCCCAGCGCGACCGTGACCGGGCGGCAGACCCGGGCGAACGCGACGAGGCCGGGACTGAACCAGAGCGCGGTCTTCTCGGGCGCCGCCATCGCCAGGTTCTTCGGGACCATCTCGCCGATGACGAGGTGGAGGAAGACGACGAGGGCGAGCGCGATCGCGTAACCGAGGGGGTGGATAAGTCCCGCCGGGACCCGGGCGGCCTCGAACACCGGCTCGAGGAGGTGGGCCACGGTGGGCTCGGCCACCGCGCCCAGCGTCAGCGAGCAGACGGTGATGCCGAACTGCGCGGCCGCCATCATCTGCGGCAGGTTCTCCAGACCGTGGAGCACCTGCCGGGCCCGCGCCGACTGGGACGCGAGGGGTTCGATCTGGCTGCGGCGCACGGAGACCAGGGCGAACTCGGCCCCGACGAAGAAGCCGTTCGCCAGCACCAGCAGCAGGGCGAAGAAGAGTTGCAACAGGCTCATCGCACGGCCTCCGCCACGCTCTTGACGTCGGCGGTACGGACGAAGCGCACCCGCTCGGCACGGTAGCGCCCGACCCGGCGGACCTGGATCCGCCAGCCGGGCAGCTCGGCGCGGTCACCGGGGACGGGGATGCGTCCGAGCAGGTCGGCGACGAGTCCGGCGACCGTCTCGTACGGCCCGTCCGGCGCGTCCAGTCCTATCCGGCGCAGGCTCAGCACCCGGCAGCTGCCGTCGGCCTCCCACGCGGGGCGGCCGTCGTCGCTCGCCACGGCGGCGAGCTCGGGCCCGGTGTCGCCCTCGGTGTCGTGCTCGTCGCGCACCTCGCCGACGAGCTCCTCCACGATGTCCTCCAGGGTGACGACCCCGGCCGTGCCGCCGTACTCGTCGACGACCACGGCTATCGGCTGCTCGCTGCGCAGCCGCTCCAGGAGCTGCTGCACGGGCAGGGTCTCGGGCACCAGCAGGGGCGGCACGGCGATCCGCGCGGCCGGTGTGCGGTGACGCTCCTGCGGCGGCACCGCGAGCGCGTCCTTGAGGTGGACCATGCCGACGACCTCGTCGATCCGCTCCCGGTAGACGGGGAAGCGGGAGAGCCCGGTGGCCCGGGTGAGGTTGAGGACGTCGGCGGCGGTCGCGGAGGTCTGGAGCGCGCTCACCTTCACGCGCGGCGTCATCACGTTCGCCGCGGTGAGCCTGCCGAGCGCCAGGGTGCGGACGAACAGGTCGACGGTGTCCTGCTCGATGGCTCCGGCGCGCGCCGAGTGGCGGGCCAGGGAGACCAGTTCGCCCGGCGTGCGGGCGGAGGCGAGTTCGTCGGCCGGCTCCACGCCGAGCGCCCGGACCAGCCGGTTGGCGACGGTGTTCAGGAGGGCGATGACGGGCCGGAAGAGCCGGGAGAAGCGGCTCTGCGGGCCGGCGACGAACCGCGCGACCTGGAGGGGCCGCGAGACCGCCCAGTTCTTGGGGACGAGTTCGCCGATCACCATCTGGACGGCGGAGGCGAGCAGCATGCCGACGACGACGCTCACCCCGGGCGCCACCCGGGCCGGCAGGCCGGCCGCGGTGAGCGGCCCGTCGAGCAGTCCGGCGAGCGCGGGCTCGGCGAGCATGCCGACGACGAGCGAGGTGATGGTGATGCCGAGCTGGGTGCCGGAGAGCTGGAAGGACAGCTCGCGCAGGGCCGCCACGACGGTGCCGGCCCGGCGGTCGCCGTCGGCGGCGGCCTGCTCGGCGTCCGGACGCTCCACGGTGACCAGGCCGAACTCGGCGGCCACGAAGAACCCGTTGGCGAGGATGAGAAGGAATGCCGCGGCGAGCAGCAGAAGGGGGGTGGTCATGCCGCCGCCTCCTGCGAAGGGGCGGCGCGGGTACTACCGGACAATCCGTCCATTGCTGGAGGGAGTCACTCCTCGGGTCGCTGGTGCCCCGCAGGCGCGTGGTGCCGCCTTCCGCGCGGGGCCGGCGCGTTGCGCGCCACGTCCACCAGGGTAGCTATTGAGATCGTCGCCGCAATGCCTGCCCCGGTGCTGAAAGGGGGAGGGTCAGCCGTCCTGGCGGGTGCCGTGCGTCTCGGCGAGCGCGCGCAGCGCGCGGGCGTCGCGGATGGCCCGCTCCTTGGCGATGCCGGGCTGGATGCCGAGCGCGGGCAGGCTGGTGCCGTCGCTGAGGTCCAGGAAGACCCAGGGGTCGCCGGGGCGCAGGTTCACGCGCAGGATCTCGGCCCAGGCGAGCCGCCGGGTCCGGGTGAGGTTGACGACGGTGACGCCCGTGTCGTCGGCGACGACCTTGGGCCGGCTCAGCAGCGCGAGGACCGCGAAGAAGACCGCGGCGGTGAACACGAAACTCGCCCGCTCGCCCCCGCTCATGTTCTCCAGGAGCAGTGCGATGCCGGTGATCACGGCGAACATCACGGCGCCCACGCTCAGCAGCACGGCCCGGGTGCGGGTCGGCCGGAACGTGACCGGGAGAGCGGGGAGCTGGGGCGCGGGGGCGGACACGGGGAACGTCACTTCCGTACGGGGATCGGGGGGCCGGGCGGACCGGTCAGAGGCGGCAGGCGTGGATGGCCGTGGTGAGGATGGCGCGGGCGCCCAGCTCGTACAGGTCGTCCATGATCCGCTGGGCTTCCTTGGCCGGGACCATGGCACGCACCGCGACCCAGCCCTCGTTGTGGAGCGGCGAGATGGTCGGCGACTCCAGGCCGGGGGTGAGGGCGACGGCCCGCTCCAGGTGCTCGGCGCGGCAGTCGTAGTCCATCATCACGTAGCTGCGGGCGACCAGGACGCCCTGGAGGCGGCGCAGGAACTGCTGGACCTTGGGGTTCTCGGCGTCGGCGCCGGTGCGGCGGATGACGGCCGCCTCCGACTTCATGATCGGGTCGCCGAAGACCTCGAGACCCGCGTTGCGCAGCGAGGTGCCGGTCTCCACGACGTCCGCGATGACCTGGGCGACGCCCAGCTCGATGGCGGTCTCCACGGCGCCGTCGAGGTGCACCACGGAGGCGGCGACACCGGCCTCGGCCAGGTGCTTGGCGACGATGCCCTCGTAGGAGGTGGCGATCGTCTTGCCCGCCAGGTCCTCGATGCCCGAGACGGTGCCGGGCTTGGCGGCGAAGCGGAAGGTGGAGCGGGCGAAGCCGAGCGGCAGGATCACCTCGGCGTCGGCACCCGAGTCGATCAGCAGGTCCTCGCCGGTGATGCCGATGTCGAGCTTGCCCGCCGACACGTAGATCGCGATGTCCTTGGGGCGGAGGTAGAAGAACTCGACCTCGTTGGCCGGGTCGACCAGGACGAGTTCCTTGGACTCCTTGCGCATCTGGTAGCCGGCCTCATGGAGCATCGCCGACGCAGGTCCGGACAGTGAACCCTTGTTGGGGACGGCGATGCGCAGCATGAGGTCGGCTTCCTTCGGGTGAGGGGGTGGGATGTGCGGGTGTGCTCAGAGGTGCGCGTAGACGTCGTCGAGGGAGATCCCGCGCGCGACCATCATCACCTGGACGTGGTACAGCAGCTGCGAGATCTCCTCGGCGGCGGCGTCCTTGCTCTCGTACTCGGCGGCCATCCAGACCTCGGCGGCCTCCTCGACGACCTTCTTGCCGATGGCATGCACACCCTTGTCCACCAGTTCGGCGGTGCGGGAGGTGGACGGGTCGCCGTTGGCGGCCTTGAGCTGGAGCTCGGTGAAGAGCTCTTCGAAACTCTTGGAGGGTTTGTTCGCCATGATGCTTCTCAGGGTAAGGGGTGCGTCCCTGCCACTCAGCGCCAGGGTTCGCTGACGGTGCGCAGCGTGGCGGCCGTGGCGACGGCGGCGGTGACCGCTTCGTGGCCCTTGTCCTCGTTCGACCCTTCGAGGCCGGCCCGGTCCAGGGCCTGCTCCTCGGTGTCGCAGGTCAGCACGCCGAATCCGACGGGTACGCCGGTGTCGATGCTGACCTGGGTGAGACCGTTGGTGACACCCTGGCACACATAGTCGAAGTGCGGTGTACCGCCCCTGATGACGACGCCCAGGGCGACGACCGCGTCGTACCCGCGGCCCGCGCAGACCTTGGCGACGACCGGCAGCTCGAAGCTGCCGGGGACGCGCAGCAGCGTCGGCTCGTCGATGCCGAGCTCGTGCAGGGCGCGCAGGGCGCCGTCGACGAGTCCGTCCATGACCTTCTCGTGCCACTGCGCCGCGATCACGGCGACGCGGAGGTCTGCGCAGTTGCGTACGGACAGTTCGGGTGCGCCCTTGCCACTCACGTGCTACTCCTCGGTGATCTGTTGCTGTTGCGGGTGCCGCTGTCGGTGTCGTTACTGGTTGCCGCAGGTCGACGCTGCCGCGTCCAGCCACGGCAGGTCGTGCCCCATCCGGTCGCGCTTGGTGCGCAGGTACCGCAGATTGTGCTCGCCCGCCTTGACCGGCATCGGCTCACGGCCGGTGACCTTCAGGCCGTGGCGGACCAGGGCGTCGGTCTTCTCGGGGTTGTTGGTCATCAGCCGCAGGCTGCGCACGCCCAGGTTCTGGAGGATCTGCGCGCCGGCCGCGTAGTCGCGGGCGTCGGCGGGCAGGCCGAGCTCCAGGTTGGCGTCGAGCGTGTCGCGGCCGCGCTCCTGGAGCTCGTAGGCGCGCAGCTTGGAGAGCAGTCCGATGCCGCGCCCCTCGTGGCCGCGCAGATAGACCACGACGCCGCGGCCCGCCTCGGTGATGCGCTCCATGGAGGCCTGGAGCTGGGGGCCGCAGTCGCAGCGCTGCGAGTGGAAGATGTCGCCGGTCAGGCACTCGGAGTGGACGCGCACCAGCACGTCCTCGCCGTCGCCGAGCTCGCCGTGGACGAGGGCGACGTGCTCGACGCCGTCGACGGTGGAGCGGTAGCCGTAGGCGGTGAACTCCCCGAAGGAGGTGGGGAGGTGGACCTCGGCCTCGCGGCGCACGGTGGGCTCGCTGGAGCGGCGGTAGGCGATCAGGTCCTCGATGGAGATGATCGTCAGACCGTGCTTGCGGGCGAACGGGATGAGCTCGGGCAGCCGCAGCATGACGCCGTCCTCACCGGCGATCTCCACGATCGCGCCGGCCGGGGCGAGCCCCGCGAGCCGGGCGAGGTCGACCGCGGCCTCGGTGTGGCCGTTGCGCACGAGGACGCCGCCGGGCTTGGCGCGCAGCGGGAAGATGTGGCCGGGGCGGACGAAGTCACCGGCCTCGGCCTGCCCGTGGGCGAGCAGGCGCAGGGTGGTGGCGCGGTCGGCGGCGGAGATGCCGGTGGAGACGCCGTGCGCGGCGGACGCGTCGACCGAGACGGTGAAGGCGGTCTTCATCGACTCGGTGTTGTGGTCGACCATCTGCGGCAGCTTCAGCCGGTCGAGCGCGTCGCCCTCCATGGGCGCGCAGATCAGCCCGCGGCACTCGCTCATCATGAACGCGACGATCTCGGGGGTCGCCTTCTCGGCGGCGATGACGAGGTCGCCCTCGTTCTCGCGGTCCTCGTCGTCCACGACCACGACCGGCCGACCCGCCGCGATGTCGCGGATCGCCTGCTCGACGGGGTCGAGGGAGAGGTCCTCGCGGTTGTCGGTGGAGTACCAGGTGGGTGTGGTGGCGCTCATGCCGCCGCTCCTTCCAGGACGGGCTGCGCGCTCGTACGGGAGCGCAGCCACCAGTCGCGCAGGCCCCACAGGACGATGGCGCCGTAGATGACGTAGACGAAGCCGGAGAAGGCGAAACCGTTGGCGAAGTTGAGCGGCACGCCCACGGCGTCGACGAGCAGCCAGGCGAACCAGAACTCGACCATGCCGCGCGCCTGGGCGTACATGGCGACGATCGTGCCGACGAAGATGTACGCGTCCGGCCACGGGTCCCACGACAGCGTCGGGTAGGCGGTGAACAGCGCGCCGACCGCGAGGGTGCCGAGGGCCGCGCCCGCGGCGAGCAGTCCGCGCTCGCGCCAGGTGGCGAAGCGCACCGCGATGGAGCCGTCCCGGCCCTGGCGCCGTCCGCCGCGCCACTGGTACCAGCCCCACAGCGCCACCACGATGACCACCAACTGCTTGCCGGCGCTGCCGGAGAGGTGGGCGGTGCTGAACGCGGCGAGCAGGATGACGCCGGACAGGAGCTGGGCGGGCCAGGTCCATATGGAGCGCCGCCAGCCGAGCGCGAGGGCGATCAGACCTACCGTGTTGCCGATCATGTCGGACCACATGATGTGCTGGTCGAAGGCGGTGAACGCCTCGGAGTTGAGCCAGTTCACTTCGGGTCCTCCTGGCCGCGGGCGCCGAGCAGGCGCTCGACGTACTTGGCGATCACGTCGACCTCCAGGTTGACCGGGTCGCCGGGCTGCTTGCGGCCGAGCGTGGTCAGCGCGAGGGTGGTGGGGATGAGGCTGATGGTGAAGTAGTCGGGGCCGGCCTCGACGACGGTGAGGCTGACGCCGTCGACGGTGATCGAGCCCTTCTCGACGACGTACCGGGAGAGCTCCGCGGGCAGCGAGACCTTGACGATCTCCCAGTTCTCCGACGGGGTGCGCGCCACGATGGCGCCGGTGCCGTCGACATGGCCCTGGACGATGTGCCCGCCGAGGCGCCCGCCCACGGCCATGGGCCGCTCCAGGTTGACGCGGGAGCCGACGTCGAGGGCGCCGAGGCTGGAGCGCTTCAGCGTCTCCTCCATGACGTCGGCGGTGAACTCGCCGTCGCCGCTCTCCACGACGGTCAGACAGACTCCGTTGACGGCGATCGAGTCGCCGTGCCGGGCTCCCTCGGTGACGACGGGGCCGCGCAGACGGAAGCGGGAGGAGTCGCCGAGCTTCTCGACGGCGGTGACCTCACCCAGCTCTTCGACGATTCCGGTGAACACGCTCAACGCTCCTTGGGAGTGGCACTGATACGGAGATCGGGGCCGATGCGGACGGTCTCGGTCAGTTCGAGCCGCAACGCCTCGGCGATCGTGGTGATTCCGCCGCCGGCCAGGGCCGCGGGGCCCGCGCCGAGCAGGACGGGTGCGAGGTAGCCGACGACCTTGTCGACCGCGCCCGCGGCGACGAAGGCCCCGGCGAGGGCCGGGCCGCCCTCCAGGAGCACGGACCGCACGCCCCGGCCGTGCAGGGCGGCCAGCAGCGCCGGGATGTCCAGACCGGTGGCGGCGCGGGGCAGCCGCACCACCTCGGTGCCCGCCAGATGGGCGGTGTCGGCGTCCTCGGCGACCGCGATCAGGGTCGGGGCTGCGCCGTCGAGGACCCGGGCGCCGGGCAGTACGGCCGCGGCCTCGGTGTCGACGACGACCCGCAGCGGCTGGACGGCGCCGTCGATCCCGCGCACGGCGAGGTGGGGGTCGTCGGCGCGGGCGGTCCCGGAGCCCACGACCACCGCGTCCGCCTCGGCGCGCAGCCGGTGGACGTCGGCGCGGGAGGCGTCCGAGGTGATCCAGCGGCTGCTGCCGTCCTCGGCCGCGATCCGGCCGTCCAGGGTCGCGGCGTACTTCCACAGGACGTACGGGCGGCCGAGCCGTACGGAGGTGAGCCAGGCGGCGTTGCCGGCCTCGGCCTCGGCCGCGAGCAGGCCCTGCTCCACCTCGACGCCGGCCGCCGCGAGCGTGTCGGCGCCCCCGGTGGCCTGCGGGTTCGGGTCGCCGACCGCGTACACGACGCGGGTGACGCCGGCCGCGATGAGCGCCTGGGCGCAGGGGCCGGTGCGACCGGTGTGGTTGCAGGGTTCGAGGGTGACGTAGGCGGTGCCGCCCCGGGCCCGGTCGCCCGCGGCGGACAGGGCGTGGACCTCGGCGTGCGGGCCGCCGGCCCTCTGGTGGAAGCCCTCGCCGACGACGGCGCCCGAGGCGTCGGTGATGACGCACCCGACGACCGGGTTGGGGCTGGTGGAGCCGAGTCCGCGCGCGGCGAGCTCGACGGCTCGGCGCATGGCGTCTGCGTCGGCTGCGGTGGCCACCGGGTCCTCCTGCCTCTTCGGGCACGGACTCCGGGGCTGTCGATGAACGACAGAGAGCGGGAACAGGGCCGTACAGACAGCTCACGCAGGGCCGAAGGACACCGATCGCCCATGACGGCGATCAGCGGAACGGCCGGCATGAGCCCTGAGGGCCCGCCCGCCGCGCACTGCCTCCCATCCGGACTTTCACCGTCGGTCCAGGAATTCCACCTGGTCAACCGGCCACTGGATGCGGCCGGGTCGCGGACTATTACCGCCGGTTCGGAATTACACCGACCCCGGAGTGCGCTGCTGCTGGTACAGGGTCAGTGTGCCACGACTGATCGTCGGCCATACGGGCGAACATCTATGGCCTGGGTCACAGTCCGGTAGCGGCCGGTAACGGAGGTTCGCCTTCCACCACCCCGCTCGCCCCCCGGGGCCCCTGCATTGGTCCATACCTATTGACGCTCTGGTCTAGTCCTCTTAATCTCCGTGTCACCTCCGAGGTGAGGCCCGCCGGTGTGCGCACACCGGGGCCGCCGCACGACCGCACGCCGTCCGCCGTGTCCCACCGACCTCCCCTGGAGGAACAGATCGTGCTGTCCCCCACTCGTACGAGAGCCACGCTGCTCGCGACCGGTGCCGCGGTCGCGGGGCTGCTGCTCTCCACGCTCTCCACGGGCGTCTCGCACGCCGCCGACAACGAAGTGTGCCGCCCCGACGGGCTCTACCGGACTCCGGGCGTCGACGTCCCGTACTGCTCCGTGTACGACACCGAGGGCCGCGAGAAGATGGGCGCGGACCACCAGCGCCGGGTCATCGGCTACTTCACCGGCTGGCGCACCGGCCAGGACGGGACCCCGGCCTACCTCGCCTCCGACATCCCGTGGGACAAGGTCACCCACGTCAACTACGCCTTCGCGCACATCGGTCCCGACAACAGGATCTCCGTCGGCGGCGGCGAGAAGAACGCGGCGACCGGGATGACCTGGCCGGGCGTGGCCGGGGCCGAGATGGACCCCGCGCTCCCCTACAAGGGCCACTTCAACCTCCTGAACAAGTTCAAGAAGCAGCACCCGAACGTGAAGACGCTGATCTCGGTGGGCGGCTGGGCCGAGACGGGCGGCTACTTCGGCGACGACGGCAAGCGCGTGGCCTCGGGCGGCTTCTACTCGGTGGCCACCAACGCGGACGGCTCGGTGAACCAGCCGGGCATCGACACCTTCGCGGACTCGGCCGTCGCCTTCGTCAAGAAGTACGGCTTCAACGGCGTCGACATCGACTACGAGTACCCCACGACGATGAAGGACGCGGGCAACCCGCTGGACTGGACGCTGTCCAACGCGCGCCGGGCGGGCCTGGTCAAGGGCTACGCGGTGCTGATGAAGTCGCTGCGCGAGAAGCTGGACCGCGCGGGGGCGGCCGACGGGAAGCACTACCTGCTGTCCGTCGCCGCGCCCTCGTCCGGCTATCTGCTGCGCGGTATGGAGACCTTCCAGGTCCAGAAGTACCTGGACTACGTCAACATCATGTCGTACGACCTGCACGGCGCCTGGAACGAGTACGTGGGCCCGAACGCCTCGCTCTTCGACGACGGCAAGGACGCGGAACTCGCCGCGGCGGGCGTCTACTCGACCTCCCAGTACGGCGGGACCGGGTACCTCAACGCCGACTGGGCCTACCACTACTTCCGCGGTTCGATGCCGGCCGGGCGCATCAACATGGGCCTGCCGTACTACACCCGGGGCTTCAAGAACGTGACCGGCGGGACGGACGGGCTGTGGGGCAGGGCCGCGTCCACCAGCTGTCCGGCCGGGTCGGGGCTGACCAAGTGTGGTGACGGCGCGACCGGCATCGACAACCTCTGGCACGACCTCGACGACAACGGCAAGGAGGCCCCGGCGGGCTCCAACCCGATGTGGCACGCCAAGAACCTGGAGAAGGGCGTCGTCGGCGACTACGTGACCCGGTACGGCTTCCCGGCCGACACCAGGCTGACCGGCGCCTACGCGCGCAAGTACAGCGCGGCGCTGGTAGCGCCGTGGCTGTGGAACGACCAGAAGAAGGTCTTCCTGTCCACCGAGGACGAGCAGTCGGTGAACGCCAAGGCCGACTACGTGGTCGACAGGGGCATCGGCGGCACGATGGTCTGGGAGCTCGCGGGCGACTACCGGTACAACGCGGCCAAGGGCCAGTACGAGCCGGGCTCCACGCTGACGTCCGCGATGTACGACAAGTTCAGGACGGCCGCCCCCTACGGCGCCAAGCGCTCCTCGGTCACCCTGCCGACGCAGGCGCTCGACATCGGCGTGGACTTCGGGCAGTTCCCGCTCGGCGACTCCAACTACCCGATCAGCCCGAAGGTGACGCTCACCAACCGCACCCGGGCGACGCTGCCGGGCGGCACGGAGTTCCAGTTCGACTACGGCACCTCGGCGCCGGCGAACGCCAAGGACCAGTCGGGCTTCGGTACGACGATCGTGCGCAGCGACCACACCGGCAGCAACGTGGGCGGTCTGAAGGGTGACTACAACCGGGTCTCGCTGAAGCTGCCGGCCTGGCAGTCGCTGGCCCCGGGCGCCTCGGTGACGCTGGACTTCGTCTACTACCTGCCGGTGTCCACGCCCTCCAACTGGACGGTCACCTTCGGCGGCCGCACCTACGCGGTGGCCGGGGACCTCACCCGCGGCGCGACGCCCACCGAGCCGGACACCGGCACCACAGGCGGGACGACCGGGGGGACCACAGGGGGCACGACCGGCGGGACCACGGGCGGCACGACCGGCGGCACCACGGGCGGCACGACCGGCGGGTCCACCGGGGGCACCACGGGCGGTGGCTCCTGTGCCGCGCCCGTCTGGTCGGCCACGGCCGAGTACGGCGGCGGCACGACCGTCTCGCACAAGTCCCACACCTGGAAGTCGAAGTGGTGGACGAAGGGCGAGGAGCCCGGGACCACCGGCGAGTGGGGCGTCTGGCAGGACCTCGGGACCTGCTGAGGTCCCGCCCCCGAACGCCCGGCGGTGCGCCTCGGGGCCCTTGCCGCCCCGCCGGGCACCCCCGCCGAAGCACCCGCGCCCCGGCCGGAATCCCCGGCCGGGGCGCGGTGCGTCAGGGCCCGAACAGCTCGTCCTGAGCGGCGTCCCGGGCCGCGAGCAGGGCCCCGCGCAGCACCGCCCGGTCCCCGAGTCCGCTGGGCCCCACCTCCGCGCCGAGCGGGGTGAGGGCGGCGAGCCGGGCCCGTACGCGGGCGGCGAGCCGGGCGCCGCCCGCGTGACCGAGTTCGCCGCCCAGGACGATCAGACCCGGGTCCAGTACGGAGACCACGGCCGCCGCGCCGATGGCGATCCGCTCGGCGAGCGCGTCGAGGAACGGGCCCTCCGCCTCCCGTACCAGGGTCTCGGCGCCGCCCCTCAGCCCGTGCCCGGCGGCGAGCCGCAGCACCGCGTCGGCGCCCGCGAGCGCGTGGAACCCGCCGTCGCAGCCGGTCGCGGACGGCAGCCCCCCGGTGCCCGGGACGGGCAGGAAGCCGATTTCGCCCGCGCCGCCGGACGCGCCCCGGCGCAGCTTCCCGTCCAGGAAGACCGCGGCCCCCACGCCCTGGCCCAGCCAGAACAGTACGAAGTCGCTCTGTCCGCGCGCGGCGCCGAGGCGGTGCTCGGCCATCGCCGCCAGGTTCACCTCGTTCTCGACGAGGACCGCGGCCGACAGCCGCCCCTGGAGGGCGGGGACCAGCGCCCGGTGCCAGGCGGGCAGGCCGGTGCTGTCGCGCAGCTCGCCCGTCGCCGGGTCGATCAGGCCGGGCGCCCCGATCCCGATGCTGTGCAGCCGCGCGGCGCCCGCCTCCTTCGCGGTGCGCTCCAGGAGCGCCACCGCCTGTTCCACCGCCGGCCCCGTCCCGGCCCCGGCGTCGATCGGCAGGGCGGCCCGGGCGAGGGTCGCGCCGAGCAGGTCCGCCACGACCACGGTGACGCTGTCGGTGCGTACGTCGAGGGCGGCGAGGTGCGCGCGGTCGGCGACGATCCCGTACAGCTTGGCGTTGGGGCCGCGCCGCTCCGCGCCGGACTCCCCCACGACCCGGACCAGGCCCGAGCCCTGGAGCCGTTCGACGAGATCGGCGACGGTGGGTCGGGACAGACCGGTGAGCTCCTTGAGCTGAGCCGCCGTCAGCGGCCCCTCGTCCTGGAGCAGACGCAGGGCGAGGCGGTCGTTGATGACCCGGGCGGTGCTCGGTGATGCGGGCATGCCGGGATCCTTCCAGACGACCGAAACCCGTTGGACGGCGGAGTATTTATCAGGCAGGGTTCCTGATAGTTTATCGCGGGCACCGGACCACAGCGACCATTTCCAGGGGAGGACCGGCCGGATGAGGACCGAAGCGGACGTCGGCACACGGCAGTTGAGGCGGGCCAGGATCGCGATCGCCGCGGTGTTCTGCGTCCACGGCACGGTCACCGGGAACTTCGCCACCCGGGTCCCCTGGATCCAGGAGCACACCGGCATCTCCACCGGCCAGCTCGGGCTCGCGCTCGCGTTCCCCGCCATCGGCTCGTCGCTGCTGATGCCGCTCTCCGGCGCGGTCACACACCGCCTCGGGGCGCGCCGGGCGCTGCGCGGGCTGCTCGCCCTGTGGACCCTGGCCCTCGCCCTCCCGGCGCTGGTCCCGAACCTCTACACGCTCTGTGCGGCGCTCTTCGTGTTCGGGGCGACGGCGGGCCTGTCGGACGTGGCCATGAACGCGCTGGGCGTGGAGACCGAGGACCGGCTCGGGCGGTCCATCATGTCGGGGCTGCACGGCATGTGGAGCGCGGGCGCCCTGATCGGCTCGACCGCCGGCACGCTCGCCGCGCACCTCGGCGTCGACGCGCGCGTGCACCACCTCGTCGCGGCGGCCGTCCTCACCGCGCTGGGCGCGCTCGTCTGCGGCGCCGTGCTGGATCTGCGCAGCGCGCCCGACGAGGTTCCGCCGCCGCGCTTCACCCTGCCGCCGAGGACGGCGGTGGTGATCGGCCTGGTCGCGTTCTGCGCGGTGTTCGCCGAGGGGGCGAGCCTGGACTGGTCGGCGGTCTACCTGCGGGACACCATGGACGCGTCGGCCGGGCTCGCCGCCGCCTCGACCACGGCGTTCACCCTGACCATGACGGTGGCGCGGATCGCGGGCGACCGGGTCGTGGACCGGTTCGGCGCGGTACGGACGGTCCGCTGCGGCGGCGCGCTGGCCACGGCGGGCGGGCTCGCGGTGGTGCTGGCGCCCGCGCCGGCCGTGGCGATGGCCGGGTTCGCCCTGGTGGGGCTGGGGGTCGCGGTGGTGGTGCCGCTGGCGTTCGCGGCGGCCGGGCGCAGCGGCCCCCACCCGAGCCAGGCCATCGCGGGCGTCGCCACCATCACGTACACCTCGGGCCTCGTGGCCCCCTCGACGATCGGCGGCATCGCCGATCTGACGTCCCTGGTGGTGTCGTTCGGCCTGGTGACGGTGTTGGCGCTGGGGCTGGTCGCGGGGGCGAACGTACTGCGTACGGGAGGGCGTGCCCGGGCGACGGGCGGCGGGGCCGCCGTGGAGGCGGCACCGGCGCGGTCCACCGGCACCGCCCCCTAGGGTGTGTCGCGAGAGTCCCGCCTGCCCCGCGACGCCCGGCACGCCCTGGCGCGGCCCGCGGCTGAACCGTATGGGGGGCGGTTCAGCCGGGACGCTCCTTCCGCACCGGGCGGCCCCTGGGCCCCGGGTGCCGGACGCGACTCAGCCGGCGATCGAGTCCAGTTGTTCGGCGGCGGGCCGCAGCGCCCACAGGTCGCCGCCGGGCGGGGCCTGGAGCCTCGGGACGGCCGCGCGGGCCGTGCGGTCGCCCGCGTCGGCCGCCGCGTGCACCACGTCGCTCGCCGCGTACCGGTGGAACTCCAGCTCCGGGTGGGGCCAGGCGGCCGCCCCGGTCGCCGCGGGCAGCAGATAGTCGACGGCCCTGAACAGGCTCTGGCCCTGCGGCCCCCGGTAGCCCCAGAGGTCGACGCCGACGTGCCGGCCGATTGCGGCGAGCCTGCTGTACGCCACCCAGGTCGAAGACCGAGTAGTGCCAGCTGCGGGTGCGGGCGAGCTCCTGGGGCTGGCTGCCGTCGGCGGCGATCTGCGGGTCGACCCGCAGCTTCGCGGCGGCCCGGACGGTCCTCGCCGCCAGCGCCCGGTCGCCGGTGGCGAGGGCGAGCGCGGCGATCTGCATGTCCTGGAAGGTGCCGTGGTTGTTCCGGGCGGCCGACTCCTCCTTGCCGAACGGCGAGGTCAGCAGCCAGTCCAGGAACCTCTTGTTCCAGTCGCGCATCCGGGTACGGTCCTCGGCCCGCCAGCCGGGCGCGCCCAGGTCGAGGACGGCGACGGCGTCCAGGACGCCGGTGTACTGCTGGGAGAAGTCGATGATGCCGATCGCCCGGCCGTCGTACGCGCAGGGGATGAACTGGCCGTGGTCGAGGTTGGGGTTCATCGCGGTCGCCGGGTCCAGGAACCAGGTGCGCAGGGCGGCCGCGGCCTGCTCGGCGTACTGGGCCCGGCCGGTGTAGTACCAGGCGAGGCCGAGCGTGGTCACCGAGCTCACCATCCGGCCGAGGTCGAGGCGGTCGGTGCCGGTGTCGACCTCGGGGTTGCGCTGCCCGTCCCTCTGTACGTACGGGCAGCCCCAGGGGTTGTCGGCGGTCCTCGGCCGGGAGGGCCACCAGTACGGCGCCTGGCTGAGGTAGTCGTGGGGGTCGCCGCCCGGCGCGGGCCGCGGCTTGTCCACGACCGTCCAGGGGCCCTGCCCGAGCCGGGCGTCGGCCGCAGCGGTCAGCTTCCCGACGGCGGCGCGCAGCGCGGGGTCGCCCGCGTCGAGCCGCAGCCGCGTGTCCCTCATGCGCGCCCCGTCGACGACCACGGTGTGCGGGGCCCTGAGAGGCGCGGGCCGGGGAGCGGCGGCGTGCGAGGCCGTCGGGACGAGCGCCGGGGCGACGGCCGCCACCGCGGCCAGCAGGGCCACCAGTCGGCCGCGTCTTCCACCGGCGGCCATGCCGGATATTCCACCCATAGAGGCACCTTCCCCACCTAGGAACTTCACATATCTGAACTCTGTTCACCAGTAAGGCCGTTGGAGCGTAGAGCCAGCAGTTCCGGGTGACAATGCCCCGCGCGGGATTCACGGATGGGACCCGATCTCCCGGGCCCCACTACCATGGCGCTGATTCTTCTCAGCACGGAACGAACTGGAGCAAACTCATGGGCCTCGGCGTGCGCTGGACCCTGCACGGTGACGGGCGGACCCCCGCCCCCGGCGCCGTCGTCCGTCCGGACGAGCGGCTGTCCTGGCCCCGGACGATCGGCCTCGGCGCCCAGCACGTGGTGGCCATGTTCGGCGCGTCCTTCGTGGCGCCCGTCCTCATGGGCCTGGATCCCAACCTCGCGATCATGATGTCCGGCGTCGCCACGGTCATCTTCCTGCTCGCCACCAAGGGCCGGGTCCCCAGCTACTTGGGCTGCTCGCTCTCCTTCGTCGGGGTCGCCGCCACGATCCGGGCGAGCGGCGGGACCAGCGCCACCGTCACCGGCGCGGTCCTCGTCGTCGGCGCCGTGCTGTTCGCGGCGGGCCTCGCGGTGCAGCGGTTCGGCGCGCGGGTCATCCACGCCGCGATGCCGCCCATCGTGACCGGCGCGGTCGTGATGCTGATCGGCTTCAACCTGGCGCCGGTGACCGCCGCCACGTACTGGCCGCAGGACCAGTGGACCGCGCTGCTGGTGATGCTCTTCACCGGGCTCGCCGTGGTCTGCCTGCGCGGCTTCTGGTCCCGGGTCGCGATCTTCCTCGGGCTGCTCTTCGGCTACGCGATCTCCTGGCTCTTCGACCGTGTCTTCGGCAAGATCCACTCCGTTCCGGGCGCGGGCGAGGCCACCGACCACTGGCGTCTGGACCTCTCCGGAGTCGGCAGGGCCGACTGGATCGGTCTGCCCTCCTTCCACGCCCCGCACTTCGAGTGGTCCGCCATCCTGGTCGCCCTGCCCGTGGTGATCGCGCTGATCGCCGAGAACGCCGGACACGTCAAGGCCGTCGGTGAGATGACCGGCGACGACCTCGACGACAAGCTGGGCACCGCGATCGCCGCCGACGGTGTGGCCTCGGTGCTCTCCACCGCCGTCGGCGGCCCGCCCAACACCACCTACTCCGAGAACATCGGCGTCATGGCCGCCACCCGCGTCTACTCGACCGCCGCCTACTGGGCCGCCGCCGGCTTCGCGCTGCTCTTCGGTGTCTGCCCCAAGTTCGGCGCGATCGTCGCGGCCATCCCCGGCGGCGTCCTCGGCGGCATCACCGTCATCCTCTACGGCATGATCGGCCTGCTGGGCGCCCAGATCTGGATCAACGCCGAGGTGGACCTGCGCAATCCGCTGAACCTGGTCCCGGCGGCGGCCGGCATCATCATCGGCATCGGCGGCGTCAGCCTGAAGTTCACCGACGACTTCCGCCTCGGCGGGATCGCCCTGGGCACCATCGTGGTCATCACCGGCTACCACGTGCTGCGCGCCCTGGCCCCGGCCCATATGAAGGAGCAGGAGCCGCTGCTCGACGAGGGCACGTCGTCGTACGGCGAGCCGGGCGAGCGCGAGAGCCAGAGGGAGAGCGAGAGCGAGCGGGGGACGCCCGAGGGGCCTCAGCGCGCCAAGTCGTAGGCGTAGTCGGGCGCGAAGCTGCCCGCCGTGCCCCGGCAGCCGTCGGACTCGCCGGGCAGCTTCACCCACAGATAGGCGTCGATGCGCGCCTCGCCCGTCCGCGTGGTGGGGGCGCGTCCCAGGCCGCGCCCGGCCGGGTCGCACCACTGCCCGTCCGGCGGCGCGCCCCTGCCGTTGCGGCTGGTGTCGATCACCGCACCCAGCCGCGCGGGACCGCCCAGCGCCGTGAGCACCCGGCGCGCGTACGCCGCCTCGTCCGCCGTGGCGTGGAAGTTGGAGACGTTGGTGAAGATGCCGTCGCCACTGGTGGCGGCGCCCGCCGCGCGCAGCAGCCCGGCCATCTCGCCCGCGTCGCGCCAGCCGGAGTGGCCCGCGTCGAAGTACACCCTGGCCCGGGGGTCGGCCGCGTGGAGCGCGCGCCCCGCCCTGGCCAGCGAGGCGAACCGGGCCGTGCGCTCGCCCGCGGTGAGGCAGTCCGACTGGGCGATCGCGTCCGGCTCCAGGACCACGATGACCGGTGAACGCCCGAGCCCCGCCGCGAAGTTCCCCATCCACCTGTCGTACGCGGCGAGGTCCGGCGCGCCGCCCTGCGAGGCACCGCCGCAGTCCCGGCCGGGTATCGCGTACGGGACGAGCACCGCCACTCTGCCCTGTGCGGCCGCCGCCGAGGTCACCGCCCGTACCTCGCGCGTGATCGCGTCCGGGTCGTACGCGGTGAACCACACGGCCGTGGGGCGGTCCGCGATCCGGCGCTCGATCAGCGGGCGCCGGGGGTCACCGGGGTGGGCCCGGACCCAGTCGAGGACCTGCGAGTCGGGCGAGCGGTAGAGCGGGGCGGAGATCGCGCCCCGCGCGGGCGAGGGGGTGGCCGGGGGCCGGGGGGCCGTGGACGGACGGGCGGCGCGCGGGGTCGCGCGCGGGGGCGGCGGGGCCACGGAGGCCGGGGCGGGCACGGCGGGCAGGGTCGCGACGGCGGGCGACGGGGAGGGCGCGGGCCGGGCCGTGCCGCCGCCCTTGTCCCCGAGGGCCGCCACGGCGCCGGAGACCGCGCCGACGCCCACGACCGCGCAGGCCAGCGCCACCATGGCGGTGCGCCGGGCGGCCGCACGGCGCGCGGCTCTGTCCTCGCCGCGCCGGTGCGCGCGTGACGGCGGTGTTCCCGACAACCGCTGACTCCTCTTCCTCCGGGCCCGACGGCCCGTGTTCACCCGTTCCGGGGAAGCCCCGGGCACGGCGACGTCCCGGGCGGCGCCGGACTGGGACGCTGCCCCCATGGTGCGGATCGGACAGCGGGCAGGTGCCACGGGGCTCGCCGGGGCGTCGGTGGACACCGTAGCGGGGCGGATGCGGGCGCTGCGCGCGAGCCTGCCGCCCAAGGACGGCCTGGCCGTCTTCAACCGGGTCTATCTGGCGGTCACCGAGGAGATCGACCGCTCCCTGGCCCGGGGCGCGTTCGAGGACCCGGAGGCGGCGGCGACGCTGGACGTGCTGTTCGCCCGGCGGTATCTGCGGGCGGTCGACGCGGTGGCGGCGGGGCTGCGCCCGCCCGCCTGCTGGCGGCCGCTCTTCCAGTACCGGCGCCACCCGGGCGTACGCCCCCTGCAGTTCGCGCTCTGCGGCATCAACGCCCACATCGGGCACGACCTGGCCCTCGCCGTCGTCGACAGCTGCCGCGCCCTGGGGTGCGGACCGGAGGGTCTGGAGCGGGACTTCGAGCGGGTCGGCGACATGCTGGTGGCGCTGGAGGAGCGGGTGCGCGAGGAGCTGATGCCCGGGCCCGACCTGCTGGAGGTCGCGGACCCGCTCACGCATCTGCTGGCGTCGTGGAGCCTGGAGCGGGCGCGCGACGCGGCCTGGTCCTCGGCGCGGCTGCTGTGGCGGCTGCGGGAACTTCCCGAACTGTCCGGGGAGTTCAGGGAGCGGATGGACGCGGGGGTCGGCCTGGTGGGCCGATGCCTGTTGACGCCGTACGCGGGCCCCTCTCCCGCGCGCGCAGTCCCCGCCTGCCGCTCCGGCCCGGGCCCGGCCTTCTCCGGCTGACGCGGTACGACACGGGCGGCGCGGGGCTGTGAACGGATGACGGGACGGAGGAGGGGCCCGGGGGCCGCGGCCCCCGGGCCCCTCGATCCCGGTCCCCGCCCTCGTCGGTCCGCCGTCAGTCCTCCGGCAGCTCGACCGGCGCGATCTCGTCGTACAGGTCGCCCGGGCCGGGGTTGGTGCCGTCCGTGGCGCCGCCGAGGTGGTGCATGACGCCCCACACCGCGTTCAGCGCGGTCTGCACCGCGCCCTCGGCCCAGCCGGCCGTCCAGGAGATGTCGTCGCCCGCGAGGAAGATGCCCCGCTTGTCCTCGGGCAGCGAGTCCTGCATGAAGTGCGTGAACAGACGGCGCTGGTAGCGGTAGTGGCCCGGCAGGTTCGCCTTGAACGCGCCCATGAAGTACGGCTCGTTCTCCCACGACACGGTCACCGGGTTGCCGATGATGTGCTTGCGGATGTCGACCTTCGGGTAGATCTCGCCGAGCGACTTGAGCATGACCTCCATGCGCTCGTTCGCCGACAGCGGCAGCCACTTCAGGCTGTCGTCGCACCAGGTGTAGGAGAGGCAGATGACGGCGGGCTTGTCCGGGCCGTCGTCCAGCAGGTAGGTGCCACGGGTCATCCGGTCCGTGAGCGTCATCGACATGACGTCCCGGCCCGTCTCCTCATCCTTGTCCAGCCAGAACGGCCGGTCGACGGGCACGAAGAGCTTGCTCGACTCCATGTAGTGGGTGCGCTCGATCGCCGTCCAGTGGTCGATCGGGAAGAGCGAGTCATCGCACTCGATCTTGGAGAGCAGCATCCAGGACTGCGCGGTGAAGATCGCCGCGCGGTAGGTGCGGATGTCGCCCGACGCGTCGGTGACGGTGATCCGGTTGCCCGCGGTGCGGGTCAGGCGCGTGACCGCCGGGCGCGGCGCGCCCTCGTGCAGCGAGGAGAGCGAGGTGCCCTGCGCCCAGTGCACGATCTTCTCCGGCTCGCGCTCCCACAGCCGCAGCGGCAGCTGCTGGGAACCGCCGACGATGCCGCGGTGGTGGTCGTCCGCCTCGGTGTAGACGACGCGCAGGATCTCCAGGATGGAGTTGGGGAAGTCGGTGTCCCAGCCGCCGGTGCCGAACCCGACCTGGCCGAAGATCTCGCGGTGGCGGAAGGACTTGAACGCCTGCGAGTCGCAGAGGAAGCCGTAGAAGGTCTGGTTGTCGAGCTTCTCGACGAGCTTGGCCCAGATCTCCCGGATGCGCGGGACGTCGCGCTCGCGCATCGCGGTGTTCATGTCGGAGAAGTCGGCGCCCTCCTCCAGGCAGGCGTTCCACGCGGCGGCCACGTCGCGGTAGACCTGCGGCAGGTCGGCGATGGTCTCGGCGTAGTGCGACTCGCCCTTGAGGTCGACGACGGTCGAGGGGGTGGCCTCGGCGAGCGGGTTCGGGAACGGCTCGGTGACCAGGCCGACCAGGTCGATGTAGTGCTGGAGCGCCGTCGAGGAGGGCGGGAAGCGCATCGCGCCCATCTCCGCGGTCAGACCGTCCGTGCCGGGGCCGTCGAAGCCGACGGTGCGCAGCCGTCCGCCGATCTGGTCGGCCTCGTACACGACGGGCTTGAGGCCCATCTTCATCAGCTCGTACGCCGAGATGATGCCGGACAGACCGCCGCCGATGACGGCGACCTCGGTGCCGTGCTCGGTCGCGGGTATCTGGCCGAGCCCGGCCGGGTGGGCCAGGAAGTCGTCGTATGCGTAGGGGAAGTCCGGACCGAACATGGTGATCGGCGGCTGGCCCTCGGGCTGCGGGACGGCGGTGGGCACCGTGGACGTCATGGGGTACGGACTCCTTGCACAATACGAGGGGGGTAGGGGGCGGCCGGAAGGGTCCGGGTCAGACGAGGGAGGTGTAGAGGCCGGGGCGGCGGTCGCGCAGATACGGGTTGTTCGCGCGCGAGGCGGCCAGGAACTCGGGGTCGGCGTCGCCGACGACCAGTTCGGCCTCGCGGCCCGCGCGCGCCCGGGCGGTGCCGTCGGGTCCGGCCAGGCAGCTCAGCCCGACGAACTCGAACTCGCCCTCGGGGCCGGTCCGGTTGACGTACGCGATGTACATCTGGTTCTCGAAGGCGCGCACCGGCACCACGGACTCGGCGACGAACTGGAAGGGGTGCATCTGCGCGGTGGGCACCAGGAGGAGGTCGGTGCCGGCCAGGGCGTGCGCCCGGACGTTCTCGGGGAACTCCACGTCGTAGCAGATCATCATGCCCAGCCGCAGACCGTTCAGCTCGGCCTGGACGACCTGCTGGTCGCCGGGGGTGAACCACTTCTGCTCGAAGCAGCCGAAGAGGTGGGTCTTGCGGTAGTTCGCCAGGCGCTGCCCGTCGGCGGCGATCAGCTGCGCCGAGTTGTAGACGGTCTCGCCGTCCCGCTCGGGGTAGCCGTACAGGACCGCGAGGCCGTGCCGGCGGGCGATCTCGGCGATGGCCCGCGCTCCGGGGCCGTCGGCGGCCTCGGCGAGCCGGGGCACGTCGTCCCCGATGGCGTAGCCGGTGAGGAACATCTCGGCGGTGACCAGCAGGCCCGCCCCGGTCGCCGCGGCCCGGCCGGCGGCCTCGTCCAGCACCTTCAGGTTCGCGGCGACGTCACCCGGACGGCCGGAGCTCTGGAGCAGGGCGGTACGCAGCGGGGGCATGGCGGTCCTCGGGGCGAAAGTGGTTGAAGGGGTCACCTAGACGGTACGTTCCGCCGCTCGACCCCGACAAGGCACGACTGTTGCACGCCGGAGGAGGATTCGTTGCGCGTGAGCGGCCCTGTGCGGCGATTCGTTGCGTGGCCGCCGCGCGGCCCGTACGCCCCCGGGCCCCGGACCCGGACGATCAGGCGGGCGAGCCGGAGGAGAAGCGCCTGAGCAGGGGCGAGAGCACGAGGACCGACTTGGTGCGCTCCACGTAGGGCTCCCCGGCGATCCGTTCCAGGACCCGCTCGAAGTGGCGCATGTCCGAGGCGAAGACCTGGACGATCGCGTCCGCCTCACCGGTGACGGTGGAGGCGGACGCGACCTCGGGGTACCGCTCCAGGCCGCGCTTGATGGCGTCGGGCGAGGTGTTGCGGCGGCAGTACAGCTCGATGAAGCCCTCGGTCTCCCAGCCCAGCGCCGCGGGGTCCACCCGGACGGTGAATCCGGTGATGGCGCCCTCGGCGCGCAGCCGGTCCACGCGCCGCTTCACGGCGGGCGCGGAGAGGCCGATCAGCGAACCGATGTCGGCGTAGGAGCGGCGGGCGTCTTCAGCGAGGGCGTGGACGATGCGCTCGTCGAGGTCATTGAGTCGCACTGCGGGTGGATCACTTCTCTGCGGATACGGTGTCCGTGGCCGTGGCCAGTCGGGAGCGGCGGATGCCGTACCCGAAGTAGATCACGAGACCGACGGCCATCCAGACTCCGAACACGGTCCAGGTGGACGTGCCGAGGCCCTTCATCATGTAGATGCAGAAGAAGAAGCCGAGGATCGGGCAGACCCAGCCGAGCGGGGCGCGGAAGGTGCGCGGCATGTCCGGGCGGGTCCGGCGCAGCACGATGACCGCGATGTTGACCAGCGCGAAGGCGAAGAGCGTGCCGATGCTGGTGGCGTCGACGAGGTCGCCGAGCGGGACGGCCGCGGCGAGCACACCGCAGAAGAGCGACACGATGACCGTGTTGGCGCGGGGGGTGCCGGTCTTGGGGTTGACCTTGCCGAAGACCTTGGGGACCAGGCCGTCGCGGGACATCGAGAACAGGATGCGGGTCTGGCCGTAGAGCACGGTCAGCACCACGCTGGCGATGGAGATGACGGCGCCGGCCGCGAGCAGCGTGCCCCAGAAGGTCTGGCCACTGACGTCGTTCATGATCGCGGCGAGGGTCGCCTCGCTGCCCTCGAAGGTCTTCCACTGGCGGGCGCCCACGGCGACCGCGGCGACCAGCACGTACAGCGCGGTGACGATGATCAGCGAGAGCATGATCGCGCGCGGCAGGTCGCGCTGCGGGTTCTTGGCCTCCTCACCGGCGGTGGAGGCGGCGTCGAAACCGATGTAGGAGAAGAAGAGCGAGGAGCCCGCGGCGCTGACACCGGCCATGCCGAGCGGCATGAAGTCGGAGTAGTTGCCGGACTTGAAGCCCATGATGCCGATGGAGCAGAAGAGCACCAGGGTGACGATCTTGACCGCCACCATGATGGTGTTGGCGCGGGCCGACTCCCGGGCGCCGCCGAGCAGGAACACCATCGCGAGCAGCACGACGATCAGCGCGGGCAGGTTGAATATCCCGCCGTCGCCGGGCGGCGCGGAGAGCGCGTCCGGGATGGTGACGCCGATGGTCCCGTCGAGCAGCTCGTTGAGGTACTGCCCCCAGCCGACGGCCACGGCCGCGACCGAGACGCCGTACTCCAGGATCAGGCACCAGCCGCAGACCCAGGCGACGAGTTCGCCCAGCGTTGCGTACGCGTAGGAGTACGAGGAGCCCGCGACCGGGATGGAGCCCGCCAGCTCGGCGTAGGAGAGCGCGGAGAACAGCGCGGTGAGTCCGGCGAGGACGAACGACAGGGTGACCGCCGGTCCGGCCTTGGGGACGGCTTCGCCCAGGACGACGAAGATGCCGGTGCCGAGCGTGGCACCGATGCTGATCATGGTCAGCTGCCACATGCCGAGGGTGCGGCGCAGAGTGCCGCCCTCGCCCTTGCCACCCTCGGCGACCAGCAGTTCTACCGGCTTGCGCCGCAGCAGCGGGTTGCCGGGGCGCGGGGCCCCGGTGGCCGGTGCTGCTGCGGTGGGGGGCGCTGTGCCGTGGTCCAACACTTCAGTGGGCTCCTTGTCGCTGCCTTCGGACGTCGGCGACCACGACGGTCCGGCCCTTCCCGTACGAAGGGGCAATCCGGGCATGACTGAGCACACCGTGGCCGGTACCGCCGAGCAGGCGGTCGCCGCCACTCCACGTATCGCGAGAAGAGTAAAGGGTTCCGCTTCCCGCTCGTAATGCAGCAACCTTGCGCATCGGTGAATGATCATTGCGCACAAGCGCGACGGATGGGTGTTTGTTGCGCATCAGTGTTCGATCCGTGCGTCAACGGTGTGATCGGGCCGTGCCCGGCGGGGTAGGAGTGAGGTCCCCGACACCCCTGCCGACGTGTGTCCGGGTACCCCGATCGGAGGCGTCGATGACCTGGCTGGACCCGGATCCGTTCCTGCGCGGGGTGGCGTGGCGGGACGCGAAGGGCGCGCCGGTGCGGGCGGACCCCGACGACCTGGCACGACTGCCCTGGGACACCGCGGAGCGGGCCGGACTGCCGATAGGGGTGCGGCTGGAGTTCACCGCCGCCGGGGCGTCGGCGGTGGAGATCCACTACCGCGCCGAGGTGCCCGCGCCGGGCGAGGAGATGCGCTCCCTGGCCCACACCTTCGCGCTGTGGGCGGACGGCCGCCTCGTCCACGAGACGGCCGTGACCCCGGCCGAGGAGGCGGTCGCGGTCCTCGAACTCCCGCCCGGCGGCGGCCCGTTCACCCTCCATCCGCCGCAGGACCGCGCACCGCGCGTCCTCGCCCTGCGCGGGGTCGGCGGCACGCTCACGCCCGCCCCGCGCGGGCCGCGCTGGCTGGTCCACGGCGACTCGATCACGGAGGGCTGGTGGTCGACCCGTCCCGCCCACGCCTGGCCGGCGGTGGCCGGGCGGACGCTCGGCCTGGACACCGTCAACCTCGGTTACGCGGGAGCCGCCCGCGGCGAACTCGCCGTCGCCGAACAACTCGCGACTCTGCCGGCGGACGTCCTGACCCTCGCCTTCGGCACCAACTGCTGGTCGGCGGTGCCGAGTTCGGCGACGCTGCTGTATGAGACGACCAGGGCGTTCCTGGCCCTGGTGCGCCGGGGCCATCCGCGTACCCCGCTGTTGCTGCTCTCGCCGCTGCTGCGTCCGGCCGCCGAGCGCACCCCGAACGCGCTGGGCGCCACGCTGGGCGCCCTGCGCTCCGCGATGGAGGCGGCGGCCCGGGACCGTGTCGCGGACGGCGACAGCCGCCTTCACGTGCTTTCCGGACGCGGCCTGGTGACCGAGGACGACCTGGCGGACGGTCTGCACCCGAACGACGGCGGCCACGCGAAGGTCGCGGCGGCGGTGGCGGAGGCGCTGCGGCCCCACGTATAGAGCCGGGACCCCGCATAGGGAGATGGCCCCCCGCGCACAGCGCGGGGGGCCATCTCCACAGGGGCACGGGGGGCCGTCTCTTCAGGGGCGCGGAGAACCGCGCGATCGGCCACGGCGAACCCGCGGACGAAGGACCGGGCCCGCGGGGCGCCTAGCTCCAGCTGGCGTGCAGCGGCTTGCCCTCCGCGTAACCGGCGGCGGACTGGATGCCGACGACCGCCTTCTCCTCGAACTCCGCGAGCGAGCTCGCGCCCGCGTAGGTGCAGGAGGAGCGGACGCCCGCGATGATCGAGTCGATCAGGTCCTCGACGCCCGGCCGGGTCGGGTCGAGGAACATCCGCGAGGTGGAGATGCCCTCCTCGAAGAGCGCCTTGCGGGCCCGGTCGTACGCGGACTCCTCGCTCGTGCGGTTGCGCACCGCGCGGGCCGAGGCCATGCCGAACGACTCCTTGTAGAGCCGGCCGTCGGCGGACTGCTGGAGGTCGCCCGGGGACTCGTACGTACCGGCGAACCAGGAGCCGATCATGACGTTGGAGGCACCGGCCGCGAGCGCCATGGCGACGTCGCGCGGGTGGCGCACACCGCCGTCAGCCCACACGTGCTTGCCGTACTTCTTCGCCTCGGCCGCGCACTCCAGGACGGCGGAGAACTGCGGGCGGCCCACACCGGTCATCATCCGGGTGGTGCACATCGCGCCGGGGCCCACACCCACCTTGATGATGTCGGCGCCCGCGTCGATGAGGTCGCGCACGCCCTCGGCGGCGACGATGTTGCCCGCGACGATCGGAACCCGCGGGTCCAGGCCGCGGACGGCCTTGATCGCGGCGATCATCGACTCCTGGTGGCCGTGGGCGGTGTCCACGACGATCGTGTCGGCGCCGGCGTCAAGGAGCTGCTTGGCCTTGCCCGCCACGTCGCCGTTGATGCCGACGGCGGCGGCGATCCGCAGCTTGCCGGAGGCGTCGGTGGCCGGGGTGTACAGGGTCGCGCGCAGGGCGCCCTTGCGGGTGAGGATGCCGGCGAGGCGGCCGTCCTTGTCCACGGCCGGGGCGTAGCGGCGGTTGGCGTGGTCGAGCTTGTTGAACGCCTCGCGCGGGTCGATGTCCGCGTCGAGCAGCAGCAGGTCCTTGGACATGACCTCGGAGAGCTGCGTGAAGCGGTCGACGCCGGTCAGGTCGGCGTCGGTGACGACACCGACGGGGCGCTGCTCGGCGTCGACGACGACACCGGCGTTGTGGGCGCGCTTGGGCAGCAGCGCCAGCGCGTCCGCGACAGTCTGGGTCGGCGCGAGGACGATCGGGGTGTCGAGTACGTGGTGACGCGTCTTGACCCAGGTGATGACGTCGGTGACGACCTCGATCGGGATGTCCTGCGGGATGACGACGATTCCGCCGCGGCGCGCCACGGTCTCGGCCATCCGCCGTCCCGCGATGGCCGTCATGTTGGCGACGACGAGCGGGATCGTGGTGCCCGAACCGTCGGGCGAGGCCAGGTCGACGCCCTGGCGGGAGCCCACCGCGGAGCGGCTGGGGACCATGAACACATCGTCGTACGTCAGGTCGTACGGCGGCTTGATGTCATTGAGGAAACGCACGTGCAGAACATCCCAGTCGATCGGAGTGACCCCAGGCATTTCAGCCGGGGCTAAACGCACGTACTTCATTGTCCCATGTCCGGGTGTTCGCGCCGCCCGGGCCGATCCTCCAGAGGCCGGGAAGGGTCCTGGTGCGATCAGACGAACGTGCCGAGGGCGAGCACCACCGCCAGGGTGCCGCTGTCACCGTCGGCCGCCGCCTCGTCCAGCACGTCCCGGGCCGTCTCCCACTCCTGCGGCCGCGCCCGCGCGTACCCCTGCCAGCCCCGCACCACCAGCAGCCGGCCGGGGTCGGCCGGGCCCCAGTCGGGATCGCCCAGGCAGTCGGCGAGGGCGTCCCAGTTGCGGCCGAACCACTCCGGCAGGCGCAGCGCGCGGGCGCAGCGGTCCATGAAGCCGGCCTTGTCGGTGACCCCGGTGAGGTCGAGCACGTCGACCTGCCAGCCGGTGGCCCGTACGGCGTCGAAGGGGTCGGCCGTCATCGCAGCACCGCCAGAAACGTCTTGTAGTGGTCGCCGGTGTAGTAGATCTCGCCGCCCTGCCCGGTGACCAGCCGCCGGGCGCCGCGGTCGCGCGACTTCGGGGTGGTCACCGTGTACTCGTGGTAGTAGCCGCGCGCGTGCCGCGGCAGGGCCTTCTCGGCGTTGCCGAAGACCGTGCCGTCCTTGCTGTACGGGAAGGGGCCGCCCCGGTCGACGAGCTCCAGGGTCCGCCGGGCCTCGGCGGGCAGCCCGCCGACGCGGACGGTCGCCATGCCGCGGGCCCAGCCGGGCGTGGCGGCGGCGGTGGCGGTGGCGGCGCGGGACGGCCCGGCGTCCTTCTCCCCGGCGCCCCCGCACCCCGCGAGCAGCAGCGCCAGGCACGCCAGCAGGGCGGCGACGGTCGTTCGGACGGACCTGGTGGGCATGCGCCGATGCTGCCACCTCGGACCTGCGGGCGCGAACGGACCGGGTGAGGATGGGGACATGCTGCTCGCCGACGTGGCCACGACCTCCCGCGAGATCGCGGCGACCTCCTCCCGTACGAGGAAGGCCGCCCTGCTCGCCGCGCTGTTCCGCGAGACCGCCCCGGCCGAGGCCCCGCTGGTGGTCACCTATCTGGCGGGTCGGCTGCCGCAGCGCCGTACGGGCCTGGGCTGGAGCACCCTGAAGGACCGCCCGCCGCCCGCCGGGAGCCCCGCCCTCACCGTCCAGGAGGTCGACGCGGCCCTCGACCGGATCGGCGCGCTGTCGGGCAAGGGCGCCCAGGGCGAGCGCGGACGGCTGGCGCGCGAGCTGATGGCCGCCGCCACCGAGGAGGAGCAGCGGTTCCTCATCGGTCTGATCACCGGCGAGGTCCGCCAGGGCGCGCTCGACGCGGCGGCCGTGGAGGGCCTCGCCCGGGCGACCGGCGCCCCGGCGGCGGAAGTGCGGCGCGCGGTGATGCTCGGCGGCTCGCTGGGGGCCGTGGCCCAGGCACTCCTCGGCGGTGGCGGTGACGCGCTGGCGGCCTTCCGGATGGACGTGGGCCGGCCGGTGCTGCCGATGCTGGCGCACACCGCCAAGGACGTGGACGAGGCGCTGGACCGGCTGGGCCCGTGCGCGGTGGAGGAGAAGCTCGACGGCATCCGGGTGCAGGTCCACCGGGACGGCGACGAGGTGCGCGTCTTCACCCGTACGCTCGACGAGATCACCGCACGGCTGCCCGAAGTGGTGGCCGCCGCCCGCGAGTTGCAGGCCGAGCGGGCGATCCTCGACGGCGAAGTGATCGCGCTCGACCGGGAGGGGCGGCCCCGGCAGTTCCAGGACATCGCGGGACGGGTGGGTTCCCGGCTGGACGTGGCCGGCGCCCAGGACCGGTTGCCACTGTTTCCGGTCTTTTTCGATCTGCTCTCGGTGGACGGCCGCGACCTCCTCGATCTGCCGGTGCGGGAGCGCTGCGCCGAGCTGGTCCGGGTGGCACCGGAGCCGCGCCGGGTGCGGCGGGTGGTGGTGGAGGACCCGGCCGATCCCGAACAGCGGGCGGAGGCAGGGGAGTTCGCGGCGCTGACGCTGGAGCGCGGCCATGAGGGCGTGGTGGTGAAGGCGCTGGACTCGGCGTACAGCGCGGGCCGCAGGGGCGCGTCCTGGCTGAAGGTCAAGCCGGTGCACACCCTCGACCTGGTGGTGCTGGGGGCGGAGTGGGGGCACGGCCGGCGCACCGGCCGGCTCTCCAATCTGCACCTGGGCGCCCGCCGCCCGGACGGCTCGTTCGCCATGCTGGGCAAGACGTTCAAGGGTCTCACCGATGTGCTGCTCGCCTGGCAGACCGAGCGGCTGCGGGAGCTGGCGGTGGCCGAGGAGCCGTGGGGAGTGCGGGTGCGGCCGGAACTCGTCGTAGAGATCGCCTTCGACGGGGTGCAGAGATCGTCCCGCTACCCGGAGGGGGTGACACTGAGGTTCGCACGGGTAGTGCGCTACCGCGAGGACAAGAGCGCCTCGGAGGCGGACACGGTCGCCACGGTGAAGCAGCTGGGCGGCGGGAGGGACTGAGGCAGTGGGGTCGGAGCAGGTGCGGGAGCGGGTACGGCGGGCACGGCAGGAGGCGGCGCGGCTGGCCTCCGAGGGGGTCCGCGCGGTGGCGCTGACCTCGGTGGACAACGCGGGCATCGCGCGCGTGAAGGCGGTGCCCGCGGCCCGGCTGCCCTCGGTCGTGGAGCGCGGGGTCGGGATGTCGCCGTGCTTCGACGCCTTCCTGGTGGACGACTCGGCCACCTCCAGCCGCTTCAGCGGCGGCCCGGACGGCGATCTGCGGCTCTTCCCCGACCTGGACCGGCTGACCGTGCTCGCCGGGCAGCCGGGCTGGGCCTGGGCCCCGGTCGACCGCTACGACCAGCGGGGCGGTGAACACCCGGGCTGCCAGCGGCTGTTCGCCCGGCGGATGACGGTCGAGGCCGCCGAGCGGGGCCTCTCGCTGCGCATGGGCTTCGAGACGGAGTGGACGGTCGCGCCCGCGCTCGAGGGCCCGGCGTACGGGATGGCGCGGGTCGTGGAGCGGTCCGCGTACCTCGGTGATGTGCTCGGCGCACTGCTGGACCAGGGGGTGGATGTGCTGCAGATCCACCCCGAGTACACCGAAGGCCAGTTCGAGGTGTCGGTGGCCCCCACCGATCCGGTGGGAGCCGCGGATCTGTCGGTGCTGGTGCGCGAGACGATCCGCGCGGTCTCGGTACGGCACGGCCTCACACCCTTCTTCGGCCCCGTGGTCACCCCGGGCGGCGTCGCCAACGGGGCCCATCTCCACCTCAGCCTCTGGCGGGACGGCCGGAACCTGTGCGGCGGCGGTGACGGCCGTCTCGCCATGACGGCCGAGGGCGAGGCGTTCCTGGCGGGCGTCCTGGCGGCCCTGCCCGCCCTGGTCGCCGTCGGCGCCCCCTCCCCCGCCAGCTACCTCCGCCTGGAACCCTCCCGCTGGGCCGGCGCGTTCCAGTGCTGGGGGCACGAGAACCGGGAGGCCGCCCTCCGCTTCATCACCGGCGCGCCCGACGACCCGGACGCCGCCAACGCCGAGGTCAAGTGCTTCGACCCGGCCGCCAATCCGTATCTCGCGGTGGGCGCGGTGATCGCGGCGGGTCTCGCGGGCCTGGACGCCAAGGCGATGCTGCCCGAGCCGGTCTCGGGCGACCCCGCGACGGTCGGCGGCTCGCCGCGCCTGCCCGCCTCGCTGCCCGAGGCGCTGCGCCACTTCACCGCGTCCGCCGTCCTGCGCGAGGCCATGGGCGACCCGCTCTTCGAGGCGTTCGCGGCGGTCCGCCAGGCGGAGTCGGCCCTGTTCGAGGGCAGGTCCCCGCAGGAGATCGCGGACGCGACGCGGGGGCGGTACTGAGATGGGCGGCCGGGAGGGGGCGCCGGCGCGGCCCGGGGAGGCGGCCGACGACCGGCTCCGCCGTACACCGGTCGAGGTCCCCGCGGGCACGCTCCTCGACCACCACTGCCACGGCGTGCTGCGCACGGACCCCGGGCCTGCCGCCTTCGAGGCGTTCCTGACGGAGGCCGACGGGCCCGCCGCGCCCGGGACGAGCTTCTTCGACACCCAGCTCGGCTTCGCGGTGCGCCGCTGGTGCCCGCCGCTGCTGGGGCTGGAGCCGCACTGCACCCCGGAGCGCTATCTGGCCCGGCGCGCCGAACTCGGCGCCCGCGAGGCGACCCGGCTGCTCCTGCGCGGCAGCGGGATCGGCGCGTACGTCATGGACACCGGCCTGCCCGGCGACATCACCGGCCCCGACGAGCTCGCCGAGCTGAGCGGCGCCCCGGTCCACGAGATCGTGCGCCTGGAGCGGCTGGCCGAGCTCGCGGCCGACACGACGCGGGACGCGGACGCGTTCCTGGCGGAGCTGGCGGCGCGCGTCCGCTCGGCGGCGACCACGGCCGTGGGCTTCAAGTCGGTGGCCGCCTACCGGTACGGGCTCGACCTCGCCCCCGAGCCGCCCGCGCTCCACGAGGTACGGGACGCGGCGGCGAATTGGCTGAAAAAACGGCCGAAGGGCGACCGTCTCAAGGATCCGGTGCTGCTGCGCCATCTGCTGTGGTCGGCGGTCGCGACCCGGCTCCCGCTCCAGCTGCACACCGGCTTCGGCGACCCGGACCTACGGCTGCACCGCTGCGACCCGCTGCTCCTGACGGACTTCATCCGCGCCACGCGCCGCTCGGGCACCCCGCTGATCCTGCTGCACGGCTACCCGTACCACCGCAACGCCGCCTACCTCGCCCATGTGTACCCGCATGTGTACGCGGACATGGGCCTCACCCTCAGCCACACGGGGGCGCGGGCCGGCGCGGTCCTGGCCGAGATGCTGGAGCTCACCCCGTTCGGCAAGCTGCTCTTCTCCACGGACGCCTACGGCCTGCCCGAGCTGTACGTGGTCGGGGCGCGCCTGTTCCGGGAGGGCCTGAACGAACTCCTGGAAACGTGGACGGCATCGGGAGCGTGGTCGCACGCGGACGCGCACCGGGTCACCGGCCTCCTGTCGAGCGAGAACGCGCAACGCGTGTACACCTGACCGGGGGGCCTGGGCCTACGTGGTGGGACATCCCCACCCCCAGGGGCGCGGGGAACCGCGCGCCAGCCCCAACCCGCCCGCGGACAAAAAGACGGGGCCGGCCCCTCCAAGGGGGGGGCGGGGAACTGCGCGACCAAGCCCCACCGGCCCGCAGACAGAAAACCACGAACCGGGGCGAAGCCCACATGGGGGCCGGGCCCACCCGGGGAGGGAAGGGGGCTCAGTCCCCGTCCGGGTCCGCCCGGTTCAGCGCGGGCCGAGGCTGCGCACCCGTCTCGTGCAGCAGGAAGTCCGCCGCGGCGGTGTCGGTCACAAGACTGGTGACCAGCCCCGACCGCAGCACCGCGTCGATCGCCGACGCCTTCCGCGCACCCCCGGCGATCGCCACGACCTCCGGAATCCGCCGCAGCCGGTCCGCCTCGACCGTGATGCACCGCTCCCCGAGGTCCCGCCCGACCCGACGCCCCTCGGCATCGAACAGATGGGCGGACATCTCGGCCGCGACGCCGAGCGAGGCGTAGTGCGCCCGCTCCTCGTCGGTCAGCATGTCGTGCACCGTGGAGATGCCCGGCTCCCACGAGCCGATGGACACGGCGGCCACGGTCACCTTGTCGAAGTACTCGAAGGCGCGGGCGATCCCGGTCTGGTTGCGCAGGGCGGCCGCGGTGGCCGCGTCCGGCAGCAGCATCGGCGCGTAGATGGGGTGGGCGTCGCCGCCGGACACCTGGGCGGCGCGCCGTACGGCCTCGACCGAGCCGCGCTCGGCGGTGCCCGCGTCGTACACCCCGGTGAGCTGCACGACCGTGCAGGGCGGCAGCCGGTCGAGGGCCGCGGCCATGTGGATGGTGGACCGGCCCCAGGCCAGGCCCAGCACGTCGCCCTCGCTGACCAGCTCGCCGAGGAGGTCGGCGGCGACCTCGCCCAGGTTCTCGGGGTCGGGCGACGACTCGTCCTCGCCCGCCTCGGGGGACTCGACGACGACCGCGTGCCGCAGCCCGTACCGGGCGCGCAGCGCGTCCGAGCGTTCCGCGTCCAGCTCCGCCGGGACGCGGATCTCGATTCTCACGAGGTCGCGCTCCAGCGCGGTCTCCAGGACCCGGGCCACCTTGAAGCGGCTGACGCCGAACTCCTCCGCGATCTGGATCTTGGACTTGCCCTCCAGATAGAAGCGGCGGGCCATCGCCGCCGCCTGCACCAGCTCCGCGGGTCCCATCCGCAGGGCTGACCGACCCGCCGACATTGCAGACACCGCGATCTCCTCACTGCTGTTCACACTCTGGACTCGCTGTTCATCCTGTCAGATCCAACGGTCCTTGATCAGCCCCGGAGGGCCGCGTTCACCGAGCCGTGGCTCAGTGGCCGCATGCCCAGGGGGCGTCAGCCGTGCTCCGTTCCGCCATGGAGCGCAGGGTACGCACCGCGTCGGCGGGGTCCTTCGCTCCGTAGACGGCCGACCCGGCGACGAAGACGTCCGCGCCCGCCTCCGCGCACCGCTCGATGGTCGCCGCGGAGACTCCGCCGTCCACCTGGAGCCACAGTTCGAGGCCGTGCTTGGAGATCAGCTCCCGGGTGCGGCGGATCTTCGGCAGCATCACGTCCAGGAACGGCTGGCCGCCGAAGCCCGGCTCCACGGTCATGATGAGCAGCATGTCCAGCTCGGGCAGCAGGTCCTCGTACGGCTCGATGGGCGTCGCGGGCTTGAGCGCCATCGACGCCCGCGCCCCCTTCGCCCGGATCTCCCGCGCGAGCCGCACGGGCGCGGCGGCGGCCTCGGCGTGGAAGGTGACCGACCCGGCGCCGGCCTCGACGTACTGCGGGGCCCACCGGTCGGGGTCCTCGATCATCAGATGGCAGTCCAGCGGGGTGCCCGTCGCCCGGCGCAGGGATTCCACGACCGGCACACCCAGCGTGAGGTTGGGCACGAAGTGGTTGTCCATGACGTCCACGTGCAGCCAGTCGGCGCCTTCGACGGCCTTGGCCTCTTCGGCGAGACGCGCGAAGTCGGCGGAGAGGATGCTGGGGTTGATCTGAGCCATGCCCCAAGCCTGCCATGCCTCGCACCACTTGCCTGCCACGGTACGGACTCGGTGCCCGCGGGAGGCGAGACCTACGTCTCTCCTACGCCTCTCCCACGACTCGCCGGACCGGGACGCTCCGTGTAATCCTGGTGTTTCAGGCCATTTCGGAAGCGGCAACCCGCGCCGACCGCGGGCCCTGGGGGACGTGATGTCCGACGCGCGCACGCACCGGAACCCGCAGCAGGATCATCCCGCGCCGGACGGGCAGGGGCCCGGACGGCGCTCGGCCGCGTGGCTGGTGTGCGGGCGGCGGAGCAAGTGGCTGGTGCTCGTCCTCTGGCTGATCGTGGTCGCCGTCGCCTTTCCGCTCGCCTCCAAGCTCACCGACGCCCAGGACAACGACGCCACCTCCTGGCTGCCGGGCAGCGCCGAGTCGACCCAAGTCTTCGACTCCGCCAAGGCGTTCAGGCCCGAGGAGGTCCCGGCGATCGTCGTCTACGCGCGCGACGGCGGCCTCACCGCCGCCGACCGGCAGAAGATCACCGCCGACGCCGCGGCGATGCGCGCCCTGAGCGCGGACGGCATCCAGGGCGCCCGCGTCCGGGGACCGCTGTTCGACCCCGCGAACACCGCCGCCCAGATCCTCGTGCCGATCAAGATGGACAAGAACGGCTGGAACCACATCGCGGACGCGGTCGACCGGCTGCGCGACCGGTCCGGCACCTCGCGGAGCGGCCTCCAGACGCACATCACCGGCCCCGGCGGCACCTCGGCCGACTTCGCCAAGGCCTTCTCCGGCATCGACTCCACCCTGCTCCTGTCCGCGCTCGCGGTGGTCGTGGTGATGCTGCTCATCACGTACCGCAGTCCCACGCTGCTCCTGGTGCCGGTGATCTCGGTGGTCTGGGCGCTCTCCGCCGCGCAGGCCGTGATCTATCTGCTGGCCCGGCACGCGGGCCTGACCGTCAACGGGCAGAGCGCGGGCATCCTCACCGTGCTGGTCTTCGGCGCGGGCACCGACTACGCGCTGCTGCTCGTCTCCCGCTACCGCGAGGAGCTGCGCCGCCACGAGGACCGCCACGAGGCGATGGCGCTGGCCCTGCACCGGGCCGGGCCCGCGGTCCTCGCCAGCGCCACCGTCATCCTCGGCATGCTGGTCCTGCTGGTGGCCGAGATGAACTCCACCAAGGGCCTCGGCCCGGTCGCGGCCATCGGCGTCGCGGTCGCGCTGCTCGCCATGCTCACACTCTTCCCGGCGCTGCTCGTGGTCTTCGGCCGCTGGATCTTCTGGCCGGCCAGACCCGTCCTCGGCTCCCCCGACCCGACAGCGCGCGGGGTGTGGGCGCACACCGGCCGCCGGATCGCCACCCGCCCCCGTACGGTCTGGGTGACGACCGCCGCGGTGCTGGCCGCGCTCTCGTTCGGCCTGCTCCAGCTGAAGGCGGACGGTCTGGGCAACGCGGACTCCTTCACCGGCAGACCGGACTCGATCGTGGGCGCCGAGGTGCAGGCGAAGCACTTCCCGGCGGGCAGCGGCGACCCCCTGGTGATCATCACGGCGGCGGACCGGGCCGCGGAGGTGCGCCGGACGGTGGCGGCCACCGAGGGCGTGGTGCCCGCGTCGGTCGGCGTGCCCCCGGGCACCGCGGCCGGGCACGACGGCGAGGTGCTGCTCGAAGCCACCATGACCGCCCGCCCGGACAGCGCCGCCGCGCACGCGACCGTCGAGCGGGTGCGGGACGCGGTCCACGCGGTGCCCGGCGCCCACGCGCGCGTGGGTGGTGGCACCGCGGCCGTCCTGGACATGGAGAAGGCCACCACGCACGACAACAAACTGGTCATCCCGCTGGTGCTGCTGGTGGTGCTGTGCGTCCTGGGCATCCTGCTGCGGGCGCTGGTGGCGCCGCTGCTGCTGATCGGCACGGTCGTGCTGTCGTTCGCTGCGGCGCTCGGCATCAGCGCGCTCGCCTTCCGCCACCTCTTCGACTACGCGGGCGAGTCCACCGACTTCCCGCTGTTCGTCTTCGTCTTCCTGGTGGCCCTGGGCATCGACTACAACATCTTCCTGTCCACCCGCATCCGCGAGGAGGCGGCCCGCCAGGGCACCCGCCGGGGCGTGGTGACCGGTCTGGCCGCCACCGGCGCGGTGATCACCTCAGCGGGCCTGGTCCTGGCGGGCACCTTCGCGGTGCTCGGCACCCTCCCGATGACGGCGTTCGCCGAGATCGGCTTCGCGGTGGCACTCGGCGTCCTGCTGGACACCTTCGTGGTCCGCTCGATCCTGGTGACCTCGCTGTTCCTGGACGTGGGGCGCAAGGTGTGGTGGCCGCACCGGCTGTCACGGGAACCCGAGGAGGGACGCGCCCCGGCCGAGGCCCGCGCTCCCGTCCCCTAGCCCCCAACAGGACGGAAAGGGCCCGGAGTTCGCGACTCCGGGCCCTCACTCACGCCGTGCGGCGCAGCAGCGCCAGATACATCGCGTCCGTGCCGTGCAGATGCGGCCACAGCTGGACGTCGGGTCCCTCGCCCAGCCCCGCGACGCCCGGCATCAGCGGCCGTACGTCGATCCACTCGGCCTCGACGGGAGCCCCGCCCCGGCCCTTGAGCACGTCCTCCACCACGATCCGCGTCTCGGCGAGGTGCGGCGAGCAGGTCGCGTATCCGACGACACCGCCCACCCGGACCGCCGACAGCGCCTCGCGCAGCAGCCCGCGCTGGAGCGGCGCGAAGCCCTCCAGGTCCTCGGGGCGCCGGCGCCAGCGGGCCTCGGGGCGGCGGCGCAGCGCGCCCAGACCGGAGCACGGCACGTCCATCAGGACGCGGTCGAAGGAGCCCTCCCGCCACGGCGGCCGGGTGCCGTCCGCCGTGATCACCTGGTACGGGCCGGGGTTGCCGGCGAGCGCGCGCTCCACCAGCCGGGCCCGGTGGGGCTGCTTCTCGGAGGCGAGCAGGGACGCCCCGCGCCCGGCGGCCAGCGCGGCGAGCAGCGCCGCCTTGCCGCCGGGACCGGCGCAGCCGTCCAGCCAGCGCTCGTCGCGCCCCTCGATCGGTGCGTTCGCGAGTGCGACGGCCACCAGCTGGCTGCCCTCGTCCTGCACACCGGCCCTGCCGTCCTTCACGGCCTCCAGCGCACCCGGCTCGCCGCCCTCGGCCATCCGGACGGCGTACGGGGACCAGCGGCCGGGCAGCGCGCTGTCCTCGCCGAGCGCGTCCATGAGTTCATCGGTGGTGGAGCGGCCGGGGCGGGCGACGAGGGTGACCTCGGGCCGCTCGTTGTCGGCCTCCAGCAGGTCCTCGATACCCGCGCGGCCACCGCCCAGCGCGTCCCAGAGGGCCGAGACGACCCATCGCGGGTGCGAATGCACCAGGGCCAGGTGGTCCTCGGCGTCCTCGTCGTACGGAGGCGCGATCTTCTCCAGCCAGCCGTCCAGGTCGTCCGCCGCGATCTTGCGCAGTACGGCGTTGACGAACCGGGCCCGGCCGTCGCCGAGCACCACACGGGCAAGCTCCACGCTGGCGGAGACCGCGGCGTGGCTGGGGATGCGGGTCCCGAGCAGCTGGTGGGCGCCGAGCGCGAGCACGTCGAGGACCGGCGGGTCCACCTCGCGCAGCGGCCGGTCGATGCAGGCCGCGATGATCGCGTCGTAGGTGCCCTGGCGGCGCAGGGTGCCGTAGACGAGTTCGGTGGCGAGCGCCGCGTCGCGGCCGTCGAAGTTCCCGCCCTCGCGGGCCTTGCGCAGCAGCGGCGGCAGGACGAGGTTGGCGTACGCGTCCCGCTCGTCGACGGCGCGCAGCGCCTCGAAGGCGAGGACGCGGACGGGGTCCTTCTTGGGGCGGCGGTACGGCTTGCCGCCGCCCTTGCCGTCGCTGCTGCGGGGACGGCCGTGCGGCTGATCGTTCACGTGGAAGGTGCTCCGCTGGTCAGATGGTGCGAACCCGACCAGCCTACGACTGTTCGCCGCGCGCCCCCACCCGGGTCCGCGCGCCCCGTTCAGCCGACGTGCTCGCCCGGCGCGATGCGCACGCCGCGCGCCCAGTCCGCGCCCTTCATGGGCTTCTTGCCCTGGGGCTGGACCCACATCAGCTCGACGGCGTGCGAGCCGGTGCCCACGTACACGTTGTTCTTGCCCGCGGACAGCTCGCCCGGCGCCAGGTCCGTACGGTCCGGGACCGGCACCGCCTGGACGAGCTTGAGCCGCTCGCCCCGGAAGAGCGTCCAGGCGCCCGGGGCCGGGGTGCAGCCGCGCACCACGCGGTCGACCCGGAGCGCCGGGGCGGTCCAGTCGATCTGCGCGTCCTCGACGGTGATCTTCGGGGCGAGGCTGATCCCGTCGGCGGGCTGCGGAACGGCCTTGAGCGTGCCGTCCTCGATGCCGTCCATGGTCGCGGCGAGCAGCCCGGAGCCGGCGAAGGCGAGCCGGGTCAGCAGGTCACCGCTGGTGTCGGTGGGGCGGACGGCCTCGGTGACCGTCCCGTACAGCGGACCGGAGTCCAGGCCCTTCTCGATCTGGAAGGTCGAGGCTCCGGTGATCTCGTCGCCCGCCATCAGCGCGTGCTGGACGGGGGCGGCGCCGCGCCAGGCGGGGAGCAGCGAGAAGTGCAGGTTCACCCAGCCGTGCACCGGGATGTCCAGCGCCACCTGCGGGAGCAGCGCCCCGTAGGCGACGACCGGGCAGCAGTCGGGGGCGATCTCACGCAGCCGCGCCAGGAAGTCCTCGTCGCGCGGCTTCACCGGCTTCAGCACCTCGATGCCGGCCTCCTCGGCGCGCTGGGCGACGGGGCTGGCCACCAGATGGCGACCGCGTCCGGCGGGCGCGTCCGGCCGGGTCACCACGGCGGCGACCTCGTGCCGGCCGGAGGCGATCAGGGCGTCAAGGGCGGGAACGGCGACCTCGGGGGTGCCTGCGAAGACGAGCTTCACTGGGGAGTACCTCGCTTTGTAGAGAGCGACGCCCAGTCTATTGCGTGCCCGTGCCGGTCCGTTGGGTGTCCCGGCCGTGCCGTCGCCCCTCACGTTCGAATGCGCTGTTCGGGTTTCCTTTCGCGGTATCGGGACAGGGGCGTACGCCACTTCGCGCGCCCTGCGCACGTACCCATACGCCCCCGCACCGTGACCACAAGAGCGGGTGGCGCGTTGGTCAAGAGAGATTGACCGAAACGGGCCGCGCGTGCGGCCCGATCCCTTTTCAACAACGCCGGTCCGAGAGGCTTGTTCATGGCCGACCACGCAACCCACGACGCCCAGGCACGGGCCAGTCTTCACCTGTTGGTGCGGGACATCGAGCGGGTCCGCCGGCAGGTGGACGCGCTGCGCACCCTCACCGCCCAGCTCGGCAACGTCTACCGTCCGCGCCGCTCCGGCCCCTCCACGGGCTTCGTCGTCTACGGCCGGGCGCCCGCCCCCACCGTCCGGCTCGCCCAGGAGCTGCGGGACAGCGTGGAGACCCTGGTCACCGCCGCGGTCGACTTCGACCGCTCCCTGGGCTTCTCCTGGGACGCGGTGGGCTCGGCGCTCGGGGTCACCAAGCAGGCGGTGCACCGGCGTTACGGGGCGCGGCGGGCCGCCGCGCAGAGCGCCGAGGCCGAGCGCCCGGCCGAGGCCGCCGTGACGCGCACGCTGCCGGTGCCCGCCGTGATCCCCGCCGTGCCGGCCGCGCGTTCGATGCCGCCCCAGCCGACGGCGACCACGCAGTCGCTGCGCGAGGAGGCCCGCACGACGGCGTTCCCGGGCCCCCGCAACGGCTGACCCCACAGCCGACCCCCACCCTTCAATGCCCTCGCCGCACCCGAGCGTGCGCCGGGGGCACCTGCCTTGGCGGCTGCGTGGAGGGACGGGGGCGGGATGCCCGGGGCGCCGATGGCGGCATGCCCGGGGTGGACAGGGCCGGATCCCCGAGGCGTACGGAGTGCGGGCCCTGGGAGGCCCGGCCCCGGATCCCGGTGTGCGGGGCCGGACGCCCGAGGCGGTCGAAGGCGGGATGCCCAGGGTGTACGGGGCCTGATCCCCGAGGCATACGGAGTGCGGGCCCCGCGCGGCCCGGCCCCGCGCCCGCTCGCGCGTCCCCGCTCTCCCGCCCGCCCTCAGCCGATGTCCGGCGGGTCCACCCTGATCCGTACCGGATCACCGCCCCCGCGCGCCAGCCGTCCCGCCTGGGCGGTCTTCAGGGCCGCGGCCAGGGCCGCGCCGCTGCCCGGTGGTACGCGCAGCAGCGCCCGCTCCCAGGTCTCCCCCACCGGAGGGTCACCGGGGCGCCGGGCCCGGCCCGGCTCGCTCGGGCGCATCAGGACCGGGCCCAGGATCTGCGCGTCGGGCGGCAGCCGAACGCTCGTCAGGAACGTCTCCACCGCCTCCGCGCGCCCGGTGACCTCGGCCATCCGGGAGACCGGCGGAAAGCCCAGCTCGGCCCGCTCGGCCAGCTCGCGCAGGGCGTGGCCGACCGGGTCCCAGCGGACCAGGGCCTGGACCGGCCGCAGGGTCGGCTCGGCGACGACCACGACCGTGCCGCCCTCGTCCTGGCCGCGCACCAGCGAGGCCGCGTTGATCCAGCGGCGCAGCGCCTCCTCCCCGGCGCGCAGGTCGGGCCGTCCGAGCATGGCCCAGCCGTCCAGGAGCAGCGCCGCCGCGTACCCGCCCTCGGCGACCGGTTCGGCGCCGGGGGTGGAGACGACGAGCGCGGGACGGCCGGGCACGCTGTCCAGCACATGGTCGCGGCCCGAGGTCCGCACCGGCACGGCGGGGAACGCCCGGCCGAGCTCCTCGGCGGTCCGGCGCGCGCCCACGACCCGTGCCCGGAGCCGGACGCCACCGCACTCCGCGCACCGCCACTCCGGCTCGCCCCGCCCGCACCACCCGCACCGCAGGTCCCGTTCGTCCGGCGCCTCCAGAGGCCCGGCGCAGTGCCGGCAGCGGGCGGGGGTGCGGCAGCGTTCGCAGGAGAGCCGGGGCACATAGCCCCGCCGGGGCACCTGGACCAGGACCGGGCCGCTCTTCAGCCCGTCCCGGACCACCTGCCAGGCGAGGCTGGGGAGCCGGGCGGCCCGGGCCGCCTCGTCGCGGGCCAGCTCGCCGTCCCCGACCGTACGCACCAGGGGCGCGGCCGACCGTACCGTGGCGCGGTCCGCCACCAGTGGCGCCGCCCAGCCGCTCTCGACGAGCTGGGCCGCCTCGACCGTACAGCTCGTACTGCCGAGCAGGAACGCGCACTTGTCGTGGGTGGCGCGCAGTTCCAGCACCTCGCGGACGTGCGGGAAGGGCGCGTGGTCGTCGCTGTGGCTGGAGTCGCCGTCCTCCCAGACGACCACCAGGCCGAGCTTCTCCACGGGGGCGAACATCGCGGCGCGGGTGCCGACCACGGCCCGCACCGAGCCGCGCCGCACGGCGAGCCACTGGCGGTAGCGCTTCTCCGGGCCGGACTCGGCGGTCAGCAGCGCGTGCCGCCCCTCGCCCAGCAGCGCGGTGAGCGCCGCGTCGACCCGCCCGGCGCTGCGCCCGTCGGGCACCACGACCAGCGCGCCGCGCCCGCCCGCCAGGGTCGCGGCGACGGCGCGGGCGATCTCCTCGGCCCAGGACGGGCCGGGCAGCGCGGTCCACACCGCGCGCGGCGCCCCGCCCGAGGTCAGGGCGCGCAGGAACGCGTCACCGTTCCCGTACCGCACCCACGTCCCCGCGTCGGGCGGCGGCGGTGGTCCCGGTGGCTCGGGCGAGGGCTTGGACTCGGCCCGCGCGTTCCTGGGCGGCACCGCGAGCTGGAGCACGTCCGCGAGGCTGCCCGCGTACCGGTCGGCGACCGCGCGGGCGAGGGCGAGCAGCTCGGGGCTGAGCACCCGCTCCGGCGAGACGACACTGGCGAGCGCGGCCAGCGGCCCCGAGTAGTCGGACTCGGCGAGGCGCTCGACCACGAACCCGTCGATCAGCCCGCCGCCCTCCCGGCGCCCGTCGCGCACCTGGCGCGCCCCGGCCCCGAACCGCACCCGCACCCGCACCCCCGGCTGGGCGTCGGCGTCCAGCTCCTCGGGGACCGCGTAGTCGAAGGAGCGGTCGAGGTGGACCCCGCCCTTGTCCACCACGACCCGCGCCACGGGCAGGGCCTTGGCAAGCGCGGCGCCGCGCCAGGTCCGCGGCTTGGCCTTGGGCACCTTGGCCTTGCGCACGGTCTCCCGAATCAGCGCGAGCTGCTCCGCCCCGCCCCCCTCGGCGCCCCCGCCCGGCTTCTCGTTCTCGCTGCTCACAGCCAAATTCCTACCAGACACCACTGACAGCGGCCCGGGCCCGGACGCACGGCGGCCCCGGACCGTGCCGGTCCGGGGCCGCCGTGGAGCCGGGCGGGTTACAGACCCGCGGCCGCCCGCAGCGCGTCCACCCGGTCCGTTCGCTCCCAGGTGAAGTCGGGGAGCTCGCGGCCGAAGTGGCCGTACGCGGCGGTCTGGGCGTAGATCGGGCGGAGCAGGTCGAGGTCGCGGATGATGGCCGCCGGGCGGAGGTCGAAGACCTCGGCGATGGCGGTCTCGATCCGGTCCGTGTCGACCGTGGCGGTGCCGAAGGTCTCGACGAAGAGACCGACCGGCTCGGCCTTGCCGATCGCGTACGCGACCTGGACCTCGCAGCGGGCCGCGAGGCCGGCGGCGACGACGTTCTTGGCCACCCAGCGCATCGCGTACGCGGCGGAGCGGTCGACCTTGGACGGGTCCTTGCCGGAGAAGGCGCCGCCGCCGTGGCGGGCCATGCCGCCGTACGTGTCGATGATGATCTTGCGGCCGGTGAGTCCGGCGTCGCCCATCGGGCCGCCGATCTCGAAGCGGCCGGTCGGGTTGACCAGCAGGCGGTAGCCGTCGGTGTCGAGCTTGATGCCGTCCTCGACGAGCTGTGCCAGCACGTGCTCGACGACGAACTCGCGGATGTCGGGGGCGAGCAGCGAGTCCAGGTCGATGTCGCTCGCGTGCTGCGAGGAGACGACGACGGTGTCGAGGCGGACGGCCTTGTCGCCGTCGTACTCGATGGTGACCTGGGTCTTGCCGTCGGGGCGCAGGTAGGGGATGGTCCCGTTCTTGCGCACCTCGGAGAGGCGGCGCGAGAGGCGGTGCGCCAGGTGGATCGGGAGGGGCATCAGCTCGGGCGTCTCGTCGCAGGCGTAGCCGAACATCAGGCCCTGGTCGCCGGCGCCCTGCTTGTCGAGCTCGTCCTCGTCACCCTCGACGCGCTTCTCGTACGCGGTGTCGACGCCCTGCGCGATGTCCGGGGACTGCGCGCCGATGGAGACCGACACGCCGCAGGACGCGCCGTCGAAGCCCTTCTTCGAGGAGTCGTACCCGATCTCCAGGATCTTGTCCCGGACCAGCTGGGCGATCGGCGCGTACGCCTTGGTCGTGACCTCGCCCGCGACGTGGACCAGACCCGTGGTGATCAGGGTCTCCACGGCGACACGGGACGTCGGGTCCTCGCGCAGGAGCGCGTCGAGGATCGTGTCGCTGATCTGGTCAGCGATCTTGTCGGGGTGACCCTCGGTCACGGACTCCGAAGTGAACAGACGACGGGACACAATGCTCCCTGGGGTTGCAGCGGCTGCTGGCTGATCATGGGTGGAACGGGCCGGAGGCTGCGCCCGGCGTCGTTCCACCGCCAGTTTATCGGTCGGTACCGCTCACCGGGCCACTTGTCTCGCACATTGAAAGCTCTGTGACCTGCGACACCGCGGCGGGCGGTACGAAGATCGCCCTCCATCGGCGGGTCGTGGAACGGTTTTTGGCGGGTTTGGGACTGCTGTTCGGGCGTACGTGAATTTATGCGAAACGCGGGGCGACGAGATCCCACACCACGTCCGCGAGCGCCTCTTTCGGCCCATAGGGCACCGGTGTCTCGGTGCCGTCGGAGGCCAGCACGACCGCCTCGTTCTCCTCCGAGCCGAAGGTCTTGCGCTCCCCCACCTCGTTGACGACCAGCAGGTCACAGCCCTTGCGCCGCAGCTTCTCGCGCCCGTTGGCGAGGACGTCGTCGGTCTCGGCGGCGAAGCCGACGACCACCTGGTCCGGGCGCGCCCGGTCGGCGGAGAGCTCGGCGAGGACGTCGGGGTTGCGGACCAGGGTGAGCGGCGCGGGCTCCTGGCCGTCCTTCTTCTTGATCTTCCCGGCGACGTAGGACTCCGGCCGGAAATCGGCGACGGCCGCCGCCATGACCACCGCGTCCGCGTCCGCGGCGGCCTTCAGCACGGCCTCCCGCAGTTGAACGGCGGTGCCCACCCGGACCACGTCGGCACCGGCCGGGTCGGGCAGCCCGGTGTTGGCCTCGATCAGCGTGACGCGGGCACCCCGGGCCACGGCGGTGCGGGCCAGGGCGTACCCCTGCTTCCCGGAGGAACGGTTCCCCAGATAGCGCACCGGGTCCAGCGGCTCGCGCGTGCCGCCTGCGCTGACCACCACGTGGCGGCCCTCCAGGTCGCGCTCCGCGCTCCCGCGGGCCAGCACCCGGCGGCAGACCTCGAAGATCTCGCCGGGGTCGGGCAGCCGGCCCTTGCCGGTGTCGACGCCGGTGAGGCGGCCGACGGCGGGCTCGATGACGACCGCGCCCCGGCGGCGCAGCGTGGCCACGTTCTCCTGGGTGGCGGGGTGCTCCCACATCTCGGTGTGCATCGCGGGGGCGAAGACGACCGGACAGCGGGCGGTGAGGAGGGTGCTGGTGAGCAGGTCGTCGGCGAGGCCGTGGGCCGCCTTGGCCAGCATGTCGGCGGTGGCGGGGGCGACGACGACGAGGTCGGCGTCCTGGCCGATCCGCACGTGCGGCACCTCGTGGACGTCGTTCCACACCTCGGTGGAGACCGGGTGCCCGGAGAGCGCCGACCAGGTCGCCGCGCCCACGAAGTGCAGCGCCGCGGCGGTCGGCACCACGCGCGTGTCGTGCCCGGACTCGGTCAGCCTGCGCAGCAGCTCGCACGCCTTGTAGGCGGCGATCCCGCCGCTGACTCCCAGAACGACCTTCGGCTTGTCCACCGCGTCTCCCCGCATTCGGATACGTACTCCCCTATGACACACCACAGGCCCGGCAGTCACACTGCCGGGCCTGTGGGCACACGTACGGAGGCTTACTGGGCCGGGCCCTCGATGGCCTCGGAGGTCAGCAGACCCGCGTTGATCTCGCGCAGCGCGATGGAGAGCGGCTTCTCGTGGACGTGCGTGTCCACCAGGGGGCCGACGTACTCCAGCAGGCCCTCACCGAGCTGCGAGTAGTACGCGTTGATCTGACGGGCGCGCTTGGCCGCGTAGATCACGAGGCTGTACTTCGAGTCGGTTGCTTCGAGCAGCTCATCAATCGGCGGGTTGATGATGCCCTCGGGCGTGGTGATGGAAGAGGACACGTCTGCCTTCCGAAGGGGTGAAAAATCAAAGAACTCTCATCAAGGCTAGCAGCTCGCGCGCTACGTCCTCGACGGAGGTGTTGACCAGGGTCGTGTCGAACTCGGCCTCCGCGGCCAGTTCCACCGTGGCGGCGGCGAGCCTGCGCTCGATGACCTCGGGGGCCTCGGTCCCGCGGCCGGTGAGCCGGCGGACCAGCTCGTCCCAGCTCGGCGGGGCCAGGAAGACGAGCTGGGCCTCCGGCATCGACTCGCGCACCAGCCGGGCGCCCTGGAGGTCGATCTCCAGGAGGACCGGCTCACCGGCCTCCAGGCGGTCCAGGACGGCGCGGCGGGGCGTGCCGTAGCGGTTGCCCGCGAATTCGGCCCATTCGAGCAGTTCGCCGTTGGCGACCAGCTTGTCGAACTCCTCGTCGTCCACGAAGAAGTAGTGGACGCCGTGGCGTTCGCCGGGGCGCGGCTTGCGGGTCGTCGCCGACACCGAGAGCCAGACCTCGGGGTGGACCTTGCGCATATGAGCGACGACCGTGCTCTTGCCGACCCCGGAGGGGCCGGAGAGCACGGTCAGCCGCGGACGTGCGTCCGGGGGTACGGGGGATGACCCCCGGGGTGAAGCTGCCATGCACCGATTATTCCAGCTTCCCGGGGGTGCCCGGGACGTCAGGCCCCGGAGCCGCCGAACTCACGCTCCAGGGATGCGATCTGGTTGGAGCCGAGACCCCGCACACGGCGGCTCTCGGAGATCCCCAGCCGCTCCATGATCTGCTTGGCCCGGACCTTGCCCACACCGGGCAGGGACTCAAGGAGGGCGGAGACCTTCATCTTCCCGATGACGTCGTTCTCCTGGCCCTGCTTGATGACCTCGTGGAGGGAGGCGCCGGAGTGCTTGAGTCGATTCTTGACCTCGGCCCGCTCCCGGCGAGCCGCGGCGGCCTTTTCGAGCGCGGCTGCGCGCTGTTCAGGGGTAAGGGGCGGAAGAGCCACGCCTACGTCACCTCGGATGTCGAACTGTCGGATACGGACCGGTGCGGAAGCTGGTCGCCCCACACCAGGCGAGCAACGAGCGACGCGCAATGCCCGTTCGCTCGTCTCTGCTCTCGTCGGAGACTAGCGGCCTGGACCGCTCCAGTCAGCGAGAACAGACGAAAAGTCCTGGTCAGCCTCTGCCGACCAGGACATTCGCGACATAACACCCCGGTTTTGGGTAAGGAATGCGTCAACCTTTGGCGCGCGGACTCGCCCGAGGGCCGCGCGGACCTCTAGGCCGAGGCCACCGCCGTGCGGATCTCGTCCGCGAAACGCGCCGCCGCGTCCTGCAGCCCGACGAGGTCGGGACCGTGACGCAGAACACCCCGGCTGACGTTTGGGACCACGTTGCGCACGGCCGCGCCGAAGACCGCGGGCAGGTCCGCGGCGGTCGCGCCCTGCGCGCCGATGCCCGGGGCGAGCAGCGGCCCGTTGATGTCGAGGTCGAAGGCGGACAGATCGCCCAGCGTCGCCCCGACGACGGCGCCGAACGAGCCCATCGGGGCCGCGTCGGCGTTCTCGTCCGCCAGGTGCGCCAGCATCGTCGCGCCGATCGTGCGGCCGTCCTCGCGCACCGCGCGCTGCACCTCCGCGCCCTCCGGGTTGGAGGTCAGGGCGAGCACGAAGAGTCCGGCGCCGCTCTCGCGGGCCAGCTCCACGGCGGGCTTCAGCGAGCCGTAGCCGAGGTAGGGCGAGACGGTGAGCGCGTCGGAGAACAGCGGCGCGTCCGGGTGCAGGAAGGTCTCGGCGTACGCGGCCATGGTGGAGCCGATGTCGCCGCGCTTGGCGTCCATCAGGACCAGCGTGCCGGCCGCGCGGGCGTCCGCCACGGTCCGCTCCAGGACCGCGATGCCGCGCGAGCCGAAGCGCTCGAAGAAGGCCGCCTGCGGCTTGAAGACGGCGACCCGCTCGGCGAGGGCCTCCACGACCGAGCGCGAGAACCGTTCCACGCCCGCCACGTCGTCACTCAGGTCCCACTCGGCGAGCAGGGAGGCGTGCGGGTCGATGCCGACACAGAGCGGACCGCGCTCGTCCATGGCGTGGCGCAGCCGCGCGCCGAAGGGAAGCGTCACTGGGTGGCCTTTCGGGTCTCGGCGCCGACGGCCTCGGCGAGGGTGGCGTACGGGGAGGCGGCGAGCCGGGCCGCGAGGCCCTTGTGGATCGCCCGGCCCCAGAAGGGGCCCTCGTAGACGAAGGCGCTGTAGCCCTGGACCAGGGTGGCCCCGGCCAGGATCCGCTGCCAGGCGTCCTCGGCCGTCTCGACGCCGCCGACGCCGACCAGGGTGATCCGGTCGCCCACGCGCGCGTAGAGGCGGCTGAGGACCTCCAGGGAGCGCTCCTTGAGCGGGGCGCCGGAGAGGCCGCCGGTCTCCTTGACGAGCGCGGGGTCGGACTTCAGGCCGAGTCCCTCGCGCGCGATGGTGGTGTTGGTGGCGATGATGCCGTCGAGGCCGAGCTCGACCGCCAGGTCGGCGACGGCGTCGACGTCCTCGTCGGCGAGGTCCGGGGCGATCTTGACGAGCAGCGGGACCCGCCGGCCGGTCACCGTGCGGTCGGCGGCCTCGCGCACCGCGGTGAGCAGCGGGCGCAGCGACTCGGTGGCCTGGAGGTTGCGCAGCCCGGGGGTGTTGGGCGAGGAGACGTTGACGACCAGGTAGTCGGCGTGCGCGGCGAGGCGCTCGGTCGACTTCACGTAGTCGGCGGCGGCGTCCGCCTCGGGGACGGTCTTGGTCTTGCCGATGTTGACGCCGACCGTCGTGCGGAAGACGGCCCGGCGGGCGGCCAGGCGGGCGGCGACGGCCGCCGAGCCCTCGTTGTTGAAGCCCATGCGGTTGATCAGCGCGCGGTCCTGGACCAGGCGGAACAGCCGCTTCCTGGGGTTGCCGGGCTGGGCCTCGCCGGTGACCGTGCCGATCTCGACATGGTCGAAGCCGAGCATCGACATGCCGTCGATGGCCACGGCGTTCTTGTCGAAGCCGGCGGCGAGACCGAAGGGGCCGTGCATGCGAAGGCCGAACGCCTCGGTGCGCAGCTCCTCGTGGCGGGGCGCGAGGACGGCCGCGACGAAGGTGCGCAGGACGGGGATCCGGGCGGCGAGACGGATCCAGCGGAAGGCCAGGTGGTGGGCCTGCTCCGGGTCCATCCGCTTGAAGACCAGGCGGAAGAAGAGCTTGTACATGTCTCAGTCCTCATGCGGAGGGGGACACCGGATTCCGGTGTCCCCCTCGGCTGGTTGCTAGTCGCGGGCCGCGGTCAGGTGTTCCGCGTGTTCCTGGAGCGAGCGCACTCCCACGTCGCCGTGGTTGAGGGCGTCGATGCCCTGGACGGCGGCGGCGAGGGCCTGGACGGTGGTCAGGCACGGGACGCTGCGGGCGACGGCCGCGGTGCGGATCTCGTAGCCGTCGAGGCGGCCGCCGGTGCCGTACGGCGTGTTGACGATGAGGTCGACCTGGCCGTCGTGGATGAGCTGGACGATGGTCTTCTCACCCGCCGGGCCCTCGCCCTCGGACTGCTTGCGCACGACGGTGGCGTTGATGCCGTTGCGCTTGAGGACCTCGGCGGTGCCGGAGGTGGCGAGCAGCTCGAAGCCGTGGGCGACGAGCTCGCGCGCCGGGAAGATCATCGAGCGCTTGTCGCGGTTGGCGACCGAGATGAACGCGCGGCCCTTGGTCGGCAGCGGTCCGTAGGCACCGGCCTGCGACTTGGCGTAGGCGGTGCCGAAGACCGAGTCGATGCCCATGACCTCGCCGGTGGAGCGCATCTCCGGGCCGAGGACGGTGTCGACGCCGCGGCCGTGGATGTCGCGGAAGCGGCTCCAGGGCATCACGGCCTCCTTCACCGAGATCGGCGCGTCCAGCGGCAGGGTGCCGCCGTCGCCGTTCCTCGGCAGCAGGCCCTCCTCGCGCAGCTCGGCGACGGTGGCGCCCAGCGAGATGCGGGCGGCGGCCTTCGCCAGCGGCACCGCGGTCGCCTTGGAGGTGAAGGGCACCGTGCGCGAGGCGCGCGGGTTGGCCTCCAGGACGTAGAGGATGTCCCCGGCCATCGCGAACTGGATGTTGATCAGGCCGCGCACCCCGACGCCCTTGGCGATCGCCTCGGTGGAGGCGCGCAGGCGCTTGATGTCGAAGCCGCCCAGCGTGATCGGGGGCAGCGCGCACGCCGAGTCGCCGGAGTGGATGCCGGCCTCCTCGATGTGCTCCATGACGCCGCCGAGGTAGAGCTCGGTGCCGTCGTAGAGCGCGTCCACGTCGATCTCGATGGCGTCGTCGAGGAAGCGGTCGACCAGGACCGGACGGGTCGGGGAGATCTCGGTGGACTCCGCGATGTAGGACTCCAGCCGCGCCTCGTCGTAGACGATCTCCATCCCGCGTCCGCCGAGGACGTAGGAAGGGCGGACCAGGACCGGGTAGCCGATCTCGTCCGCGATCGCCTTCGCACCCGCGAAGGTGGTGGCGGTGCCGTGCTTGGGCGCGGGCAGCCCCGCCTCGGCCAGGACCCGGCCGAAGGCGCCGCGGTCCTCGGCGGCGTGGATGGCCTCCGGCGGGGTACCGACGACGGGCACGCCGTTGTCCTTGAGCGCCTGGGCCAGACCCAGCGGGGTCTGGCCGCCGAGCTGGACCACCACGCCCGCCACCGGACCGGCCAGCGTCTCGGCGTGGACGATCTCCAGCACGTCCTCCAGGGTCAGCGGCTCGAAGTAGAGCCGGTCGGAGGTGTCGTAGTCGGTGGAGACGGTCTCCGGGTTGCAGTTGACCATCACGGTCTCGTAGCCCGCGTCGCTGAGCGCGAAGGAGGCGTGGACGCAGGAGTAGTCGAACTCGATGCCCTGGCCGATACGGTTCGGACCCGAGCCCAGGATGATCACCGCGGGCTTCTCGCGGGGGGCGACCTCGGACTCCTCGTCGTAGGAGGAGTAGAAGTACGGGGTCTTCGCGGCGAACTCGGCCGCGCAGGTGTCGACCGTCTTGTAGACCGGGCGCACGCCCAGCGCGTGGCGCACCTCGCGCACCACGTCCTCGCGCAGGCCGCGGATCCCGGCGATCTGGGCGTCCGAGAAGCCGTGCCGCTTGGCCTCGGCCAGCAGCTGCGGCTCCAGCTTGTCGGCGGCGGCGAGCTCGTCCGCGATCTCCTTGATGAGGAAGAGCTGGTCGACGAACCAGGGGTCGATCCGGGTGGCGTCGAAGACCTCCTCGGGCGTGGCGCCGGCGCGGATGGCCTGCATGACGGTGTTGATCCGCCCGTCGGTGGGGCGCACCGCCTCGCGCAGCAGCTCGTCCTTGTCGCCCGGCTCGCCGGTGAAGGTGAACTGGCTGCCCTTCTTCTCCAGCGAGCGCAGCGCCTTCTGGAGCGCCTCGGTGAAGTTGCGGCCGATCGCCATCGCCTCGCCCACCGACTTCATGGTGGTCGTCAGCGTCGAGTCCGCCGAGGGGAACTTCTCGAAGGCGAACCGCGGGGCCTTGACCACCACGTAGTCCAGCGTCGGCTCGAAGGACGCCGGGGTCTTCTCGGTGATGTCGTTGGGGATCTCGTCCAGCGTGTAGCCCACGGCCAGCTTCGCCGCGATCTTCGCGATCGGGAAGCCGGTGGCCTTCGACGCGAGCGCCGAGGAGCGCGAGACCCGGGGGTTCATCTCGATGACGATGACACGGCCGTCGGCCGGGTCGATCGCGAACTGGATGTTGCAGCCGCCGGTGTCGACGCCGACCTCGCGGATGATCGCGATGCCGATGTCCCGCAGCCGCTGGTACTCGCGGTCGGTGAGCGTCATCGCCGGGGCCACCGTGATGGAGTCACCGGTGTGGACGCCCATCGGGTCGAAGTTCTCGATGGAGCAGACGACCACGACGTTGTCGTTCTTGTCGCGCATCAGCTCCAGCTCGTACTCCTTCCAGCCCAGGATGGACTCCTCCAGGAGCACCTCGGTGGTCGGCGAGAGCGTCAGGCCCTGACCGGCGATACGGCGCAGCTCCTCCTCGTCGTGCGCGAAGCCGGAGCCGGCGCCGCCCATGGTGAAGGAGGGACGGACCACGACCGGGTAGCCGCCGAGGGTGTCGACGCCCTTCAGGACGTCGTCCATGGAGTGGCAGATCACCGAGCGGGCCGACTCGCCGTAGCCGATCTTGGCCTTGACGGCCTCGACGACGCCCTTGAACAGGTCGCGGTCCTCGCCCTTGTTGATCGCCTCGACGTTGGCGCCGATCAGCTCGACACCGTACTTCTCCAGCACCCCCTGCTCGTGCATGGAGATCGCGGTGTTCAGCGCGGTCTGGCCGCCCAGGGTGGGCAGCAGCGCGTCGGGGCGCTCCTTGGCGATGATCTTCTCGACGAACTCGGGGGTGATCGGCTCGACGTAGGTGGCGTCGGCGATCTCCGGGTCGGTCATGATCGTCGCCGGGTTCGAGTTGACCAGGATGACCCGCAGGCCCTCGGCCTTCAGGACGCGGCAGGCCTGGGTGCCGGAGTAGTCGAACTCCGCGGCCTGGCCGATGACGATCGGGCCGGAGCCGATGACCAGGACGGACTGGATATCGGTGCGCTTAGGCACGCTGGCCCTCCATGAGCTGGACGAAGCGGTCGAAGAGGTAGGCGGCGTCGTGCGGACCCGCGGCCGCTTCGGGGTGGTACTGGACGCTGAAGGCCGGCTGGTCGAGCAGCTGGAGGCCCTCCACCACGTTGTCGTTCAGACAGACGTGGGAGACCTCGGCGCGGCCGAAGGGGGTCTGGGAGACCTGGTCGAGCGGGGCGTCGACGGCGAACCCGTGGTTGTGCGCGGTGACCTCGACCTTGCCGGTCGTACGGTCCTGCACGGGCTGGTTGATGCCGCGGTGGCCGTACTTCAGCTTGTACGTGCCGAAGCCGAGCGCGCGGCCCAGGATCTGGTTGCCGAAGCAGATGCCGAAGAGCGGGGTCTTGCGCTCCAGGACGGCGCGCATCACGGCCACCGGGCCGTCGGCGGTGGACGGGTCGCCGGGGCCGTTGGAGAAGAACACGCCGTCCGGGTTGACGGCGTAGACGTCCTCGGCCGTGGCGGTCGCGGGCAGCACGTGCACCTCGATGCCGCGCTCGGCCATCCGGTGCGGGGTCATGCCCTTGATGCCGAGGTCGACGGCGGCCACGGTGAACTTCTTCTCGCCGATCGCCGGGACGACGTACGCCTCCTTGGTGGCGACCTCGGCGGCGAGGTCCGCGCCCGACATCTCGGGGGCCTGGCGGACCTCGGCGAGCATGGTGCCCTCGTCGGGCAGCGCGTTGCCGGAGAAGATGCCGACGCGCATCGCGCCGCGCTCGCGCAGATGGCGGGTGAGCGCGCGGGTGTCGATGCCCGAGATGCCGACGACGCCCTGCTCGCGCAGCTCCTCGTCGAGGGAGCGCCGGGCGCGCCAGTTGGAGGAGACGCGGGCGGGGTCGCGCACGACGTAGCCGGCGACCCAGATGCGCCGGGACTCGGGGTCCTCGTCGTTGACGCCGGTGTTGCCGATGTGCGGCGCGGTCATCACGACGACCTGGCGGTGGTACGACGGGTCGGTGAGGGTCTCCTGGTAGCCGGTCATGCCGGTGGAGAACACGGCCTCGCCGAAGGTCACCCCCACGGCCCCGTAGGCGCGGCCGTGGAAGGTACGGCCGTCCTCCAGGACGAGTACTGCGGGAGCCTGGGCTCCTCTGGTGGAGGTCGTCATCGTGCGGCGCCTTCCGTCGTGGTGGTGGGGTGGTTCATGGAGTTGATGGCCTCGATCCAGGCGGCGTGCTCGGACGCCCGGTCGGAGCGGAAGCCGGAGTCGATCAGCTTGTCGCCGTGGGCCCAGGTGACGACCAGCAGGCCGCCCTCCGGGAGCACCTTTCCGGCGATGGCCTTCTCGGACCGGGCCTCGCGCAGTGCGGCGGCCGGGATGAAGAAGTCGTTCGCCCCGGGGCGTACGACGTTCACTCCCTCGGCCGTCAGGGTGAGCTCGGCCTTGCTGCGCACGCCCAGACCGTGCGCGACGATCCGGTCGAGCCACTGGCCGGCCGTGGTGGAGCCGTGGTAGCGGCCCGTCATGCTCAGTGTGGCCGGGCCGGTCGCCTTGGGCACGGCGGGGAGCTCGGGCAGGTCCGACTGGAGGGTGCCGCGCCACTTCCAGCCCTGGCGCATCAGCCAGTAGACGAAGCCGATGAAGATCAGCACGCCGACGACCCAGGCGATCCGGGCCCCCCAGTGCGTCACCTCGGCCGACTTCTGCTCCGCGGCCAGTGCCGCCCCGCCGAGATTGATCAGTGCAGGTGTCATGCCAGCTTCCCGTCCGCGACCGTCGCCCTGCCCCGCAGGAAGGTGTGGGTGACGCGACCCGGCAGCTCACGGCCCTCGTAGGGGGTGTTGCGGCTGCGGGAAGCGAAGCCCGCGGGGTTCACCTGGCCACGGTATGCCGGATCCACCAGCGTGAGGTTGGCGGGCTCGCCTGCCGAGACGGGGCGGCCGTGGTCCTCGGCGCCGCCGATCCGGGCGGGCTTGAACGACATGCGCTCGGCGACGTCCGCCCAGCTCATCAGGCCGGAGTCGACCATGGTGTGCTGGACGACCGAGAGCGCGGTCTCCAGGCCCACCATGCCCATGGCGGCCGCGGCCCACTCGCAGTCCTTGTCCTCGTGCGGGTGCGGGGCGTGGTCGGTGGCGACGATGTCGATCGTGCCGTCCGCGAGCGCCTCGCGCAGCGCCAGGACGTCGGCCTCGGTGCGCAGCGGCGGGTTCACCTTGTAGACCGGGTTGTACGAGCGGACCAGCTCGTCGGTGAGGAGCAGGTGGTGCGGGGTGACCTCGGCGGTGACGTCGATGCCGCGCGACTTGGCCCAGCGGACGATCTCGACCGAGCCGGCCGTGGAGAGGTGGCAGATGTGCACCCGGGAGCCGACGTGCTCGGCGAGCAGCACATCGCGCGCGATGATCGACTCCTCGGCGACCGCCGGCCAGCCGCCCAGGCCCAGCTCGGCGGAGACGACGCCCTCGTTCATCTGGGCGCCCTCGGTCAGGCGCGGCTCCTGGGCGTGCTGGGCGACGACGCCGCCGAAGGCCTTCACGTACTCCAGGGCGCGGCGCATGATCACGGCGTCGTCGACGCACTTGCCGTCGTCGGAGAAGACGGTGACCCCGGCGGCCGAGTCGTGCATGGCGCCGAGCTCGGCGAGCTGCTTGCCCTCCAGGCCCACGGTGACGGCGCCGATGGGCTGGACGTCGCAGTAGCCGTGCTCGCGGCCGAGCCGCCAGACCTGCTCGACGACGCCCGCGGTGTCGGCGACGGGGAAGGTGTTGGCCATGGCGAAGACCGCGGTGTAACCGCCGCGGGCGGCGGCCCGGGTGCCGGTGAGGACCGTCTCGGAGTCCTCGCGGCCGGGCTCGCGCAGATGGGTGTGGAGGTCGACGAGACCGGGGAGCAGGATCTGGCCCTCGGCGTCGACGACGGTGGCGCCCTCGGCGTCGAGGCCGGTGCCGACGGCGGCGATGGTCTCGCCGTCGATCAGGACGTCCTGGACCTCGCCGCCCAGCACCTGCGCACCACGGATGAGGATCTTGCTCATGATTACTTGGTCTCCGAATCGACGGGGCGGGCGTGGCTGACGGCGGGCTCGTTGCCGCCCAGGAGCAGATAGAGGACGGCCATCCGGGTGTGGACGCCGTTGGCGACCTGCTCGACGACGGTGCAGCGGTCGGAGTCGGCGACCTCGGCGGTGATCTCCATGCCGCGGACCATCGGGCCGGGGTGCATCACGATGCCGTGCTCGGGCATCCTCGCCATCCGCTCGCCGTCCAGGCCGTACCGGCGCGAGTACTCGCGCTCGGTGGGGAAGAAGGCGGCGTTCATCCGCTCTCGCTGCACACGCAGCATCATCACCGCGTCGGACTTCGGCAGCACGCTGTCGAGGTCGTAGGAGACATCGCAGGTCCAGTGGTCCACGCCCACCGGCAGCAGGGTGGGCGGGGCCACCAGGGTGACCTCGGCGCCCAGGGTGTGCAGCAGGTCGACGTTGGAGCGGGCCACCCGGCTGTGCAGCACGTCGCCGACGAGGGTGATGCGCTTGCCGGCCAGGTCCTGGCCGAGGCCCGCGTCCCGGCCGACCAGGCGGCGGCGCATGGTGAAGGCGTCCAGGAGGGCCTGGGTGGGGTGCTGGTGGGTGCCGTCGCCGGCGTTGATGACGGTCGCGTCGATCCAGTCGGAGGTGGCGAGCCGGTAGGGGGCGCCGGAGGCGCCGTGCCGGATGACGACGGCGTCGACGCCCATCGCCTCCAGGGTCTGCGCGGTGTCCTTCAGGGACTCGCCCTTGGAGACCGAGGAGCCCTTGGCGGTGAAGTTGATGACGTCCGCGGACAGGCGCTTCTCGGCGGCCTCGAAGGAGATCCGGGTGCGCGTGGAGTCCTCGAAGAAGAGGTTGACGACAGTACGGCCGCGCAGGGTGGGCAGCTTCTTGATCGGCCGGTCGGCGACCCGGGCCATCTCTTCGGCGGTGTCGAGGATGAGCACGGCGTCGTCGCGGGTGAGGTCGGCGGCCGAGATGAGGTGACGCTTCATCTGGTTCTTCTCCAGGAGGGTGGAGGTTCGGGCGTGCGGGCGCGCGGAAGTACCGCACGGGACGGTACGGCCCGGGCTCCGTGCGGAGGTGGACTACTGCTCGCCGGCCGGGGCGGTCCGCTTGGCACCGAGCAGCACGGCGTCGCGGCCGTCCTCCTCGGCGAGCAGGACCTTGACCGTCTCCCGCAGCGACGTCGGGAGGTTCTTGCCGACGTAGTCGGCGCGGATCGGGAGTTCGCGGTGGCCGCGGTCGACGAGGACCGCGAGCTGCACGGCGCGCGGGCGGCCGATGTCGTTCAGCGCGTCGAGGGCGGCGCGGATGGTGCGGCCGGAGAAGAGCACGTCGTCGACGAGGACGACCAGCTTGCCGTCGAGGCCGTCCCCGGGGATCTCGGTGCGGGCCAGGGCGCGCGGCGGATGCATCCGCAGGTCGTCGCGGTACATGGTGATGTCGAGGGAGCCGACCGGGATCTTCCCGGCGGTGATCTCTTCGAGCTTGTCGGCGAGCCTGCGGGCGAGGAAGACGCCACGGGTGGGAATGCCGAGGAGGACCACGTCGTCGGCGCCCTTGGCGCGTTCGACGATCTCGTGGGCGATACGGGTCAGTACCCGCGCGATGTCGGGGCCCTCGAGAACCGGGCGCGCCGCATCGGAGTCATGCGTGTCCATACGAAACGGACCTCCTTCTCCGCCTCACGGGACGGACCTTAAAGGACGTCGGAATTACTCCGTCCACGGTACCAGGGCCACAGGCCGCCCACACACGGGGCTGTCACCCGTCTGGGGTGGGGGTATGGACCATTCGGCTTGACGCAGCCAAGTAACGCTGCGTAACCTCACAGTGAGTTACCAGCCACGCGGCGGAGCCGCACGTTGTCACAGCGTCCGGGGAGCTATATGTCCAGCGAATACGCAAAACAGCTCGGGGCCAAGCTCCGCGCCATCCGCACCCAGCAGGGTCTGTCCCTCCATGGTGTGGAGGAGAAGTCCCAGGGCCGCTGGAAGGCCGTCGTGGTCGGGTCGTACGAGCGCGGCGACCGTGCCGTGACCGTGCAGCGCCTCGCCGAGCTCGCGGACTTCTACGGGGTCCCGGTGCAGGAGCTGCTGCCCGGCACCACGCCCGGCGGGGCCGCCGAGCCGCCGCCGAAGCTCGTCCTCGACCTGGAGCGCCTCGCGCACGTCCCGCCGGAGAAGGCGGGCCCCCTGCAGAGGTACGCGGCGACGATCCAGTCGCAGCGCGGCGACTACAACGGCAAGGTGCTGTCGATCCGTCAGGACGACCTGCGCACCCTCGCCGTGATCTACGACCAGTCGCCCTCGGTCCTCACCGAGCAGCTGATCAGCTGGGGCGTGCTGGACGCGGACGCGCGCCGCGCGGTCGCCCACGAGGACAACTGACGCCCGCCACGCCTCAGCAGAAACGTGCCGCCGCCGGGCCGGCCGGGACCTTGGGAGGTCCTGGCCGGCCCGGCGGCGTCTGTCCGCGCGCGGGGGTTCCGGATCCGTCCGGGCAGGACGAAGGGGCCCGCCGTACTCACGTACGGCGGGCCCCTTCGTGTGCCGGGCGGTCCCGGGGACTAGGCGTCCCGGCGAAGGCTCGGCTTGAGGTCCTTGAAGCGGGCCAGCAGCCCGTTGACGAAGGCCGGGGAGTCGTCCGTGGAGAACTCCTTGGCCAGCTGCACCGCCTCGTCGATGACGACGGCGTCCGGCGTCTCGTCCTCCCAGACCAGCTCGTACGTCCCGAGCCGGATGATGTTCCGGTCGACGACCGGCATCCGGTCGAGCGTCCAGTCGACGGAGTACGTGGAGATGAGGTCGTCGATGCGCGCGACGTACTGCGCGTACCCCTCGACGAGCTGCATCGTGTACTCGTTGACCGGCGGCTGACGATCGTCCGACCGCGAGTGGCGCACCCAGTCCGCGAGGACCGTCTGCACGGACTCACCGCGCTGGTCGGCCTCGAAGAGGATCTGGAAGGCGCGCTTGCGCGCCTTGTTCCGGGCAGCCACGGTTAGCTGTTCACCCGGCCGAGGTAGTCGCTGGTGCGGGTGTCGACCTTGACCTTCTCACCGGTGGTGATGAAGAGCGGGACCTGGATCTGGTAGCCGGTCTCCAGGGTGGCGGGCTTGGTGCCACCGGTGGAGCGGTCGCCCTGGACACCCGGCTCGGTCTCCTGGATGACGAGCTCGACGGCGGCCGGCAGCTCCACGTAGAGCACCTCGCCCTCGTGCTGCGCCACGGAGGCGGTGAAGCCCTCGATCAGGAAGTTGGCGGCGTCGCCGACGGACTTGCGGTCGACCATCAGCTGGTCGTAGGTGTCCATGTCCATGAAGACGAAGTACTCGCCGTCCATGTACGAGAACTGCATGTCACGGCGGTCGATGGTGGCGGTCTCGACCTTCGTGCCGGCGTTGAAGGTCTTGTCGACGACCTTGCCGGAGAGCACGTGCTTGAGCTTGGTGCGCACGAAGGCCGGGCCCTTGCCGGGCTTGACGTGCTGGAACTCGACGACGGACCAGAGCTGGCCCCCGTCGAGCTTGAGCACCATGCCGTTCTTGAGGTCGTTCGTGGAAGCCACGGTTGCGGAATCTCCTGGACTGAAGCTGGTGGGACCGAGGGTGCGCGGCACAGCGGGGCTAGAGCGCGAGCAGTTCCTTGGTCGTGATGGTGAGTAGCTCTGGCCCGCCGTCCGCCTCGGGGCGGACGACGAGCGTGTCATCGATTCGGACACCACCCCGGCCCGGGAGGTGGACCCCCGGTTCGACGGTGACCGGCACGCAAGCGTCCAGTTTACCCATGGCTCCAGGTGCGAGCTGCGGGTCCTCACTGATTTCGAGGCCGACACCGTGTCCGGTGCTCGCTCCCGGACCCTCCGCGTGGCCCGCCGCGTCCAGTACCTGGCGCGCCGCGCGGTCCACCGCGCGGTACTCGGCGCCGGGGGCCAGCGCCTCCCTCCCGGCCCGCTGAGCGGCGAAGACGACGTCGTAGAGCTCGATCTGCCAGTCCGCGGGAGTCGTCCCGATGACGAACGTACGCCCGATCTCGCAGCGGTAGCCGCGGTAGGTGGCGCCCAGGCAGACGGAGAGGAAATCGCCTTCCTCGACCCGTCGATCCGAGGGCCGGTGGCCGCCTCGGCCGGAGTTGGGGCCGGTCCCCACGGAGGTGGTGAAGGCGGGCCCGTCGGCGCCGTGGTCGACCAGACGGCGCTCCAGCTCCAGGGCGAGGTGGCGCTCGGTGCGGCCGACCAGGATCGACTCCAGGAGTTCACCGAGCGCCTGGTCGGCGATCTCGGCCGCGATGCGCAGGCACGCGATCTCCTCCTCGTCCTTGACGAGCCGCTTCTGCTCGACCGCTCCCCCGAGGTCGCCGAGGAGCAGCCGGGGCGCGACGGAGCCGATCGCCCGGTGCCGGGCCACGGTGAGGTCGTGCTCCTCGACGCTGAGCGAGTCGGCCCCGCTGGCCTGGGCGAGGTCGGCGGCGGCCACCGCCGGGTCGCCCGAGGGCGTGGGCAGCACGGTGACCCGCAGCAGCTCGTCGAGCCGCCCCTCCACGAGGTCGCCGGTGGGCGTGCGGGGGCAGAGCAGGACGTCCTCGGCGGGGCCGAGCAGCAGGACGGCGCCGGGCGGGGCGCCGCCCGCGAGATAGCGGACGTTCGCGGGGCGCGAGACCAGTGCGGCCGCGCTGCCGGCGGCGGCGCAGCGGTCGCGCAGCCAGCCTCGGCGGAGCCCATACACCTCTGACATGCGTCGAGCGTATGAGGGGGCCTGCGGCCGTGCCGGATGTGCGCGTCCGACCGGGGGGGCTCGCCGTCCGCAGGCCGCCGGGGCCGGTCGCGGCGGCCCCGGCGGCCCCGTCCTCACCAGCTCGGCGGGCTCGCGATCGCCCGGGCCAGGACGTCGTCCAGGAGGCGGGCCGTGGTGGGGACGTCGTACTGGGAGTTGTCGATGATGGGCAGGCCCGAGCCGTACCAGCCCGCCATGCGGCCGTGGATGCCCGCCACCTCTTCGTCGGAGAGGCGGCGGTTGCCGGAGCGCTCGGCGTTGCGCTCCAGGACGATGTCCAGGCCGGGGAGCAGGACCACCGGCAGCAGACCGGGGCCGACGTGGCGCTTCCAGCCGCCGAGGCCGACGACCGGGCGGTCGGGGAAGACCGCGTCGTCGAGGATGCAGGAGATGCCGTTGGCCAGGAAGTTCCGCGCGGCGAAGCCGCAGGTGCGGCGGGCCAGGCGGTACTGCGCCTCGGAGTGGTCGTTCCAGCCGGCCTGCGGGTCGGCGAAGCCCGCGCAGACCCATTCGCGCACGTCGTCGAGGCTGATGTGGGCGGTGGGGACGCGGCGGTGCTGGGCCCAGTAGCGGGCGACCGTGGTCTTGCCCGCGCCCGCCGGGCCTATCAGCAGCACCGCGAGCGTGGTGACGCCGGTGCCCTCGGGGGCCTGCGGCAGCGGGACGGGGCCGCCCGGCGGCAGCGCCACGTGCCCGGTGGTGTCCCGGGACGGGGCGGGGGCCTGCTGGGGCGCCGGGGACGGCGGGGGCGCCGGAGCGTGCCAGCCCGGGGCCGGTGGGGGCGGCGGGCCGGGGACGGGCGGCGGCGGGGCGCCGGGGGCGAGGGGCTGGGGGGCACCCGGGGCCGCGGGACCGCCCTGGGGGGCCGCGGACTGATGGGCGGCGAAGGCCCAGCTCGCCCCGGGGCCGTGCCCCGGGGCGTGGGGCGGCGGAAGCGGCGCTCCCGCTTCGTGCTGCATCCGGTGCCACTCCGTCTCGTACAAGGCAACTGGCGCTGGTCCGACGCCCGTCGGGCGTCCGGTCCAGAACCGTACCTTCCCCGGCCGTCGCAGTGTGAACGGCCGGGGCGTGGCGAAGGTGCCCGGTCAGCCGCCGAGTTCGCCGGAGAGTTCGTCGGCGAGCGCGCGCAGCGCCAGACGGTAGGAGCCGATCCCGAAGCCCGCGACGGTGCCGCTGGCCACGGCCGCCACCACGGAGGTGTGGCGGAACTCCTCACGGGTGTACGGGTTCGAGATGTGCACCTCGATGAGCGGGGCGGTGCGCTGGGCGGCCGCGTCCCGCATTCCGTACGAATAGTGGGTGAACGCGCCCGGGTTGAGAACGACCGGAATCTTTCCGTCGGCCGCCTCGTGCAGCCAGCGGATCATGTCGCCCTCGTCGTTGGTCTCGCGGACCTCCACGTCGAGCCCGAGCTCCTGGCCGAGGCTCTCGCAGACCTCGACGAGACCCGCGTACGTCGTCGCCCCGTACACGTCCGGCTCGCGCGAGCCGAGGCGGCCCAGGTTAGGGCCGTTCAGCACCAGGACGCGGCGGCTCACGAGGACACCTCGCCGTAGGCGGCGAGCAGCACCGCCGGGTCGGGGCCCTCCAGGACGGTCGGCTTGGCGAGGCCGTCCAGGACGATGAAGCGCAGCAGGTTGCCCCGGGACTTCTTGTCCAGCTTCATGTTCTCGACCAGCTTGGGCCACTGGTCGCCGCGGTAGGTGAGCGGCAGGCCCACCGACTCCAGGATGGAGCGGTGCCGGTCGGCGGTGGCGTCGTCGAGTCGCCCGGCGAGCCGGCCCAGCTCGGCCGCGAAGACCATGCCGACGGAGACGGCGGCGCCGTGGCGCCACTTGTAGCGCTCGTTCTTCTCGATGGCGTGCGCGAGGGTGTGCCCGTAGTTGAGGATCTCGCGCAGCCCCGACTCCTTGAGGTCGCTGGAGACGACCGCGGCCTTCACCCGGATCGCGCGCTCGATCAGCTCGGCCGTGTGGGGGCCCTCGGGGGTGCGGGCCCCCGCCGGGTCGGCCTCGATCAGGTCGAGGATGACCGGGTCGGAGATGAACCCGGCCTTGATGACCTCGGCCATGCCGGAGACGAAGTCGTGGACCGGCAGCGAGTCGAGCGCGGCGAGGTCGCACAGGACGCCCACGGGCGGGTGGAACGCGCCCACCAGGTTCTTGCCCTCGGCGGTGTTGATGCCGGTCTTGCCGCCCACGGCGGCGTCGACCATGCCGAGCACGGTGGTCGGGACCGAGATCCAGCGCACCCCGCGCAGCCAGGTCGCCGCGACGAAGCCGGCGAGGTCGGTGGTGGCGCCGCCGCCGACGCCGACGACGGCGTCGGTCCGGGTGAAGCCGGACTGGCCGAGCGCCTTCCAGCAGTAGGCGGCGACCTCGTAGGTCTTGGCCTCCTCGGCGTTGGGCACCTGGATGGCGATGGCCTCGTAGCCCTGCGCGGCCAGGTCCTCGCGGATGGCGTCGCCGGTGCCGGCCAGCGCCTCCGGGTGGATGACGGCGACCTTGCGGGCCGCGGGGCCGATCAGCGCGCCCAGTTCGGCGAGGAGGTTGCGGCCGACGAGCACGTCGTACGGGTCCGTCCCGGCGGTGGCGCCGACGTGGATCCGGGTGGGTGCCTGCTCGCTCATGCGGATTTCAGCTCCAGTGCGTCGAGGACCGCCTGGGCGACCTCTTCGGGGGTACGGGCGTCGGTCTCGACGACAACCCGGGCGACTTCGGTGTACAGATGGCGGCGGGCCTCCATCAGCTCGCGCCACTGGCGGCGCGGGTTGACGGCGAGGAGCGGGCGGGCGGTGTTGAGGCCGACCCGCTTCACCGCCTCCTCGACGTCCATCGACAGATAGACGACCGGCAGACCGGTCAGCAGCGCGCGCGTGGACGCGTCCAAAACGGCGCCGCCGCCGAGGGCGAGCACACCGGTGTGCTCGGCGAGGGCGGCGCGCACCGCCTCCCGCTCCAGCTCGCGGAAGTGCGGCTCGCCCTCGTCGACGAAGATGTCGGCGATCGGGCGGCCCTGGGCGGCCACGATGTCGGCGTCGGTGTCCCGGTAGGGCGCGCCGAGCCGCCCGGCGAGCAGCGTGCCCACGGTGGACTTGCCGGAGCCCATCGGTCCGACCAGGACGACCAGCGGACCGGTGCTCACCGGATCTGGAGGTTGTCGAGGTAGGACCGGACGTTGCGGCGGGTCTCGGGGACCGAGTCGCCGCCGAACTTCTCCGCCACCGCGTCCGCGAGGACGAGCGCGACCATGGCCTCGGCCACGATGCCGGCGGCGGGCACGGCGCACACGTCCGAGCGCTGGTGGTGCGCCTTGGCGGCCTCGCCGGTCGCCACGTCGATGGTGGCCAGGGCGCGGGGCACGGTCGCGATCGGCTTCATGGCGGCGCGGACGCGCAGCAGCTCGCCGGTGGTCAGACCGCCCTCCGTGCCGCCCGCGCGGCCCGAGGTGCGCCTGACGCCGTCGGCGGTGCGCACGATCTCGTCGTGCGCCTGGGAGCCGGGGACGCGGGCCAGGTCGAAGCCGTCACCGACCTCGACGCCCTTGATCGCCTGGATGCCCATCAGGGCGGCGGCGAGGCGGGCGTCCAGCCGCCGGTCCCAGTGCACGTGCGAGCCGAGGCCCACCGGCACGCCGTACGCCAGGACCTCGACCACGCCGCCGAGGGTGTCGCCGTCCTTGTGGGCCTGGTCGATCTCCGCGACCATCGCCTTCGACGCGCCCTCGTCCAGGCAGCGCACCGGGTCGGCGTCCAGCTTCTCGACGTCGGCCGGGGTCGGGTAGACGCCGTACGGAGCCTTCGCGGACGCAAGTTCGACCACGTGCGAGACGACCTCGATACCGGCCGTCTCCTTCAGGTAGGAGCGGGCGACCGCGCCGAGGGCGACCCGGGCCGCCGTCTCCCGGGCGCTGGCGCGCTCCAGGATCGGACGCGCCTCGTCGAAGCCGTACTTCTGCATGCCCGCCAGGTCCGCGTGGCCCGGCCGGGGGCGCGTCAGCGGCGCGTTGCGGGCGAGGTCGGCGAGGATCTGCGGGTCCACGGGATCGGCCGACATGACCTGCTCCCACTTGGGCCACTCGGTGTTCCCCACCATGATCGCGACGGGCGAGCCCATCGACAGGCCGTGGCGGACGCCGCCGAGGAAGGTGACCTCGTCGCGCTCGAACTTCATCCGCGCGCCGCGTCCATAGCCGAGGCGGCGCCGGGCCAGGTGGTCCGCCACCATCTCCGTGGTGATCGGGACGCCGGCCGGAAGGCCCTCCAGCGTCGCCACCAGTGCGGGGCCGTGCGACTCCCCCGCGGTCAGCCAGCGCAACCTGCTCAACGGTGCTCCTCGTTGCTCGCGCGTCCTGGTCATACGAGCGCGGCCGGGTGCGCGGCCCTGGCCCGCCACCCCTGATCCTCCCACGTCCGCGAGGGTGGGCCGGGACCGGTCCAGCCTGCGGACGGCCCTCCGGCCGGGGTACGGGCCGTCCAGGACCGGCCCGGCGGACCCCCGCGGCCCCCGGGGGGCACGGCTCAGCGGGCCGCCAGGGCCCGCTCGCCCGCCTCGCGCATGACCGCCAGGGGGGCCTTCACCACACCGGTCATCTGCTCCACCTGGAGCACCGCCTGGTGCACCAGGAGGTCGAGACCGCCCACGACCGCTCCCCCACGTCCGGTCCAGGCGGCCGCCAGCGGGGTGGGCCAGGGGTCGTAGAGGACGTCGAAGAGGGTGCCGGGCCGCTCGGGCACGGCCGCCGCGAGCGCGTCGGTGGTGCCCGCCGGGGTGGTGGCGACGACCAGCGGCGCCTCGAAGGCCCCGGCCGCGTCCGCCCAGTCGGCGGTGCGCACGGCCACCCCGAGCCGCTCGCCCCAGCCCCGCATCTCCTCGGCCCGGGCGGCGCTGCGCACGTACGCGGTGACCTCCCCCGTACAGATGCGGGCGAGGGCGGCGAGCGCGGAGGACGCGGTGGCGCCCGCGCCGAGCACGGCGGCCGAGCCGACCCGCTCGACCCCGCGCTCGCGCAGGGCGGCCAGCATGCCCGGGATGTCGGTGTTGTCGCCGTAGCGGCGCCCGTCGGCGGTGAGGACGACGGTGTTGACCGCCTCCACCGAGGAGGCGGTGGCGCTGATGCCGTCGAGCAGCGGGATGACGGCCCGCTTCAGCGGCATGGTGAGCGAGAACCCGGCCCAGGACCGGTCGAGTCCGGCGAGGAAGCCGGGCAGGGCGGCCTCGTCCACCTCGAAGCGGTCGTAGGACCAGTGGGTGAGGCCGAGTTCCCGGTAGGCGGCACGGTGCAGCACCGGGGAGAGCGAGTGCGCGATGGGCGATCCCAGTACGGCCGCCCGTCGCGCACCGCTCTCCTGGCTCGTGGAGCTCACTGGCCGGATTTCTCCTCTTCGTACTTCCTGCGGTTCTGCTCGTGCTCTTCGTTGGTGACCGCGAACAGCGTGTTGTTCTCGGTGACGGAGACGAAGTAGTACCACGGGCCGGGCGTCGGGTTGAGCGCCGAGTGCAGCGCGGACTCACCGGGGTTGCCGATGGGGCCGGGCGGCAGGCCGTGGATGTAGTACGTGTTGTAGGGGTGCTTGAAGTCCCGCAGGTGCTTGACGGCGCCGATGTCCAGGGTCGACTGGCTCTTGGCGTAGTTGACCGTGGAGTCGAAGTCGAGCAGGCCGTAGGTCTCGGTGTTGTTGGGCTTGAGGCGGTTGTAGACGACCCGCGCGACCTTGTCGAAGTCGTGCTTGTACTTGCCTTCCGCCTGGACGAGGCTGGCGACCGTGATGAGCTGGAGCGGCGACTTCAGGCCGAGCTTGGACGCCATGCCCTTCAGGTCGACCTTGCCGTACTCGGTGTTGGCGCGCGCGACCATCTTGCGCAGCACGTCCTCGGGCTTGGTGCCCTTGGCGACCGGGTAGCTGGCCGGGTAGAGGAAGCCCTCCAGCGGGTCCTGGATGTCCTTGTTGTCGTTCGCCCAGTCGGGCAGGCCGAGCTTCTTCGCCTGGCTCTTGGCGACGTCCTTGGTCGTGCCCGCCTTGAGTTCGAGGCGCTTGTCGATCTGCTCGTAGACCCAGGCGTTGCGTTTGCCCTCGGGAATGATGAGGTTGTTGCGGCTGGCCGGGTTGAGCATGGCCGCGACCGCGTTGGCCGCCGACATCCCCTTGTTCAGGGTGTAGACGCCGGCCTGGAGGGTCTTGCCCTTGGGGTTCTCGTTCTGCGCGGAGACGAATGCGCCCTGGCTCTTGACCACGCCGGCCTTGGCCAGGATGCTGCCGATCTCGTACCCGCCGGCGCCCGGCGGGATCTCCACCTGGACGGGGGTGGAGCCGGTTCCCACGTAGTCGGGGGCCGCGCCGAACTTCTTCTGCCAGAACTGGTAGCCGAAGTAGCCCGCGCCGCCCACGCCGAGCGAGAAGACGACCACGAGCACCAGGCAGGCGCGCCCGCTCTTGCCCTTCTTCTTCTTGCTCTTGCCCCGGCGGTCACGGCCCGCGCCGCCGCGCCGGGAGCGCGGCTCGTCGTCGTCCTCGTCGGATTCTGACCCGCGCCGGCCGCCGTCGCCGTCGCCGTCACTGAAGAAGGGGTGGTTCTCCTCCTCCGGCTCCTGCTCCTCGGGGTTCCACTCGGGCGCCTGCTCGGGCACCGTCCGCCGCCGGCCCGGGGGCTGCGGCGGCGGGTACGCCTCGGGCGTGCCGTAGTAGTCCTGGGTCTCGGTGCCGTAGGCGGGGTAGCCCTCGGGCTGCTGGCCCGCGTAGGGCATGGCGGCCTGCTGGCCGGTGTCCCATCCCGCGTGGTACTGCGCCTGCTGGGCGTACTGCTGCTCCTGCGGGTAGCCCTGCTGGGGCTGCTCGCCGTACTGCGGCTGCTGCCCGTAGGACTCCTGCGGCTGCTGCGCGTACTGCTGGTGAGGGTGCTGCTGGTGCTGGTCGTGCTGAGGATGCTGCTGGTGCTGCTGGTGCTGTTGCTGCTCCGGATGCTGCTGCTCGTGCTGCTGCTGGGCGTACTGCTGCCCACCCTGCTGGTCGCCGTACGGAGTCTGACCGGGCGCGGTCTGCTGCGCGCCCCACCCCTGGTCCCCGTAGAGGGGATCCTCGGGATGCCACGGTTCGGAGCCTGCGCCCCGGCCATACTCAGTCATCGGTCCCCTAGAGCCGCGAGGCATCCGGACGGTCCGCCTCTTTTGCTGTGCGGCTGCTGTTCGAATGTCGCCGCATCGCGCGGAACGTTACCGTATCGCGATCAGATAACCACTTCGACGCCCTCGCCCGGCGGGCGTCCTGACACCCGTTCGGCCTCAAGCGCGGTCTGGAGAATGATCACCGCGGCGGCCTGGTCGATGACCGACCTGCCCTTTTTGGCCTTCACCCCGGAGGCGCGCAGCCCCTGGGTGGCGGTGACCGTCGTCATACGCTCGTCGACCAGCCGGACCGGCACCGGAGCGATGCCCTTCGCCAGTTCCTGGGCGAACTTGCGCACCTTGACGGCCGCCGGCCCCTCGCCCCCGCTGAGGGAGCGAGGCAGCCCCATGACGACCTCGATGGGCTCGTACTCCTCGACGAGTTGACGCAACCGCCGGTGGGCGGCCGGGACATCACGTCCCGGCACGGTCTCCACCGGCGTGGCGAGGACCCCGTCGGGGTCGCACGAGGCGACCCCGATCCGGGCGTCCCCGACGTCGATCGCGAGACGTCGTCCGCGTCGCATCAGACGGTCTCGCCGACCTGGCGCTCGACGGCGTCGATGGCGTCGCCGACCGCGTCCGGGTTCTGGCCGCCGCCCTGGGCGACGTCCGGCTTGCCGCCACCGCCGCCACCGAGGGTCTTGGCGGCGGTACGCACCAGCTCACCGGCCTTGAGACCGCGCTCACGGGCGGCCTCGTTGGTGGCGATGACCGTCACGGGACGGCCGTTGGCCGTGGTGAACAGGGCCACGACCGCCGGGCGGTCGCCGGGGATGCGGCCGCGCACGTCGAGGACGAGCTTGCGCAGGTCGTCGGCGGAGGTGCCGTCCGGCACCCGGCCGGTGACCAGGGCGACACCCCGGACGTCCTTGGCGCTCTCGGCGAGCCCGGCGGCGGCCTGGAGCACCTTCTCCGCGCGGAACTTCTCGATCTCCTTCTCGGCGTCCTTCAGCTTGCCGAGCATGGCGGAGATCTTCTCGGGAAGCTCCTCGGGACGGCCCTTGACCAGCTCCTGGAGCTGGGCGACGACCGTGTGCTCGCGGGCGAGGAAGTGGTAGGCGTCCACGCCGACCAGAGCCTCGATACGGCGCACGCCGGAGCCGATGGACGACTCGCCGAGCAGCTTCACCAGGCCCAGCTGGGCGGTGTTGTGGACGTGCGTGCCGCCGCAGAGCTCCTTGGAGAAGTCCCCGATGGTGACGACGCGGACGCGTTCGCCGTACTTCTCGCCGAACTCGGCGATGGCGCCCTGCTTCTTGGCCTCGTCGATCGACATGACCTCGGCCTGGACGTCCAGCTCGCGGGCGAGCACCTCGTTGATCTTCTGCTCGACGTCGGTCATGACCGTGCCGGGGACGGCGTTGGGCGAGCCGAAGTCGAAGCGGAAGCGGCCCGGGGAGTTCTCCGAGCCGGCCTGGGCGGCCGTCGGGCCGAGCGCGTCGCGCAGGGCCTGGTGGGTGAGGTGCGTGGCGGAGTGGGCGCGGGCGATGGCGCGCCGACGCCGGGTGTCGATGACGGCGTAGGCCGAGGCGCCGACGGTGACCTCGCCGACCTGGACGACGCCCTTGTGGACGTGGACGCCGGGGACCGGCTTCTGCACGTCGCGGACCTCGATGACCGCGCCGCTGTCGAGCCTGATGCGGCCCTGGTCGGCCTGCTGGCCGCCGCCCTCGGCGTAGAAGGGGGTGCGGTCGAGGACGACCTCGACCTCGTCGCCCTCGGAGGCGGCGGGCGAGGGCACGCCGTCGACGAGCAGGCCGACGATCCTCGACTCGTTCTCGGTGAGCGTGTAGCCGGTGAAGTCGGTCTCGCCGGAGCCGTCGGCCACCTCACGGTAGGCGGACAGGTCGGCGTGGCCGGTCTTCTTGGCCCTGGCGTCGGCCTTGGCCCGCTCGCGCTGCTCCTTCATCAGACGGCGGAAGCCGTCCTCGTCCACCGAGAGACCCTGCTCGGCGGCCATCTCCAGGGTGAGGTCGATCGGGAAGCCCCACGTGTCGTGGAGCAGGAACGCCTTCTCACCGGCGAGGACCGTGCCGCCGCCGGCCTTGGTCTCGGTGACGGCGGTGTCCAGGATGTTGGTGCCGCCCTTGAGGGCCTTGAGGAAGGCGGCCTCCTCGGCGAGCGCGACCGTCTCGATGCGCTTGCGGTCGGTGATCAGCTCCGGGTACTGCTGCCCCATCGTGTCGATCACGACGTCGATGAGCTCCTGGACGACCGGGCCGGTGGCGCCCATCAGGCGCATGTTGCGGATGGCGCGGCGCATGATGCGGCGCAGCACATAGCCGCGGCCCTCGTTGCCGGGGGTGACCCCGTCGCCGATGAGCATCACGGACGTACGGATGTGGTCGGCCACCACTCGCATGGAGACGTCGGTGGTGTGCTGGTCGCCGTAGCGCACACCGGTCAGCTCGGTGGCCTTGTCCATGACCACGCGCAGGGTGTCGGTCTCGTACATGTTCTGTACGCCCTGGAGGATCATGGCGAGGCGTTCGAGGCCGAGACCCGTGTCGATGTTCTTCGACGGCAGGTCGCCGAGGATCGGGAAGTCCTCCTTGCCCTCGCCGGCGCCCCGCTCGTACTGCATGAAGACCAGGTTCCAGATCTCCACGTACCGCTCGTCGTTGACGGCCGGGCCGCCCTCGACGCCGAACTCGGGGCCGCGGTCGTAGTTGATCTCGGAGCAGGGACCGCAGGGGCCGGGGACGCCCATGGACCAGAAGTTGTCCTTCTTGCCCAGGCGCTGGATGCGCTCGGCCGGGACGCCGATCTTCTCGCGCCAGATCTGCTCGGCCTCGTCGTCGTCGAGGTAGACCGTGATCCAGAGCTTCTCCGGCTCCAGGCCGAAACCGCCGTCGGCCACGGGGCTGGTGAGCAGCTCCCAGGCGTACTGGATGGCGCCTTCCTTGAAGTAGTCGCCGAAGGAGAAGTTGCCGCACATCTGGAAGAACGTGCCGTGCCGGGTGGTCTTGCCGACCTCTTCGATGTCCGGCGTACGCACGCACTTCTGCACGCTGGTGGCGCGCGGGGCGGGCGGCTTGGTCTCACCCAGGAAGTACGGCTTGAACGGCACCATGCCCGCGTTGACCAGGAGCAGAGTCGGGTCGTCCGCGATGAGCGACGCCGAAGGGACGACGGTGTGACCGCGCTCCTCGAAGAAGCTCAGCCAGCGGCGGCGGATTTCAGCCGACTCCATCAGTGGTCCTCATTCCGGTTGTACGAGATCTTCTTGTAGGAGATCTTCGGGTTCTGCTGGTTGGGTTGGTCGATGGCCGCGAGGCGGCGCTGCGCCGGGAGTTCGCGCACGTTGGAGGCGTTCAGGCCCAGCGCGTCGTTGAGTTCGGACTCGCGCTGCGCCATGCCCGCCTTCACGTCGAGCGCGAAGTCCTTGAGCCGGTGGCCCGCCTCGATCGCCTTGTCGGCGGTGCGCGCGGCCAGCGACTCGGGGGTCAGCTGCTTCAGCTTCCGGTTGACCTTGGTGGTGGCCCACACACCGGCCGCGGCGCCCGCGGTGAACCAGAACGTACGGCGGAACATCGCAGCCTCAGCCCTTTCGCTTCCTCCGCCGCGCGGACGGCAGAGTCCGCCCGACGATCACCGTACGAGGCGGCTCGGCGGGCCCGGTTTTCCGTCCGATGGCCCGGCGCACCCCGTAGCCGAAGGCCGCGACCTTCACCAGCGGGCCGCCGAACGTCGAGGCGACCGTGGTGGAGAGCGCCGAGGCGTTGGAGGTGACCTCCTGGACGTCCGAGGCGATCGCGTCGACCCGGTCCAGCTGGGTCTGCGCCGAGCGCACGGCCGTCGAGGCGTCCGCGAGCAGCGGGACGGCCTGCTCGGTCACCTCGGCCACCAGCTTGGTCGTCGCCTTCAGCGTCTGGGCCAGCCGTACGAGGACTACGGCGAGGAAGGACACCAGGATCGCCCAGAAGACGGCCACCAGGATCCCGGCCACCTCTCCACCGGACACTTCGCACCGCTCCCTGCGCATCGACCGTCGGACAAGAAAAGTTGTCTCCCGACCCTATCGCGCCGAGGGTCTTGCCCCCTACCGCATTCGGAGCGCGCGCGAGCGGAGTCCCATCACCCGCTTGTACGCAGCGCTCACCCTTGAGTACTCTGCGTGTCCCATGCGCTCCCCTGTGCCCTCAGAGCTGAACCGCTTCGTCGGGCGAGAACGTGAACTGGCCGCGCTGCACGGGCTGCTGGCCGAGGCGCGGCTGGTCACCGTGGTCGGGGTCGGCGGTGTCGGCAAGACCCGGCTGGCGCTGCGCGCCGCGTCCACCGCGGCCGCGCAGGAACGCTACTGCGACGGGGTCCGGCCCGCGGACCTGTCCACGCTCACCGACCCGGACCTGCTCGACCACGCGGTGGTGGAGGCGCTCGGCCTCACCGACCACACCAGCCGCCCGCCGCGCCGCATCCTCCTCGACCACCTCGCCGAGCGCACCCTGCTGCTGGTCCTGGACGGTTTCGAGCAGGTCGTGGAGGCCTGCGCGGAGCTGGTCGGCGCGCTGCTGCGGGACTGCCCCGGGCTGCGGGTGCTCGCCGCCGGGCGGCTGCCGCTGCGGCTGGCCGGGGAACGGCTGCTGCCACTGGCGCCGCTGGACGACGAGGACGCGGTGGAGCTCTTCGCCGACCGGGCCGCCGCAGTCCGCCCCGGCTTCACCCTCGCCGACGGGCCGGCCGCGACCGCCCTGGAGCTGTGCCGCAGGCTCGACGGCATCCCGCTGGCGCTGGAGCTGGCGGCCGGACGGCTGGGCGCGCTCTCGGTGGAGCAGGTGCTGCGCCGCCTGGACGACCGGTTCCGGCTGCTGACCGGCGGCGGGCGCGGGGTGCCCGCGCGCCACCAGACCCTGCGCACCACGATCGGCTGGAGCCATGAGCTGTGCACCCCGGCGCAGCGGCTGCTGTGGGCGCGGCTCTCGGTGTTCGCGGGGCCGTTCGACCTGGAGGCCGTCGAGTACATCTGCGTCGGCCCGGACCTGCCGCCCGAGTCCGTGCTCGACGTGCTCCAGGACCTCCTGGAGCACTCGCTGGTGGTGCGCGAGGACGGCCCGGCGGGGGTGCGCTACCGGATGCTCGACACCGTACGGGAGTACGGCGCCGACTGGCTGGCGGCGACCGGGGACGCCGAGCGGCTGCGCCGGCGTCACCGCGACTGGTACCTGGGGCTCGCCACCTGGTGCGAGCTGGACTGGTTCAGCCCGCGCCAGGCGGAGGTCGCGGTGCGGGTGGAGGCGGATCTGCCCAATCTGCGGGCCGCGATGGACCACTCGCTCGACTGCGGGCGGGACACCCGGCTGGCCCAGTACCTGGCGGCCACGCTCTGGTTCTGCTGGGTGGGCTGCGGGCGGCTGGCGGAGGGCGCGCACTGGCTGGCACTGGTCCTGGAAGCCGAGGGCGGCGACCACGACGGCGCCCGGCTCAAGGCGCTGTGGGTGTTCGGCTACGTCTCGGTGCTGCGCGGCGACACGGCGGCGGCGATCGCGGCCCTGCACGAGTGCCGCGAGGAGGCCGAGCGCACCGGCGACCTGGTGGCGCGCGCGTACGCGGTGCACCGCACGGGCTGTCTGGCGCTGGTCTCGGACGACATGCCGAGGGCGGAGGAGCTGCTGCGGGCGGCGCTCGCGCAGTACGAGGAGATCGGCGAGCTCAACAGCAACGTCCTGATGGCGCGGGTCGAGCTGGCGATGGCGGTGGCCTTCCGCGGGCAGCTGCGCGAGGCCGTGGTGATGTGCGAGCAGGTGGTGGAGGTCTGCGAGAACCACGGGGAGCGCTGGGCCAGGGCGTACGCGCTGTACGTCCTCGGGTACGCGGCCTGGCACGGCGAGGACCTGGAGCGGGCGCGGACCCTGCTGGCCGAGTGCCTGGAGATCGACCACGCCTTCCACGACCTGCTGGGGACGGTGCTGGCGCTGGAGCTGATGGCGCTGGTCGCGGTGGACGGCGGCGATCCGGCGGAGGCGGCCGTGCTCCAGGGGGCGGCCGAGGGGATCTGGCCGTCGGTGGGGCTGCCGCTGTTCGGCTCGGAGTGCTTCAACGCGGCCCATGTGCTGTGCGAGCGGCGGGCCCGGGAGCGCCTGGGCGGGGCGGCGTACGAGACGTTCCGGCGCCGGGGCCGCGGGCTCGGTCCGGACGCGGCGGTGGCCCGGGCGCTGGCGGGCGCGGACGGGAGCGCCCCCGAGGTGCCCGCGGCCCGCGAGCAGGCGGCCCCGAGAACGCGAGAGCCCGCCGCCCCTCGCTCCGTACGGAGCGGGGAGACGGCGGGCCGCAGCGCGGAGCGCTGACTACCGCACCCGGATCAGCGGGCGTAGTACTCGACGACGAGCTGCTCGTCGCAGATGACCGGGATTTCCTTGCGGTTCGGGTCACGGTCCAGGCGGAAGGCCAGGGCCTTCAGGTTCACCTGGAGGTAGCGCGGGGTCTCGCCCTCGCCGGCGTAGCCACCCTCGCGGGCCACCTGGAAGGGGTGCTTCTCACGGCTGCGCTCGCGCACGGTGATGACGTCGTCCGGACGGACACGGAACGACGGCTTGTCGACCTTGCCACCGTTGACCTCGATGTGGCCGTGAACGACCATCTGGCGGGCCTGGTAGATGGTGCGGGCGATGCCCGAACGCAGGACCAGGGCGTCGAGGCGGCGCTCGAGCTCGACGACCAGCGCCTCGCCCGTCTTGCCCTCGGCCTTCTTGGCGCGGTCGTAGGCACGCGCCATCTGACGCTCAGAGATGTCGTACTGGGCGCGCAGACGCTGCTTCTCGAGCAGACGGACCTTGTAGTCCGAGTTCTGCTTGCGGCCACGGCCGTGCTCGCCCGGCGGGTACGGACGGGCCTCGAAGTACTTGACGGCCTTCGGCGTCAGCGCGATACCGAGCGCACGGGACTTCTTGACCTTGGGACGCGACTGGTTAGGCACGTTCTCCAAACCTCCATGGTTGGGTTAGGTTAGGCTCACCTTACTCAAGGAGATCGTATGTCTCGTCCGGGGAACACCAGTCACGTCACGGACAGCACGAAGAAGGCCGCACCCGCAGAAGGGGCCGGCTCCACCGGCCCGCAGAACGGGGCCGGTACCGGTGCGCAGCATGCCACCGGTCACGTGACGGAGGTCCGATCAGATCGTGGTCAGCCGCGTCCCAGCGGACATGAAATCGCGCGGATGCCGTCAGCAGCCGAGCGCACACGAACTCTCGTACATAGTACCTGCTCGTCGGTGCTCCTCCCGACCGGCCTCGAAGCGGCCCGCCCGGAGCAGCTGATGCCCCGGCTGCGCAACGTCGGTCCCGAGGGCGATCTGTTCCTGCTCTTCCCCGCCGACTCCCCCGCCGTACGGGCCGCGACGCACGCCCAGGACGACGAGCTGTCCGCCGTGCTGGAGATCACCGATGTGGCGCCGGTCTCCGTCCCCCACCGTATCCGGGGACGCGCCTGGATCACCGGCTGGCTCACCCGCGTCCCCGGCCTCGCGCCGCCCGGCAGCATGACGCTGCGCCTGGAGGTGAACGAGGCGTACGTGGACGATCTGTGGGGCGCGAGCGCGGTGGAGCCCGAGGCGTTCGCCGCCGCCGAGCCCGATCCGCTGGTCCGGGACGAGAGCGAGCTGCTCCAGCACCTCCACGCCCACCACGGCGAGCAGGTGCGCTCGCTGTGCGGTCTGGTGGCCCGGCTCGGACCCGGCGGGGACCGGGGCACGGCCTCGGTCACGCCGCTGGCGCTCGACCGGTTCGGGCTGCGGGTGCGGTTCCGGGACACCGACGGGCGCTGCTTCGACGCGCGGTTCGAGTTCCCGGAGCCGGTGACCGGCCTCGGCCAGCTGCGCCGGGCCATGCGACGGCTCTTCGAGGCGGCGGCGGACTGAGGGGCCACGGCCTCGGACCGGCCGGCCGAGGGGCGCCGGGAGCGGGGCGCCGAGTGCGGGAGCGCCCGGGGCGGGGTGCCGAGGCGGGAGCGCCCGGGGCGGGGTGCCAGGGCGGGCGGGGTCCTACTCGCTCCGGCCCAGCCGCTCGCGGACCTTCTCCACCACGTCCGCGTACCGCGCCTCCGCGCCGTAGCGCGTGGGCTCGTAGTAGCGCTTGTCGGCGACCGCGTCCGGTGCGTACTGCTGGGCGGCGATCGCGCCCGGCACGTCGTGCGGGTACACGTACCCCTGGGCGTGGCCGAGCTTGGCCGCGCCCTTGTAGTGGCCGTCGCGCAGATGCGGCGGGACCGGACCGGCCAGGCCCTTGCGCACGTCCTCCATCGCGGCGGCGATCGCGGTCGTCGCCGCGTTCGACTTGGGGGCCAGGGCCAGGGCGATGGTGGCGTGGCTGAGGGTGAGGGCCGCCTCGGGGAAGCCGATCATGGCGACCGCCTGGGCGGCGGCGACGGCCGTCGGCAGCGCCGTCGGGTCCGCGAGGCCGATGTCCTCGCTCGCGGAGATCATCAGCCGTCGGGCGATGAACCGCGGGTCCTCGCCGGCCTCGATCATCCGCGCCAGGTAGTGCAGCGCCGCGTCCACGTCCGAGCCGCGGATCGACTTGATCAGGGCGCTCGCCACGTCGTAGTGCTGGTCGCCGTCCTTGTCGTACTTCACGGCCGCCCGGTCGACCGTCTCCTCGACCGTCCGGAGCGTGACCTCCCGCTCCTCCTGGGCCAGGGCCGAACCCGCCGCCGCCTCCAGGGCGGTCAGCGCGCGCCGCGCGTCACCGCCCGCGATCCGCAGCAGATGCGCCTCCGCGTCCTCGGCCAGCGTCACCGCGCCCCCGAGACCGCGCTCCTCCGCGACCGCCCGGCGCAGCAGGGCGCGCAGGTCGTCGTCGGTGAGCGGCTCCAGGGTGAGCAGCAGGGAGCGGGAGAGCAGCGGGGAGATCACCGAGAAGTACGGGTTCTCGGTGGTGGCCGCGATCAGCGTGACCCAGCGGTTCTCCACCGCCGGGAGCAGCGAGTCCTGCTGGGCCTTGGAGAAGCGGTGGATCTCGTCGAGGAAGAGGACGGTCTCCTTGCCGAAGCCGCCGATGGCCCGGCGGGCCCCGTCGATCACGGCCCGCACTTCCTTGACGCCCGCGGTGATCGCGGAGAGCTCGACGAACCGCTTGTTGGTCGCCTTCGACACCACGTACGCCAGGGTCGTCTTGCCGGTGCCGGGCGGGCCCCAGAGGATCACGGAGGAGGGCCCGGCGGGACCGCCGCTCCCCTCCCCCACCAGGCGGCGCAGCGGTGAGCCGGGCTTCAGCAGATGCTGCTGGCCCACGACTTCGTCGAGGACGCGCGGGCGCATCCGGACGGCCAGAGGGCTGCCCGCCGGGTCTTTCTCCTGGCGGTCCTCTGCGGCTGCGGTGAACAGGTCGGGCTCCACGTCAAGAACCCTATGCCACCCCACTGACAATGCCGTCAGGACGGCGAAAACCCCTGCTCAGGCCCTGTAGGGCCGTGAACAGGGGCCACCCAAGCCCGTCGCGTCAGCTGGTCCAGAAGTCCCACCAGCGGGTCAGGATCAGCATGCCGATGATCCCGACGTGCACCACCGGCAGCACCCAGGTGAACTCCGACAGGAACGACTTCAACCAGCCCGGCGCCGGCAGCAGGCCGCGGCGGATGTTGTGCGAGGTCACGTACCAGAACATGAGGATCGTGGCGACCCAGGCCAGGCAGCACCACAGGCACAGCGCGTTGATCCGGTACAGCGACTGGAACTGCAGCCAGGCGCAGAATCCGACGCCGAAGAGCGTGCCGGCGTTGAGGGTCAGCCAGTACCAGCGCCGGAAGCGGGCGCCCGCCAGCAGGCTCATGCCGACCGCGATGACGATCCCGTACGCCACGAGCCCCAGCATCGGGTTCGGGAAGCCGAACGCCGAGGCCTGGTCGCTCTTCATGATGTTGCCGCAGGAGACCACCGGGTTGAGGCTGCATCCCGGGGTGAAGTTCGGGTCCTCCAGCAGCTTGAACTTGTCGAGCGTAATGACCCAGGCCGCGAGCAGTCCGGCGGCGCCCGTGATCACCAGGAGCCACGCGAACGCGCGGCCGGCCCCGACGGTGCCCTCGGTGCTCACCTGCTCCTGGCCAAAGGAGACGTCGTCAACTGTTGTGGTCATATCGCCGTTCCGTCATTCCGTGGCTGCTGGGCAGGGCCATTGTGCCGCAATCCATGGCCCGGCCACCGTTCGATGCGGATAAGGACGACGGCGGCGGCGGTGCCGAGTCCGGCCCGCGGGGACCGGACTTGGCACTTCGCCACCGGCGTCATCCATCAGGACGACGCCGTACGTACCGAGTTGACGCGGCCGTCAGACCAGGCGCGCGCGCACGGCCTCGACGGCGTCCGCGAGAGGGACCGCCACCTGGTCGCCGGACTCCATGTCCTTGAGCTGGACCACGCCCTCGGCCAGGTCCCGCTCGCCCGCGACCAGGGTGAGGCGGGCACCGGAGCGGTTGGCGTTCTTCATGGCGCCCTTGAGGCCCTTGCCGCCGAAGCTGAAGTCGGCCGCCACCCCGGACCTGCGCAGCTCGGTGACCACCCGGAACAGCACCCGCCGTGCCTCCTCGCCGAGCGGCACCGCGAACACGCTGGTGGCGGAGGGGATGTCGAGGGTGACGCCCTCGGCCTCCAGGGCCAGGACCGTGCGGTCCACGCCCAGCGCCCAGCCCACCGACGGCAGCGCGGGGCCGCCGATCATCTCGGAGAGGCCGTCGTAGCGGCCGCCGCCGCCGACCGCGGACTGCGAGCCCAGACCGTCGTGGACGAACTCGAAGGTGGTGCGGGTGTAGTAGTCGAGGCCGCGCACCAGCCGGGCGTCGTCCTCGTACGCCACGCCCTCGGCGGTCAGGAGCTCGCGGACCTCCTCGTGGTACGCCTTGCACGCGTCGCACAGGTAGTCGCGCAGCAGCGGCGCCCCCGCCAGCTGCTTCTGGACCGCGTCCCGCTTGTCGTCGAGGACGCGCAGCGGGTTGATCTCGGCCCGGCGCAGGGTGTCCTCGTCGAGGTCGAGGCCGCGCAGGAAGTCCTGGAGGGCGGCCCGGTAGACGGGACGGCACTCCTGGTCGCCCAGCGAGTTCAGCAGGATGCGGAAGTGGCGCAGGCCGAGCGAGCGGTAGGCGTCGTTCGCCAGGATGATCAGCTCGGCGTCGAGCGCCGGGTCCTCCGCGCCGATCGCCTCGGCGCCGACCTGCGAGAAGTGGCGGTAGCGGCCCTTCTGGGGGCGCTCGTAGCGGTAGTACGAGCCCGAGTACCAGAGCTTGACGGGCAGATTTCCGGCCTTGTGCAGATTGGCCTCAAGGGCCGCGCGCAGCACGGAGGCGGTGCCCTCGGGGCGCAGGGCGAGGCGGTCGCCGCCCTTGGTCTCGAAGGCGTACATCTCCTTGGTCACGATGTCGGTGGACTCACCGACACCGCGCGCGAACAGCTCGACGTTCTCGAAGCCGGGGGTCTCGATGTAGCCGTAGCCCGACCGCTTCAGGGGCGCCGCGATGGCCTCGCGCACCGCGAGGAAGCGGGCCGAGTCGGGCGGGAGCAGGTCGTAGGTGCCCTTGGGAGCCTGGAAGGTACTCATGGGGAAGCTTCTCGTCACATTCCTCGTCGGGGAGAGGCGATGCCCTCTCCCGGGCCGGCGGCCACCTGCCGCAGATACGGGTTGGTGGCGCGCTCCTGGCCGATGGTGGTCTGGGAGCCGTGGCCGGACAGCACCACGGTCGAGTCGTCGAGCGGCAGGCACACGCGGCCCAGCGACTCGAGGAGCTCGGCGTGGCTGCCGCCGGGCAGGTCGGTGCGTCCGACGGAGCCGGCGAAGAGCAGGTCGCCCGAGAACAGGATCGGAGGGATGTCCTCCGCCTCGGGCAGCCCGAACGTCACCGACCCCTTGGTATGGCCGGGCGCGTGCGACACGGTGAGCTCCATCCCGGCGAGCTCCAGCTTGGCGCCGTCCGTCAGCTCCTTGACGTCGTCCGGTTCGCCGATGGTCAGCTCGCCCATGATCTGCGCGCCGAAGGAGCGGCCGAGGGCCTTCTCCGGGTCGCTCATCATGTACCGGTCCGAGGGGTGGATCCAGGCGGGAACGTCATGGGCGCCGCAGACCGGGACGACCGAGGCGCAGTGGTCGATGTGGCCGTGGGTGAGGACGACGGCGACGGGCCTGAGCCGATGCTTCCTCAGTGCGTCCTCGACTCCCTGGGCGGCCTGGTGGCCCGGGTCGATGATCACGCACTCCTCGCCGGCGGCGGGGGCGACCAGGTAGCAGTTGGTCCCCCAGGCCCCGGCGGGGAACCCGGCAATGAGCACGATCGTCCTCAGTTTCTCGTACGGCGGGTGATTGCGGCTGTTCAGAGCCTACCGGCGCTGCTCCTGTCACAGCGAACCCATATACGGTACGGGCACAGTCCGCGCGTACACGCGTCCGTACGCCACTACACCGCACAAGGAGACCACCGGTGGTCAGCAGCGATCAGCGCCGGCGCCAGCTCGCCCGGGAGAAGTTCGAGCGTCAGCAGCGTCGCCGTGAGGAGGCCCGGCGCAAGGCCAAGCGCCGCAACACCGTCATCGCGGCCACCCTCGCGGTGGTCGTCGCGGCGGGCGGGGCGGCCTTCGCCACGGGAGCCTTCGACGGCGACGACGACAAGAAGTCGGACGCCGCCTCCCCCTCCGCGACGCCGACGCCCCCGGCGAGCAAGGACTCGGCCCCGGAGCCGAAGATGGCGATCGACCAGAAGGCCTCGTACACGATGTCGCTGAAGACCAGCGCGGGCGACATCGCGTTCACGATGGCGGCGGCGAAGACGCCGCACACGGTCAACTCGTTCAAGTCCCTCGCCGACAAGGGTTACTTCGACAACACGAAGTGTCACCGGCTGACCACGCAGGGGATCTTCGTCCTCCAGTGCGGCGACCCCAAGGGCGACGGCACCGGCGGCCCCGGCTACACGCTTCCGGACGAGAACCTGACGGCCCTGGGCAAGGCGGGCGCGGAGGGGACGGTCACCTACCCGGCGGGCACCGTCGCGATGGCCAACACCGGCCAGCCGCACACCGGCGGCAGCCAGTTCTTCCTGGTCTACAAGGAGACCAAACTGCCGCCCACCTACACGCCGTTCGGCACGATGGACGCCGCCGGGCTCAAGGCCGTCCAGGAGGTCGCGAAGGCGGGTGTGGCGGGAGGTGCCGGGGACGGTGCGCCCAAGACGGCCGTCACCATCACGAAGGCCGCCGTCAACAAGGACTGACCCGCGGAATTCGGCCGCGCTGAGTGCGGACAGCCGGGCGGCCGGTCGCCTAGATTGGCGTTGTGCAGCGCGGTGACGAACGCGCTGTGGAGGACGGGCGAGGCCCGTCCCGGAAACTGTGGACGATGCCGTGAGGGCCGGACCCCTCGTGTGGGCATCATGTGGAGGAGGCGCTGTGAGCAGCGACCCGTGGGGCCGCGTCGATGAGACGGGCACCGTGTATGTGCGTACAGCCGAGGGCGAAGTCGTCGTCGGATCGTGGCAGGCGGGGACTCCCGAGGAGGCCCTGGCCTACTTCGAGCGCAAATACGAGGGCCTGGTTGTCGAGATCGGCCTCCTCGAGCGGCGGGTGAGGACCACCGACCTGTCGGCGAAGGACGCCCAGGCGGCGATCGACCACCTGCGCACGCAGGTGGACGAGCACCACGCGGTGGGTGACCTCGACGCGCTGCGCAAGCGGCTCGACAAGCTGGTCGAGACCGTCGAGTCGCGGCGCGAGGAGCGCAAGGCCCAGAAGGCCAAGCAGACCGACGAGGCCAAGCACGCCAAGGAGGCGCTGGTCGCCGAGGCCGAGGAGCTGGCGCAGAGCGAGCAGTGGCGCTCGGCCGGTGAGCGGCTGCGGGCGCTCGTGGACACCTGGAAGGGCCTGCCCCGGCTCGACCGGAAGTCCGACGACGAGCTGTGGCACCGCTTCTCGCACGCGCGCTCGGCGTTCTCCAAGCGCCGCAAGGCGCACTTCGCCTCGCTGGACGCCCAGCGCGAGGAGGCCCGCAAGGCCAAGGAGAAGCTGGTCGTCGAGGCCGAGTCGCTCTCCTCGTCCACGGACTGGGCCACCACGGCGGCCCGCTACCGCGAGCTGATGGCGGACTGGAAGGCGGCGGGCCGCGCCCAGCGCGAGGCCGAGGATGAGCTGTGGAACCGCTTCCGCGGCGCCCAGGACGTCTTCTTCGCCGCGCGCGGCGAGGTCTTCGCGGAGCGTGACGCCGAGCAGACCGAGAACCTCAAGCTCAAGGAGGAGCTGGCCGTCGAGGCCGAGAAGCTCGTCCCGGTGACCGATCTGAAGGCGGCCCGCGCGGCCTTCCGCGGCATCAACGAGCGCTGGGAGGCCATCGGCCACGTGCCGCGCGACGCGCGTCCCAAGGTCGAGGGCCGGATGCACGCGGTGGAGCGGGCCCTCAAGGAGGCGGAGGAGTCCGAGTGGCGCCGCACCAACCCGGAGGCACGCGCGCGTGCCGCGGGTCTGACGGGCCAGCTCCAGGCCGCCGTCGACAAGCTGCGCGGCCAGATCGACGCGGCGCGCGCGGCCGGCAACAACGCCAGGGCCGACAAGCTCGCCAAGGAGCTGGAGGGCCGCCAGGCCCTGCTCGACCAGGCCCTGAAGGGTCTGGAGGAGTTCGGCGGCTGACGCGCCGCGCGGCCTCCGGCACGCACGAACGAGGGCCCGGCCGTGGTGACACGGCCGGGCCCTCGGCGTTGTGCTCCGGGGGGTTACGGCCGGCGGGCCGACGTCACCCGGTACACGTCGTACACGCCCTCCACCCCTCGCACGGCCTTCAGGACGTGGCCGAGGTGCTTGGGGTCGCCCATCTCGAAGGTGAAGCGTGAGGTGGCCACCCGGTCGCGGGACGTCTGGACGGCCGCTGACAGGATGTTGACGTGCTGGTCGGACAGGACGCGGGTGACGTCCGACAGGAGCCGGGAGCGGTCCAGCGCCTCGACCTGGATGGCGACCAGGAAGACCGACGACTGGGTGGGCGCCCACTCGACTTCGAGGATCCGCTCCGGCTGCTGCGAGAGCGAGTCGACGTTGACGCAGTCCGCCCGGTGCACCGAGACACCGCTGCCGCGGGTGACGAAGCCGATGATCGGGTCGCCGGGGACGGGCGTACAGCAGCGGGCCAGCTTGACCCACACATCGTCGACGCCCTTGACCACCACGCCCGGGTCGGCGTTGGCCCGGCGCTTGCTGCGTCCGCGCGAGGGCGGCGCCGACTCGGCGATGTCCTCGTTGGCCGCTTCCTCGCCGCCGAGCGCCTGCACCAGTTTCTGGACGACGCCCTGGGCCGCCACATGGCCCTCGCCGATCGCCGCGTACAGCGAGGAGATGTCGGGGTAGCGCATCTCGTGGGCGAGGGTGACCAGCGAGTCGCCGGTGAGGATCCGCTGGATCGGCAGGTTCTGCTTGCGCATGGCGCGCGCGATGGCGTCCTTGCCCTGCTCGATCGCCTCGTCGCGGCGCTCCTTGGAGAACCAGCCGCGGATCTTGTTGCGGGCGCGCGGCGACTTGACGAAGCCCAGCCAGTCGCGCGAGGGCCCGGCGCCGGCCGCCTTGGAGGTGAAGACCTCCACCAGGTCGCCGTTGTCCAGCGTCGATTCCAGCGGTACGAGCCGGCCGTTGACGCGTGCGCCTATGGTCCGGTGGCCGACCTCGGTGTGGACCGCGTACGCGAAGTCGACGGGCGTGGCACCCGCCGGGAGCGCTATGACATCGCCCTTGGGGGTGAAGACGAAGACCTCGTTGCGCGACAGGTCGAAGCGCAGGGACTCCAGGAACTCGCTGGGGTCCTCGGTCTCCTTCTGCCAGTCGAGCAGCTGGCGCAGCCAAGCCATGTCGTTGATGTGGTCGTCCTTGCCGGCCTTCTTCGGCACGTCGGTGCGCACCTTGGAGGCGCCGGCGACGGCCTCCTGCTTGTACTTCCAGTGCGCGGCGATGCCGTACTCGGCGCGGCGGTGCATGTCGAACGTGCGGATCTGGAGCTCGACGGGCTTGCCGTTGGGGCCGATGACCGTGGTGTGCAGCGACTGGTACATGTTGAACTTGGGCATCGCGATGTAGTCCTTGAACCGCCCCGGAACCGGGTTCCAGCGGGCGTGGACCGTGCCCAGCGCCGCGTAGCAGTCGCGGACGGTGTCCACCAGGACGCGGATGCCCACCAGGTCGTAGATCTCCGCGAAGTCACGGCCGCGGACGATCATCTTCTGGTAGACGCTGTAGTAGTGCTTGGGGCGGCCGGTGACGGTCGCCTTGATGCGGGCGGCGCGCAGGTCGGACTGGACCTCGTCGGTCACTATGGCGAGGTACTCGTCGCGCTTGGGCGCCCGCTCGGCCACCAGCCGGACGATCTCGTCGTACATCTTGGGGTAGAGGATCGCGAAGGCGAGGTCCTCCAGCTCCCACTTGATGGTGTTCATGCCCAGGCGGTGGGCGAGCGGAGCGTAGATCTCCAGGGTCTCGCGGGCCTTCTTCTCCTGCTTCTCCCGCTTGAGGTAGCGCATGGTGCGCATGTTGTGCAGGCGGTCGGCGAGCTTGATGACCAGGACGCGCGGGTCCTTGGCCATGGCGACGACCATCTTGCGTACGGTCTCGGCCTGCGCCGCGTCGCCGAACTGGACCCGGTCGAGCTTGGTGACGCCGTCGACGAGCAGGGCCACCTGGTCGCCGAAGTCGCGGCGCAGGGTGTCCAGGCCGTACTCGGTGTCCTCGACCGTGTCGTGGAGCAGCCCGGCCATCAGGGTCGCCGGGTCCATGCCCAGCTCGGCCAGGATGGTGGTGACGGCGAGCGGGTGCGTGATGTACGGGTCGCCGCTCTTGCGCTTCTGGCCGCGGTGCCAGCGCTCGGCGACCTGGTAGGCCGTCTCGACCTGGCGCAGCGTGGCGCTCTCGATCTTCGGGTCGTTGCCGCGCACTATCCGCAGCAGCGGTTCGAGGACCGGGTTGTACGTGGAGGTGCGCTGCACACCGAGGCGGGCGAGCCGGGCGCGGACGCGGTTGGAGGAGCCGCCGCCGGAGCGGGCCGGGGGGCTCGCGGGGGGCGTGGCCTTGGGCGCCGGGGCCGCCGCGCGGGGCCGCTGGGGCGTCTGCGGGGTGGCCGGCTCGGGCTCCGCCGCGGGCTGCTGGGGCGCGGCGGGGGCCGCCGTGGGCTGCTCGGCCTGCTGGTCGGGCCGCTCGGCGGAGAGTGGCTGGGCCTCGTCTGGCAAGAGCGCTCCTCTGGGGTCCCCCCGGACGGGGTCTGGGGGAGGGTCCGGGTCCCCCGGTCAGGCCCGGAACCCCATGGTATCGATCCTGGGCGGCCGGTTCGTGTCGGGCGGGTGTGACCGGCTGTAGCCGGGCCGCCGCGCCCTTGGGGAGGACCTCCGGTCCCGGGGCGGGGCGGGCGGCCGGTTCGGCTTGCCCGACCGGCCCTCACCGGGCACATCGGCGTCAACGCGGAAGGCGGGCCCCGGATTCCCCCGGCGCCCGCCTCCTGGCGTTCGTTGCCCCTTGTATCTGCCCAGGCCCTCCCGGGTCAGGCGGTGATCAGAACCTCAGCGGCCCAAGCCATACCTCAGTTCCAGCGAACGAGGGAGGGGCCGCCCTTGAACATGATCTCCTTCTCGCCTGCAACGTTTCCCCACGACACCTTGAGCGAGCCACTCTTGCCGCAACCGGCGTCGTACCAAGTCTTCTGGCCCTGAGCGTTGAAGCCCTTGACCTTTACGCAGACGCTGCCGCCCTTGGTCACCGTCCACCCGTAGCCCATCTTCATGCCCCGGGCGCCGAAGTGGCCGCAGCCGTCACTGATCGACGTCCACTTGAGGGGCACACTGCCCGCGTTCTTCCAGCCGGTGCAGGCTGCGGCGGCTACGGGGCTTGAGGCCGTCTCCGATACGGCAGGGCTCGCGCCGGCCGGCGCAGCGCCGACAGCCACGGCACCGAGTGAGAGAAGTGAGACAGCCCACGTGGCAAGCGTGCGTGAGATCGACATGAATACCTCCTGTTGAGGTGTCTGGTCAGTGACACCAAGAAGATCCAATCAAGCGAGCGCTCCATCAAACAAATGCTTTAGAGCCATTCCTGGATCCTCTTACGGCATGGGTATGACGAGAATGCGATGGGTGCCCCGGGGAGAATCCCCGGGGCACCCATCGCCGTGTTTCTGTGAGGTTGTCAGAGCGTGATGAGAGCCTCCAGCGGGGCCCCGCGCAAGGCGGGTTCCAGCCGCTCGCGCCCGGCCAGGAAGCCGAGCTCCATCAGGACGGCCACTCCGGCCACCTCGGCCCCGGCCCGCCGGATGAGCTCCAGTGAGGCCTCGGCCGTGCCACCGGTCGCCAGGACGTCGTCGATGACCATGACGCGGTCCCCCGCGGCCAGGTCTTCGGCGTGCACCTCGATCTCCGCCGTGCCGTACTCCAGCTCGTAACGCTGGGAGAGCGTGGCTCCGGGGAGCTTGCCCGCCTTGCGTACGGGGATGAAGCCGATCCCGGCGCGGACCGCGACCGGGGCCGCCAGGATGAAGCCGCGCGCCTCCAGGCCGACGATCTTCGTCGCGCCGTGGCGTACGCACAGCTCGGCGAGGGCGTCGGTCAGGGCCGTGAACGCGGCCGGGTCCGCGAGCAGCGGCGTGATGTCCTTGAACAGCACGCCCGGCTTCGGGTAGTCCGGTACGTCACGGATGCGGCTGAGCAGCAGCTCCTGGGTGGAGACCGTCATCGGCGCTTCCCCCGGTTGTTGCGGGAGGGCTGGCGGCGCTGGCCGACGACCGCGCCGGCGGTCGCGGTCGCGTCCTGCGCGTCCTCGCCGTCGTGCGGCTCGGCGTCACGGGGCTCGTCGGCGGTCTCGCCCTTGGCCGCGGCGGCGGCCCGCTTGGCGAGCACCCGCTTCTTGAGGGCCTTCATCTGCGGGTCGCGCTCCTTGAGGTCCGCGACCAGCGGGGTGGCGATGAAGATCGACGAGTACGCGCCGGCCGCGAGGCCGACGAAGAGCGACAGCGAGATGTCGTTCAGCATGCCGGCGCCGAGGACGCCGCCACCGATGAACAGCAGGCCCGCCACCGGGAGCAGCGCGACGACCGTGGTGTTGATGGAACGCACCAGGGTGCCGTTGAGGCTCTTGTTGGCCATCTCGCTGTAGGTGAGCCTGGTCTGCTTGGTGATGCCCCGCTGGCCCTCCTTGAGACCGTCGAAGACGACGACGGTGTCGTAGAGCGAGTAACCGAGGATGGTGAGCAGACCGATCACGGTGCCCGGCGTGACCTCGAAGCCGACCAGCGCGTAGATACCGACGGTGATCGTGATGTCGTGGATCAGCGCGACCAGGGCCGCGAGCGCCATGCGCCACTCGAAGGCGATCGCCAGATAGATCACCACGAGGATCATGAACACGATCAGACCGGTCCACGCCTTGTTGGCGATCTGGTCGCCCCAGCTGGGACCGACGAGGTCGGCGTTGATGTCCTCGGCGGGGACCTTGAGCTCCTTGGAGAGCTGGTTCTTGATCGTGTCCGACTTCGCGGTGTCGATACCGCTGATCTGGATGCGCAGGCCCTTGTTGCCGAGCTTCTGCACGATCGCGTCGTGGCCGGAGGCGCGCTCCGCGACCTCCTCCGCCTGGGCGACCGAGGCGGAGGTCTTCGGGGTGGTGAAGACCGCGCCGCCCTCGAACTCGATACCCATCGTCAGACCCCGCACCGCCAGGCCCAGGATGGCCGTGATGGTGATCAGGATCGAGATGCCGTACCAGATCTTCCGCTTGCCGACGAAGTCGTAGCCGACCTCACCGCGGTAGAGCCGGGCGCCGAGATGACCGAGTCGCGACATCTCACGCCTCCTTCGGGTCGGTGGGGGCGGCGGGGGTGCGGCGGGAGCGGCGCAGTGGCGGCCTGGCGCCCAGACGCTGCGGATCCAGACCGGACCACGGGTGGCCGCCGGCGAAGAACTGCTTGCGCGCGAGGAGCGTCATCACCGGCTTGGTGAAGAGGAACACCACGACGATGTCGAGCAGGGTGGTCAGGCCCAGCGTGAACGCGAAGCCCTGGACCTTGCCGACGGTCACGATGAAGAGCACCGCGGCGGCGAGGAACGACACGAAGTCGGAGACCATGATCGTGCGCCGGGCGCGGGGCCAGGCCCGCTCGACGGCCGGGCGCAGGGTCCGGCCCTCGCGGATCTCGTCCCGGATCCGTTCGAAGTACACGATGAACGAGTCCGCCGTGATGCCGATGGCGACGATGGCGCCGCAGACCGCGGGCAGGTTCAGCGCGAAGTTGATGGCCGGACCGAGCAGCGCCATGATCACGTACGTGAGCACCGCGGAGACCACGAGGCTCAGGATCGCGACCAGCGCCAGACCCCGGTAGTAGAGCACCAGGTAGATGATGACCAGCGCCAGGCCGATGGCGCCGGCGATCAGACCGGCGTGCAGCTGGTCGGCGCCGAGCGCGGCGGTGACGGTGGTGACGCTCTGCTCCTCGAAGGAGAGCGGCAGGGCGCCGTAGGAGAGCACGTTCGCCAGGTCGTTGGCGGAGCGCTGGTTGAAGCTGCCGGAGATCTCGGCGCTGCCGCTCAGGACGACCCGAACAGACGGGGCTGAGACGGTCTGGCCATCGAGAACGATGGCGAACTGGTTCTGCGGGGACTGCTGCTTCGAGAGCCTGCCGGTGATCTTCTGGAACTTCTTGGAGCCGCCACCGGTGAAGTCCATCTGCACGATCCACTGGCCGGTCTGCTGCTCAATGACCGCCTTGGCCTTCTTGACGTCGGTGCCGTCGACCTCGGCCGGGCCAAGGATGTACTTGGCGTCACCCTCCTGACTGCACGACACGATCGTGTCACCAGGCTTGGTACCGGTGGTTGCCTTGGCACGCGACTCCTTGGTGGAGCAGTCGAGTGCCTCGAACTGCTTCTGGAGCTTGGCCACGGCCGCCGCGTCGCCCGTGGGCGGCACGGGCGGGGTCGCACCCGGCGTCGTACCCGGCTTGGGAGGGGTCGACGGGATGCCCGGCGTGATCTTCGGGGAGGGCTTGCCGTCCGCCTTGAGGGCGTCGGTGAGGGCGCGGCCCTGCGGCGTCGACTTCGCGCTCGGCTTGGCCGACGGCGTCGAGGACGGCTTGTTCTTGTCGCCGTTCTTGTCGGCGTTCTTGTCGGCCTTGTCCGCGCCCTTGCTGGCCGAGGGGCTCGGCGAGCCGCTGGGCTGGGGCTTGGCGGGGGTGCCGGCGGCGACCGTCAGGACGGGCCGGAAGTACAGCTTGGCGGTGGTGCCGACCTGCTGACGGGCCTGCTCCGAGTTCGTCCCCTTGGGGATGTTGACGATGATGTTGCGATCGCCCTGGGTCTGGACCTCGGCCTCGGAGACACCCAGACCGTTGACACGGCGGTTCATGATCGAGACCGCGGTGTCCATGTTTTTCTTGTTGATCGCCTTTTCCTGGCCGGGCTCGGCCTTCGCCTTGAGCGTGATGCTCGTACCGCCGGCGAGGTCGATGCCCAGGCGGGGCGTGTTGTGCCCGGAGGCGAACATGCCGCCCGCGAGGGCCACCATGGCGATCAGGAACAGGACCAGGGTGCGCCCCGGCCTGCCCTGGGCCCCCGCCGGCCTTCGGCCCTTCTTCGGTGCTGCCACCTTGTCGTTTCTCCCTGTCCAACCGCCCGCGCCGGGTGTGCGCCCGGGCGGCCACGAAGTGTTGTGGGGACGTCCCCCGTGGAAGTCGTCACCCTCGGCGGGACCGGCGGGCGCGCGAGGGCGCCCGCCGGTCACCGAGAGCGGCTACTTCGCGTCCGACCCGCCGTCTGCCTTGCCGTCCTTGGGCGCGGCGGCGTCGTCCGCCTCGTCCTTCTTGCCCAGGTCGATCTTGTCCGCCGGGGCGGCCTCGGCCGCGTCGGCCTCGGCGGCCGGGTGCTCGGCGGTCCCGGTCAGCGACGAGGCGTCGTCGGGCACGGCCGGGAGGTCGGAGACCTCTTCCGTCTCGCCGTGCACGATGCGGTTGTACTCCTCGTCGGAGAGGACCGCGCCGATCGCGTTCTTCGCGTAGACGGCGTGGACGCCCGGCGCCACCTCCAGATGGACCGTGTCGTCGCCGATCTCCTTCACGGTGGCGTACATGCCACCGATGGTGCGGACGCCGGTGCCGGGCTGGATGTCGTTCCGCATGGCGGCGGCCTGCTGCTGCTTCCTCTTCGCGGAGCGGGTCATGAGGAACATGGCCCCGATGAGGATGATGAAGGGGAGAAGGGTCACGGGATTCACGGGACGAACTTCCTTCGCACGACCGCGCAAGGAGTGCGGCCTGATCTGGGGGTGGGTATGCCGACCGGCAAATACGAGGGCGGCATCGGCGGAGTCTAAGCGAGTCCGCACAGCTGGAACAACGCCCAGCATCCCACCCGGGTTCCTCCCCGTGCACCCACCCGCGCCGTCACGGCCCGAAGAGCCCCTGTTGTCCGCTTCCCGTGCCGCCCCCCTGGCCCTGCTGGGGTGGCACCAGGCCCAGGTGGGCCCAGGCCGCGGGGGTGGCCACGCGCCCGCGCGGGGTGCGCGCCAGCAGCCCTTCCCGTACGAGGAAGGGCTCGGCCACCTCCTCGACGGTCTCGCGCTCCTCCCCCACCGCGACCGCCAGCGTGGACAGGCCGACCGGGCCGCCGCCGAACAGTTTCAGCAGGGCCTGGAGCACCGCCCGGTCGAGGCGGTCAAGGCCGCGGCCGTCCACCTCGTACACCCCCAGGGCCGCCGCGGCGATCTCGCGGGTGATCACGCCGTCGGCCTTGACCTGCGCGTAGTCCCTGACGCGGCGCAGCAGGCGGTTGGCGATACGGGGCGTGCCGCGCGAGCGGCCGGCGATCTCGGCCGCGCCCGCCGGGTCGATCTCCACGTCGAGCAGCCGGGCCGAGCGGTGGATCACGCGCTCCAGCTCGGCCGGCTCGTAGAACTCCATGTGCCCGGTGAAGCCGAAGCGGTCGCGCAGCGGGGGCGGCAGCAGTCCCGCGCGGGTGGTGGCGCCGACCAGGGTGAAGGGGGGCAGCTCCAGCGGGATGGCGGTGGCGCCGGGGCCCTTGCCGACGATCACGTCGACGCGGAAGTCCTCCATCGCCATGTAGAGCATCTCCTCGGCGGGCCGGGACATCCGGTGGATCTCGTCGAGGAAGAGGACCTCGCCCTCCTGGAGGGAGGAGAGGATCGCGGCGAGGTCGCCCGCGTGCTGGATGGCCGGGCCGCTGGTGATGCGGATGGGGGCGCCCATCTCGGCCGCGATGATCATCGAGAGGGTGGTCTTGCCGAGGCCGGGGGCGCCGGAGAGCAGCACGTGGTCGGCGGTGGCGCCGCGCGCTCGGGCGGCCCGCAGCACCAGGTCGAGCTGTTCGCGGACCTTCTCCTGGCCGACGAACTCCTCCAGGTCCTTGGGGCGCAGGGCGGCCTCGACGGCCTGGTCCTCGCCGTCGGCCACCGAGTCGACCAGCCTCGGGTCGGTGGTGTCGGCTTCGGATCCGGTGTCGTCCCAGTTCATCAGTGCGGTTCTCTCGTCGGGTCGGGAGGCGTCGGGCAGGGTGGGGGTCGGACGGGCCGGGCCGGGCCGGTCAGCGCGCGCGGTTGAGGGTCTGGAGCGCGGCCTTCAGGAGCGCCCCGATGTTCGGCGGCCCGGCTGCCTCCGCCTGGGGGGCGACGGCGGAGACCGCCTCGTCGGCCTCGCGGGTGGCGTACCCGAGGCCGATCAGGGCGGCGTGCAGCTGGTCGCGCCAGCCCGCCGTGACGGGGGCGCCGACGGCCGGGGCACTGCCGACGGGCGCGCCGAGCCGGTCCTTCAGCTCGATGAGGAGCTTCTGGGCGCCTTTCTTGCCGATGCCGGGCACGGCGGTCAGCGCCTTCTCGTCGCCGGAGGCGAAGGCCCGGCGCAGCGCGTCCGGGGTGTGCACCGACAGGACCGCCTGGGCGAGGCGGGGGCCCACTCCGTTGGCGGTCTGGAGCAGCTCGAAGACCTGCTTCTCGTCGTCGTCCGCGAAGCCGTACAGCGTCAGTGAGTCCTCGCGGACGACCAACGACGTGGCGAGCTTGGCCTGTTGGCCGACGCGCAGGGTGGCCAGGGTGTTGGGCGTGCACTGCAGGGCCATGCCGACGCCGCCGACCTCGACCACCGCGGCGTCGGGGGCGAGGGCGGCGACCGGGCCGCTGACGAAGGCGATCATCGCGGGACCTTCTTTACGGAGAGGTGGGCACGGCGGGCCTGCTCGTGCGCCTGTTGCAGGCGGTTGACGGCGGGGGCGCGCCAGATGTGGCAGATGGCGAGGGCCAGCGCGTCCGCCGCGTCGGCCGGCTTGGGCGGGGAGTCCAGCCTCAACAGGCGGGTCACCATCGCCCCGACCTGGGCCTTGTCGGCCCGGCCGCTGCCGGTGACGGCGGCCTTGACCTCGCTGGGGGTGTGCAGGGCGACGGGGATGCCGCGCCGGGAGGCGCAGAGCATGGCGACGGCGCTGGCCTGGGCGGTGCCCATCACCGTCCGGACGTTGTGCTGGCTGAACACCCGCTCCACGGCGACGAATTCGGGCCGGTGCTCATCCAGCCACCGCTCGATGCCCTGCTCGATGGCGACCAGGCGGTGGCCGAGCTCCGCGTCGGCGGGCGTGCGGACCACCCCGACGCCGAGCATCGCCAGCGGGCGGCCCGCCACGCCCTCGACGACACCGACGCCGCACCGGGTCAGCCCCGGGTCCACGCCCAGTACCCGCACGCGCCCTCCCCTCGGTGATCTTTGACTTGCTGCCAGGCTATCCGCTGCCACTGACAACGGCGGCGGGCCGGTGGGATGTGTCCCACCGGCCCGCCGGAAAACGCCCGCGCGCTACGGAAATCGCCCGCGTACTACGGCGTCACGCGTCGACCTTCTCCATGACCTCGTCGGAGACGTCGAAGTTGGCGAAGACGTTCTGCACGTCGTCGCTGTCCTCCAGCGCGTCGATCAGCTTGAAGATCTTGCGCGCGCCCTCCTCGTCCAGCTCGACCTGCATGGTCGGGACGAAGTTGGCCTCGGCCGAGTCGTAGTCGATGCCGTTCTCCTGGAGCGCGGTGCGCACCGCGACCAGGTCGGTGGCCTCGGAGATGATCTCGAAGGAGTCGCCGAGGTCGTTGACCTCCTCGGCGCCCGCGTCCAGGACGGCGCCCAGGACGTCGTCCTCGGTGAGCTCGCCCTTGGGCAGGACGACGACGCCCTTGCGGTTGAAGAGGTACGACACGGAGCCCGGGTCGGCCATCGAGCCGCCGTTGCGGGTCATGGCGACGCGCACGTCGGAGGCGGCCCGGTTGCGGTTGTCGGTGAGGCACTCGATGAGCACCGCGACACCGTTGGGACCGTAGCCCTCGTACATGATCGTCTCGTAGTCGGCGCCGCCCGCCTCGAGACCGGCGCCGCGCTTGAGCGCGGAGTCGATGTTCTTGTTGGGCACCGACTGCTTCTTCGCCTTCTGCACGGCGTCGAAGAGGGTCGGGTTGCCGTCGATGTCGGCGCCCCCGGTGCGGGCCGCGACCTCGATGTTCTTGATCAGCTTCGCGAAGAGTTTGCCGCGCTTGGCGTCGATCACGGCCTTCTTGTGCTTCGTCGTAGCCCATTTAGAGTGGCCGGACATCTGCCTGTCTCCTTCGCGTAACCAATTCTGCGTCGTTCGCCAGAGATCCTACCGGGAGCCGGTCACCGGGCGGCGCGCACCATGTCCACGAAGAGGGCGTGCATCCGGTGGTCGCCGGTGAGTTCGGGGTGGAACGACGTGGCGAGGGCGCTGCCCTGGCGGACCGCGACGATATGGCCGCCGTGCTCGGCGAGGACCTCGGCCCGCGCGCCCACCGACTCCACCCAGGGTGCCCGGATGAAGACGCCCTCGACGGGGCCGACTCCGGTGACCTCGACGGTGGCCTCGAAGGACTCGTTCTGCCGCCCGAAGGCGTTGCGGCGCACGATCATGTCGATGCCGCCGATCGTCTCCTGGCCCGAGCGCGGGTCGAGGATCTTGTCGGCGAGCATGATCAGGCCGGCGCAGGTGCCGTAGACGGGCATGCCGTCGGCCACGCGCGCGCGCAGCGGCTCCATCAGTCCGAACAGGACCGCGAGCTTGGAGATGGTGGTGGACTCGCCGCCGGGGATGACGAGGCCGTCCACCTCGGCGAGCTCCTCGGGGCGCCGGACCGGCCTGGCCACGGCGTCCGCCGAGGCCAGGGCGATCAGGTGCTCCCGTACGTCGCCCTGGAGGGCCAGGACGCCAATGACGGGTGTGTTGCTCATGTCCTTCGGTACCTGTGCCTTACCAGCCGCGGTTGGCGTAGCGCTCGGCCTCGGGGAGGGTGTCGCAGTTGATGCCGACCATGGCCTCGCCCAGGTTGCGGGAGGCGTCCGCGATGATCTTCGGGTCGTCGTAGAAGGTGGTGGCCTTCACGATGGCGGCGGCGCGCTTGGCCGGGTCGCCCGACTTGAAGATGCCGGAGCCGACGAAGACGCCCTCGGCGCCCAGCTGGCGCATCAGCGCGGCGTCGGCCGGGGTGGCGACGCCACCGGCGGAGAACAGCACGACCGGGAGCTTGCCGAGCTCGGCGACCTCCTTGACCAGCTCGTACGGGGCGCGCAGGTCCTTGGCGGCGGCGAACAGCTCGTTGTTGTCGAAGCCGCGCAGGCGGGCGATCTCGTTCTTGATCTGGCGCAGGTGGCGGACGGCCTCGACGACGTTGCCGGTGCCGGCCTCGCCCTTGGAGCGGATCATGGCCGCGCCCTCGGCGATACGGCGCAGGGCCTCGCCCAGGTTGGTGGCGCCACAGACGAAGGGGGTGGTGAAGGCCCACTTGTCGGAGTGGTTGACCTCGTCGGCCGGGGTGAGGACCTCGGACTCGTCGATGTAGTCGACGCCGAGGGACTGCAGGACCTGGGCCTCGACGAAGTGGCCGATGCGCGACTTGGCCATGACCGGGATGGAGACCGCCTCGATGATCTCCTCGATCATGTTGGGGTCGGACATCCGGGCGACGCCGCCGTCCTTGCGGATGTCGGCCGGGACCCGCTCCAGGGCCATGACAGCCACGGCGCCCGCGTCCTCGGCGATCTTCGCCTGCTCGGCGTTGACCACGTCCATGATCACACCGCCCTTGAGCTGCTCGGCCATGCCGCGCTTCACGCGCGCGGTGCCGGTCTCGGGGTTCTGGGCGGTGGTGGGGAGGGTGCTGGACACGGGACCTCGCTGGGGTGGAGAAGGGGGTTTCCTACTGCCCCAGAGGGTCGCCCGCCGGACCAGTCCACTGCAAGGGCCAATGGGGAGGCGGTGGATCGTTTTGGCCTGGTGGGGGGAGGGGCGCGGGCCGGTCGCGGTCGGTGCCGGGCCGCGGTCGGTGCCGGGCCGCAGTCGCGCTCGCGGCCACGGTGTCCCGGGTACGGCTACGAGCCCGGGCGGTCCGCGAGCGCGGCCGGGGGCTCGTCGTCCATCTCGAACGCCAGCGGGAACGGGGCGTGGCCGGCCAGCCGGAACCAGCGGACCTTGCGGTGCCTGCGCAGGGCGCGGGCGGCGCGTACGGCGTCGTTGTGGAAGCGGCGGGCCATGGGGACGCGGCGTACGGCCTGGGCCAGCTCCTCCGCCGCCTCCACCCCGCCGGGGGCCTCGCGGACCGCGTCGACCTGGGCGGGCTCGCCGAAGACGGCCCGCAGCGCCTGGCTCAGCTCGCTCTCGGCGACCTCCCGCTGCTCCTCCTCGGCCTGGCGGGCCGCGTGGGCGGCCTCGTACAGCACGATGGAGGCTGCCGGGTCCAGGACGCCGGAGGTGGCCAGTTCCTGGGTGACCGAGGCGCGGCGCAGCAGCTGGGCGTCGAGGGCGGCGCGGGCGGCGTCGATACGGGCGTGCAGGCGGTCGAGGCGACCGGCGGTCCAGCTGAGGTAGAGGCCGGTGGCCACGAGGGCCACGGCGATCCAGATGAGGGTTACGGTCACGGGCGGCAAGGCTACCGGGCCCCTGCCCGGCCCCTTCCCCGAACCCACCGGGGTGGGAGGGGCTGGGCAGGGCTGGGCAGGGCTGGGGTGGCTTCCCGGGGCTACGCCCCCGTCCCCCCGGACGGGGCCTGCGGCCCCCGCACCCCGCGCCCTTCGTCTGCGGACCGTGCCGGGCTGGTCGCGCAGTTCCCCGCGCCCCTGGGGGTGCCCGCGCACGCGGGGTTGGTGACGCAAAGCCCGCCCCCGGGCTCCGCCCCGAGCCCCTTGTTCGTCTGCGGACCGTGCCGGGCTGACCGCGCAGTTCCCCGCGCCCCTGGGGGTGCCCGCGCACGCGGGGTCGGGAGCGCGATGCCCGTATCCCTGGGCGCCCCCAGGTGCGGGGCCGATCACGCACGGGCCGTACCCCAGATGCCCAGGGGCGCGGGGAACTGCGCGGGTGCCCCAGCACGGTCCGCAGACGGACGAGAAGCCCTGGGGCGGAGCCCGGGGAGGGGGTGCGGAGGCCGCAGGCGGCGCCCCCGAGGTGCCCAGGGGCGCGGGGAACTGCGCGGGTGCCCCAGCGCGGTCCGCAGACGAAGGGCGGGGTGCCGGGGCCGCAGGCCCCGCTCGGGGGGGCGTAGCCGTCGGGGGATGCGGCCCCGGCCCCTCGGTCAGTCGCGGGCCAGGCCGAAGCGCGCCATGAACCCCGGGCGTTCGTCCGCCGCCACCGACGCCGCCCCGTCCGTCACCGTCTCGTACACCGCCAGGATGTCCGCCCCGACCGTCGACCAGTCGAAGCGCCGCACATGCGCCGAGCCCCGGGCGCTGAGTTCGGCCCGGCGGGCCGGGTCGGCCAGGAGGCGCAGGGCCGAGGTCGCCAGGGCGTCCGCGTCCTCGTTGGCGAACAGTTCGCCCGCGCTGCCCTGGTCCAGGACCTGCGCGAACGCGTCCAGGTCGCTCGCCAGCACCGCCGCCCCGGCGGAGAGCGCCTCGACGAGGATGATGCCGAAGCTCTCGCCGCCGGTGTTGGGCGCCACGTACACGTCGACACTGCTCAGAAAGCGCGCCTTGTCCTCGTCGCTGACCATGCCCAGGAACTCCACGCGCGAGCGCAGTTCCGCCGGCAGGGACGCCACCGCCTCCTGCTCGTCGCCGCGCCCCGCGACCAGCAGCCGGGTGCGCGGACGTTCCGCGAGGATCCTCGGCAGCGCCCTGATCAGGACTGGCAGGCCCTTTCTTGGCTCGTCGATGCGGCCTATGAAGCCGAGGGTGTCGCCCTGCCACTCGGGCCGGGGCTCGGCCTTGGCGAAGAAGTCGACGTCCACGCCGTTGGGGATGACGACCGCGTCGCCGCCGAGGTGCTCGACCAGCGTGCGCCGCGCGTACTCGCTCACCGCGATCCGCGCGCTGATCTTCTCCAGGGCGGGCTGGAGGATGGGGTACGCCGCGATCATCGCCCGCGAGCGCGGGTTGGAGGTGTGGAAGGTCGCCACGATCGGGCCCTGCGCCGCCCAGCAGCTCAGCAGGCCCAGCGAGGGCGAGGCGGGCTCGTGGATGTGGATGACGTCGAACGTGCCCTCGTGCAGCCACCGCCGCACCCGGGCCGCGGACAGGAACCCGAAGTTCAGCCGGGCCACCGAGCCGTTGTACGGGACCGGGACCGCCCGGCCCGCCGAGACCACGTACGGCGGCAGCGGCGTCTCGTCGTCGGCGGGGGCGAGGACGGAGACCTCGTGGCCGAGCCGGATCAGATGCTCGGCCAGGTCCCTGATGTGGAACTGGACGCCGCCCGGTACGTCCCAGGAGTACGGGCAGACGATGCCGATCCTCACGCCCGGCGCTCCTCAAGGTCGGCGAGCCACAGCCGCTGCAGCATGTGCCAGTCCTCCGGGTGTTCGGCGATTCCGGTGGCGAAGGCGTCGGCCAGCGCCTGGGTCATCACGGAGGTCTTCTCCGCGCGCGTGCCCGTCTCGGGCACGTCGATCGGCGGATGCACCCTGCCCCGCATGACGGGCGAGCCGTCGTACCAGAGCGTCACGGGCAGCAGCAGCGCGCCCGTCTGCTGGGCCAGCATCGCGGGCCCTGCGGGCATCCGCGCCGCCTCCCCGAAGAACTTCACCTCGACGCCGGAGGCGGACAGATCGCGGTCCGCGACCAGGCAGACCAGGCCGCCCGCCCGCAGCCGCCTGGCCAGCGTGCCGAAGGCCGCGCCGCCGGTGTGCGGCAGGACCTCCATGCCGAGGCTCTCGCGGTAGGCGACGAACCGGTCGTAGAGCGTCTCGGGCTTGAGCCGCTCGGCGACCGTGGTGAACGGCGTCCGGAGCTTGGTGGTGACCCAGGCGCCCGCCAGGTCGTAGTTGCCCATGTGCGGCAGCGCCAGGACCACGCCCCGCCCGGCGGCGAGGCCGTCGGTGAGGTGGTGCAGGTCGCGGGGCTCGAAACCGGTCTTCATCCGGTCCTTGCTCCAGGCCGGCAGCCGGAAGGACTCCATCCAGTACCGCATGTAGGAGCGCATTCCGGCCCGCGACAGCTCGGCCAGGCGCTGCGGGGAGGCGTCGGGCACCACGCGCGCGAGGTTGGACTCCAGCCGCAGCACGCTCTTGCCGCGCCGCTTCCACACCGTGTCCGCGATCCGCCGGCCCAGGCCCGTGGCCACCGGCTCGGGGAGCTTCTTGACGGTGGCCCAGCCCAGTCCGTAGAGCGTGTCCGTCAGCCGTTCCCGCATCAGGCGGCCTCGCTCGCGGCGGCGGCGTCGGCCTCCGCGGCCTCGCGGCGCACCGTCACCACCCGCTGGATGAGCGTGACCAGACTGCCCACGGCCACGATCCACAGCGCGATCGGCAGCAGGACCTGGATGCCCGGCACCCCGAATTTGTGCAGTCCCGCGAGGCCCGCCGCGACCAGCGAGATGACCAGGCGTTCGGCCCGCTCGATCAGGCCGTTGACGGCGACCGGCAGCCCGATCGACTCGCCGCGCGCCTTGGTGTACGAGACGACCTGGCCGCTGGCCAGGCAGAAGATCGCGACCGCGCACAGCACGTTGTCGTCACCGCGGCCCGCGTACCAGAGGGCGAAGCCGCCGAAGATCGCCCCGTCCGCGACGCGGTCCAGCGTGGAGTCGAGGAACGCGCCCCAGCGGCTGGAGATCCCCGCCTGGCGGGCCATGTTGCCGTCGACCAGGTCGGAGAAGACGAACAGGGTGATGACGATCGTGCCCCAGAAGAGCTCCCCGCGGGGGAAGAAGACCAGCGCCCCCGCCATCACTCCGGCCGTGCCCAGCAGGGTGACGGCGTCGGGGCTCACCCCCCGGCGGAGCAGAAACGCGGCGAACGGCGTGAGGACACGCGTGAAGAATGCACGCGCGTACTTGTTCAGCATGGCCTTCCCGACGGTCGGTGTGGCCGCGCGGCCCTGCTGGCCACCGGCTGGCCCATCGTAGCCAGGCCCGCGCACCTCCACCGCCGCGCACCCTCACCGCCCGCGTTCCCGTACGACGTATGGACGCACCGTGACGGGAGTGGAACGCTGGAAAGACCGCGGGCACGCGAAGCCGCCCTCGCCGGGGTTCTCCCTGGCCGGGGCCGGGGGAGGAATCCGCGCGGCCGCGCCCTCTCACCACCTCACCGTGCAAGACACGAAAAGCCATACGGGAGGAACGGCATGGGCGACAAGGCGAGTGCACATCCCGGAGCCGCCGGCAGGGCAGCTACGGCCGACCACCCCTCATCCGTACGGAACGTGGTGCTGGTCGGCCACAGCGGATCCGGGAAGACGACATTGGTGGAAGCGCTCGCGCTGACGGCCGGGGCCGTCAACCGCGCGGGCCGGGTCGAGGACGGCGGGACCGTCTCCGACTACGACGAGATCGAACACCGGCAGCAGCGCTCGGTCCAGCTCTCGCTGGTCCCGGTGGAATGGGGCGGCTGCAAGATCAATATCCTGGACACCCCGGGATACGCCGACTTCGTCGGAGAACTCAGGGCCGGTCTGCGAGCGGCGGACGCGGCCCTCTTCGTCGTCTCCGCCTCGGACGGCGTGGACGGCGCCACCCGCATGGTGTGGGACGAGTGCGCGGCCGTGGGCATGCCCCGGGCGATCGTGGTCACCCACCTGGAGGCGGCCCGCGCCGACTTCACCGAGATGACCCGGGTGTGCGCCGAGGCCTTCGGCGGCGACGACCCCGACGCCGTACTGCCGCTCTACCTGCCGCTGCACGGACCCGAGGGACCGGACGGCCACGCGCCGGTCACCGGCCTGATCGGGCTCCTCTCGCAGCGTGTGTACGACTACGCCTCCGGCGAGCGCAAGGAGGCCGAGCCCGGTCCCGAGCACCTCCCGCTCATCGAGGAGGCCCGCAACCGGCTGATCGAGGGGATCATCGCCGAGAGCGAGGACGAGACCCTCATGGACCGCTATCTCGGTGGCGCGGAGATCGACGTCAAGACGCTGGTCGACGACCTGGAGCGGGCGGTCGCGCGCGGCACCTTCCACCCCGTCCTCGCCGCCGCGCCCGCCGCCGGCGGCGCCCGCCAGGGCATCGGCACCGTGGAGCTCCTGGAGCTGATCACCGGCGGCTTCCCGACCCCGCTGGAGCGCACGGCGCCCGAGGTCACCACCCCGGAGGGCGCCGCGCGCCCCACCCCGGTCTGCGCTCCCGACGGCCCGCTGGTCGCCGAGGTGATCAAGACCTCGTCCGACCCGTACGTCGGCCGCGTCAGCCTGGTCCGGGTCTTCTCCGGCACCCTCCACCCCGACGAGACCGTCCATGTCTCCGGGCACGGGATGACCGACCGGGGCCACGAGGACCACGATCTCGACGAGCGGATCGGTGCCCTCTCCTCCCCCTTCGGCAAGCAGCAGCGCACCCTGGCCTCCTGCATCGCGGGGGACATCGCGTGCGTGGCCAAGCTGACCCGCGCCGAGACCGGGGACACCCTCTCGGACAAGGACGACCCGCTGCTCATGGCGCCCTGGGACATGCCCGACCCGCTGCTCCCCCTCGCCATCCAGGCCCACAGCAAGGCCGACGAGGACAAGCTCTCGCAGGGGCTCTCCCGGCTCGTCGCCGAGGACCCGACCATGCGCCTGGAGCAGAACCCGCACACCCACCAGCTGGTCCTGTGGTGCCTGGGCGAGGCCCACCGGGACGTGGCCCTGGAGCGGCTGCGCAGCCGCTACGGCGTCCAGGTCGACGTCGTCCCGCACAAGGTCTCCCTGCGCGAGACCTTCGGCGACACCGTCACCGGGCGCGGGCGCCACGTCAAGCAGTCCGGCGGCCACGGCCAGTACGCGATCTGCGAGATCGAGGTAGCGCCGCTGCCGCCCGGTTCCGGCATCGAGTTCGTCGACAAGGTGGTGGGCGGGGCCGTGCCGCGCCAGTTCATCCCGTCCGTCGAGAAGGGCGTACGCGCCCAGGCGGCCAGGGGCGTGGCCGCCGGCTACCCGCTCGTCGACGTACGGATCACGCTGCTGGACGGCAAGGCCCACTCGGTGGACTCCTCCGACGCCGCCTTCCAGACCGCCGGGGCGCTCGCCCTGCGCGAGGCGGCCGCCGGCGCCCGCGTCCATCTGCTGGAACCCGTCGCCGAGCTCCAGGTCCTGGTGCCCGACGACTACGTCGGCCCGGTCATGAGCGATCTGTCCGGGCGCCGGGGCCGCGTCGTCGGCACCGAGCAGGCGGGCCCGGGGCGCACCCTGGTACGGGCCGAGGTGCCGGAGATCGAGATCGGGCGGTACGCGATCGACCTGCGCTCCGTCTCGCACGGCACCGGCCGGTTCGACCGCGCGTACGCCCGGCACGAGCCGATGCCGCCGCAACTGACGGAGAAGATCCGGGAATCGATGGAAAAGACCGGTTAGACACGGAAACTGACGGCTCGTCGGAAGCGCCGTCCGCCCAACCCCCTTGCGGTGGACGGCATTCCGACGTCCCGTGTCGCTGGGGCGCGGACCCCGATACGCTGGGTCCCTGCTCAGCAGGTGTGCGGGGAACGGCAGTCGGGAAGAGGCCGCACAGCGACGATGTGCGGCGATGGGGGCGGCAGTGGCGGACCAACCATTCGACTTCTCACCCGGGGCCCAGGTCCCGCTCCAGGGTGCGGCGGGCCAGACGGCGGCGACCCAGGCACTCGCCTCGGCCGCCTACCGCGACAGCCCGGTCACCGACATCCTCAAGGCCAACAACGAGTGGCACGAGTCGGTCGTCACCAAGCCCCGGCTCTCGCTCTTCGAACCCAACCTCGGTGAGGCCTTCTCCCGCGCCGTGCAGTCCCGCATGCTCGGCGCCACCCGCAAGGCGCTCATCCAGTCCTTCGGCACCGAGCCCCAGACCGTCGTCGAGCACTGCCTCGCCGCGATCCGCATCCGCAAGGAGCGCGACACCAGGCTCACCCTGGTCACCGCTGTCTTCGGGGTGCTCTTCCTGCCCGGGCTGCTGCTCTGGCTCGGCCTCTTCCAACTGCGCCGCACCCTCGCCGGCGCCAAGGACCGCCGCGTCGGCGCCCTCGGCAACCTGCTCCTGCTGGCCTTCGGCGTGCTCGCGGTGATCGCCCTGGTCAAGCTGCCCTTCGGCGGCTTCCTGGCGATCTACCTGCGCGCCATGCTGGTCATGCCCGTCCTCGGCTGGTTCTGGGCCAAGCAGATCTGCGAGGCCACCGCCAGGGACCTGCGGGCCCGCTGGAACGGCCTGCTCTCCGGGGGCGGCGTCGGCGCCAAGATCCCCGAGGCCGTACCGAAGAACCCCCACGAGACCGCCGCCGAAAGGCTGCGCCAGAGCCTGGCCAAGCTCACCGCCGAACAGCAGAGCAACGCCGTCTTCTACGCCGGGCCCAAGGGCATACTCGGCATGGGCACCCGCTGGGGCAGCTGGCAGCTGGCCGAGGAGCTCGTCTCCAAGGAGCCCGGCAAGGAGATCCACGGCTTCCGCAGCTGGGACGTCATCAAGTCCATCCAGGACCGCCTCCAGCTCCTCGAACGCGGCCCGCTGCACACCGGCGGCTTCCCCCGGCCCTCGGTCACCAACTGGGTGGTCTCCCCCGTCGGCGAGAACGCCAAGGAGGTCGCCCGGCCCACCGGCCAGGACGTCGACAGCTTCCAGGTCCGCCAGCACGAGGTCCAGCGGATCTGCAACGAGCAGCAGTTCTCCAGCGGCAACCGCCACTACCTGGGCGTGCAGTTCACCCTCTGGGACGGCCAGCTGGTGATCACCATGATGATCACCGTGACCGTGCTCCACGAGACCCTGCGCATCGAGGTCACCGGCCACGCGCTGGGCCCGGTGCACGCCCTGTTCACCACCAAGCCCAGCCCCAAGACCAAGTCGGTCGACAAGACGTTCAAGTTCTGGGAGAAGAAGGAGATACAGCTTCCGCTGGTCGAGCCGCGCGAGGTCGTCCGCCTCGCCGCCCGCGCCCCGCTCACCTGGTACCCGCCGCTCCTGGACCACCTCGGGGGCAAGCTCGTGCTGCCCGAGCCGTTCGGTCTGCGGCACGCCTGGGCCGACAAGCCCTGGCGCCACCGCTTCATGGCCGACGACGCGATGCGGGCGGCCACCCCGGTCCTGCGCGTGGTGCACGCCGCCGCGATGAAGGTGCTGGACGAGAACGGCGTGGACACCGAGCGCTTCACCAACCGCTCGATGGTCCTGAGCGGCATGGTGCAGGACCCGGCGCCGCGCAAGGCCGACCTGTACGACGCCTGAGCGTCAGCTCCTGGGCCACGCCCGCGCGAGCATCTCGCGGGTGTCGCCCAGGAGTTGGGGCAGGATCTTGGTGTGGCCGACGACCGGCATGAAGTTGGTGTCGCCGCCCCAGCGGGGCACGATGTGCTGGTGCAGATGCGCGGCGATACCGGCGCCCGCGACCGAGCCCTGGTTCATGCCGATGTTGAAGCCGTGCGCCCCGGAGGCGGTCCGCAGCGCCGTCATGGCCTGCTTGGTGAGCTCGGCGAGTTCCAGGGTCTCGGCGGCGTCCAGACCGGTGTAGTCGGCGACGTGCCGGTAGGGCACGACCATGAGGTGGCCGCCGTTGTACGGGTAGAGGTTCAGCACCGCGTACACGTGCTCGCCCCGGGCCACCACGAGCCCGTCCTCGTCCGACTTGGCCGGGATCGAGCAGAAGGGGCAGCCGTCGCCGGCGTCCGGGCCGGTCGGCTTGTTCTCGCCCTGGATGTACGCCATCCGGTGGGGCGTCCACAGGCGCTGGAAGGCGTCCTGGACCCCCACTCCGATCTGCTGCTCCGGCTCACTCGTCATGCTGTGCAGCATATGACTTCGCGGTCGGCGACGAGGAGCGGCCCCCGGGGAGCGGGGCTTCCCGGGGGCCGCGTCGAGCTGGTGGGGCGCGTCAGACCTGCGCCCGCTCCTCGACGACCTTCAGCAGCTTGGCGATGGCCTCGTCGACCGGGATGCCGTTCTCCTGCGAGCCGTCGCGGTAGCGGAACGAGACGGCGCCGGCGGCCATGTCCTCGTCACCCGCGATGACCATGAACGGGACCTTGGCCTTCTGGTGGTTGCGGATCTTCTTCTGCATCCGGTCCGAGGACGCGTCCACCTCGACCCGCAGGCCCTTCTTCTTCGCCGCGGCCGCGAACTCCTGGAGGTACGGGATGTGGGCGTCGCCGATCGGGATGCCGACCGCCTGGACCGGGGCCAGCCACGGCGGCATGACGCCCGCGTAGTGCTCCAGGAGCACCGCGAAGAAGCGCTCGATCGAGCCGAACAGCGCGCGGTGGATCATGACCGGGCGCTGCTTGGACCCGTCCGGACCGGTGTACTCCAGGTCGAAGCGCTCCGGCAGGTTGAAGTCGAGCTGCACGGTCGACATCTGCCAGGTGCGGCCGATGGCGTCCTTGCACTGCACGGAGATCTTCGGGCCGTAGAACGCGGCGCCGCCCGGGTCCGGGACCAGCGGGAGGCCCTGCTTCTCGGCGACCTGCCGCAGGGTCTCGGTGGCCTCCTCCCAGACCTCGTCCGAGCCGACGAACTTCTCCGGGTCCTTGGTGGACAGCTCCAGGTAGAAGTCGGTCAGACCGTAGTCGCGCAGCAGGTTCAGGACGAAGGTGAGCGTCTTGTCGAGCTCCTCCGCCATCTGCTCCCTGGTGCAGTAGATGTGCGCGTCGTCCTGGGTGAAGCCGCGGGCCCGGGTCAGGCCGTGCACGACGCCCGACTTCTCGTACCGGTACACCGTCCCGAACTCGAACAGGCGCAGCGGCAGCTCACGGTAGGACCGGCCCCGCGCGTCGAAGATCAGGTTGTGCATCGGGCAGTTCATGGGCTTGAGGTAGTAGTCCACGCCCTCGTCGAGCTGCATGGGCGGGTACATGCCGTCGGCGTACCAGTCCAGGTGGCCCGACTGCTCGAAGAGCTTCCCCTTGGTCGCGTGGGGGGTGTAGACGAACTCGTAGCCCTCCTCCTCGTGCCGCTTGCGGCTGTAGTCCTCCATGACCCGGCGGATGATGCCGCCCTTGGGGTGGAAGACGGCGAGGCCGGAGCCGATCTGCTCCGGGATGGAGAACAGGTCGAGCTCGGCGCCGAGCTTGCGGTGGTCGCGCTTCTCGGCCTCGGCGAGGAAGTCGAGGTGCGCCTTCAGCTCGTCCTTGGACGGCCACGCGGTGCCGTAGATGCGCTGGAGCATCGGGTTCTTCTCGCTGCCGCGCCAGTACGCGGCGGCGTTGCGCATCAGCTTGAACGCCGGGATGTTCCGGGTGGTCGGCAGGTGCGGACCGCGGCAGAGGTCCTTCCAGCACAGCTCGCCGGTCTTGGCGTCCAGGTTGTCGTAGATGGTCAGCTCGCCGCCGCCCACCTCGACGTCCGCGCCGTCGTCGGAGGAGGCCGAGCCCTTGATGCCGATGAGCTCCAGCTTGTAGGGCTCGTCCGCGAGCTCCTCGCGGGCGGCCTCGTCGGTGACGACGCGGCGCGAGAAGCGCTGCCCCCGCTTCTGGATCTCCTGCATCTTCTTCTCGATGGCCTTCAGGTCCTCGGGGGTGAAGGGCCGCTCGACGTCGAAGTCGTAGTAGAAGCCGTCCCGGACCGGCGGGCCGATGCCCAGCTTGGCCTCGGGGAAGAGCTCCTGGACGGCCTGGGCCATCACATGGGCGGTGGAGTGGCGCAGGATGTTGAGGCCGTCCTCGGAGGAGATCTCGACGGGCTCGACCTCCTCGCCGTCCTTCACCACGTGGGCGAGGTCCTTCAGCTCACCGGCCACGCGGGCCGCCACGATGGTGCGCTCACCGGCGAAGAGCTCGGCAGCCGTAGTGCCCGTCGTCACCACGCGCTCTTCCCGCTCGGAATCGCGATGGATGATCACACGGACGTCTGACACCGGTCTCTCCTGACTGAAGGGGTACGCACGCTCGTACCGCGTACGCGAGGGAATCCTACCGAGCCGGTGGCCTCCCCCGCGAAACAGTTCCCGCTGCCCCGCGCCCCCTCACTCCTCCCCCGCGCACGCCTCCTCGAAGAAGGCCACGCTCTCCATGGTCCCCTGGATCGACTTCATCAGCCGGTCCCGCTCGGCGTCGTCCACCTGGACCGGGGCCACGCCGGTCGCCCCGGCGAGCCGGCGGAAGCCGCCCCGGCTCTCCAGCCGGCCCGCCACCCGGATGGGCAGCCCGACGAGGTGGGCGTGGCCGGCGATCCGGTAGGCCTCCTCGTCCAGCTCCATCCGTACGTACGGGATCTCCGCGCCCGCCAGCACCCGCAGCCGTACGGTCCCCGGTCCGCGCGGCCCCGAGCGCCGCAGCCGGACCACCGCGCCGGTGACCCGGACCGGCAGCGCGGGCTCGTCCCGGAGGTAGCGCACCCCGGCCTCGCGCAGGGCGGGCAGGTCGCCGGGCGAGAACTCGACGGGTTCGGGACGCGGCGCGCAGCCGGCCGGGACGCCCGCCGCCGGGGCCCACTCCAGGGCCACGCGGACGCCCTCCGAGCCCGCGACCAGGGCGACGACCGCCTCGGTCAGCTCGCGGCTGGCCCCGGCGGCGACGGCCGTGTCGAAGGCCTCAAGGCCGCCGGTGGTCCGGCGGTAGTCGACGGCCTCGCGGACCGCGTACAGCGCCTCGTAGAGCCGCACCACGACCGGGCGGGCCTGTTCCACGGGGACGAACGCGGTGAGCCGTCCGCCGGGCGCCTGGGCCACCAGGACGCGCTCCAGGGCGGCGAGCGCCTGCCGCCGGTGGCGGGCGCCGTAGTACCCGGCGCGGCCGCGCACGGCGAGCGCCGCGGCCAGGAGCATGCGGTGGGCGGCGCCGCGCAGCCGCTCCTGCTCGGCCCAAGGAGTGGCGCCGGAGGGGCCGGGCGGGGCGCCGCGCCACCAGCGGACCTCGTCGCTGGGGACGGCGAGGGAGACCAGCACCTCGCGCGCGGAGGGCTCGGCCGAGCGGGCCAGCGCGGTGAGCGCCTCGCCGATCAGGTCCTCGCTGTCGGGGTACGCGCGGCTCTCGGGCACCAGCAGGCTCGTCCCCGGTCCGGCGCCCGCGGGAGGGGTCCAGCGCGCGTACCGTCCCGCCGCCCCGCCGCGCCGTTGCCAGCCGTGGCGGCGCAGCAGCACGCCCAGCACGGCCGGGTCCACCTGTGCCGGGACGGGTTCCACCGCCCCGGGCCCGCCCGGCTCCCCGCTCGACAGACGCATCAGGGCCTCCCTCCCACCCCGACCCGGGTCATGATCTCGCAGAGCGCGCGATCGTCGAAGATCCGCGAGGTCGGTATCCGCACCGTGGTCCTGCGCCGTCCGGTCACCGCGTGGCCGGCCAGGTTGGTCCAGTAGCAGCAGTGCCGCAGCGCGAGCCGGTCGTGGCCCGCGCGCAGCCACTCGTCCCGACTCCTGGGCACGAGCATCACGACCAGGATCTTGTGCACCGAGACGGGGGTGCGGGCCAGCTTCACCAGGTGCTCGTTGTCGAGGGTGAAGGAGAAGGCCCCGCCCGGGGGGTGCGGGGGGATCTGGTACGTGGACTTGAGCTGCACCTTGATCGTGACTTCGTCGTCGACGGTGTGGCCGGGGGCGCTGTGGCTCACGTGCCAGTCGATCCCGTTGTCCGGAAAGGGCTGTGAGAGCGAGCAGCCGGCGGCTGCCGCCACGGCGTGGAGATAGCCCACCTGGAGGGTCTCCATGCAGGCGGTGGTGGCGAGTGAGCCGCGCGGCGGTCCGGTCGGCCCGGACAGGAGCCCGCTCGGCTCGGGCTGCGCGATCGCCATGGCCGTCGTACGCCTTCCGTCAACTCGCGGGCCCGTCACCTGTGTTGTTGCCGATGGGCGTACGCCGCAAACGGCCCGGGTATCACCGGATCGGGCAGGGGACGCACGCCATCTGCCAAGGGCGCAAAGGGAGTTGAACCATGACGTGCTGGTATGAAGGCCCCCTGGCCGCTTTCGACACCGAGACGACGGGGGTGGACGTCGAGCGGGACCGGCTGGTCTCGGCCGCGCTGGTGGTGCAGGACGGCCCGGGTTCGCGCCCGCGGTCGACGCGCTGGCTGGTGAATCCGGGCATACCGGTGCCGGCCGCCGCGACCGCCGTGCACGGGCTCACCGACGAGCACCTCCAGCTGAACGGGCGGTGGCCCGCGCCGGTGATGGACGAGGTGGCCAGGGCGCTGGCCGAGGAGTGCGCGGCGGGCCGCCCGCTGGTGGTGATGAACGCGCCGTTCGATCTGACGCTGCTGGATAGGGAGTTGAGGCGGCACCGCGCCTCGTCGCTGGCGCGCTATCTGGACGGCGCGCCGCTGCGGGTGCTCGACCCGCGGGTCCTGGACAAGCATCTGGACCGGTACCGCAAGGGCCGGCGCACGCTCTCCGATCTGTGCGAGCACTACGGGGTGGCACTGGAGGGCGCCCATGAGGCGGCGGCGGACGCGCTGGCCGCGCTGGAGGTCGTACGGGCGGTGGGCCGGCGGTTCGCGGCGCGGCTCGAACGGCTGACGCCGGCGGAGATCCACACGCTCCAGACGGGCTGGCACGCGGCCCAGGCGCGGGGCTTGCAGGCGTGGTTCACCCGCAACGGGACGCCGGAGGCGGTCGATCCGGCGTGGCCGGTGCGCCCGGAGCTTCCGGCCGCGGCCTGAGCGCCGCCGTCCGGACGGCGGCCTGGGCGGGACAAAGCAGAAGGCCGGTCCGTCGATGACGGACCGGCCTTCTCCCGGTGGGCGATACTGGGTTCGAACCAGTGACCTCTTCGGTGTGAACGAAGCGCTCTCCCACTGAGCTAATCGCCCGGGAACGGACTGAACCATACAGGCCCGGACGGCCCGGGTTCAAACTCCGTTCAGCAGGGCGGTCAGCCCCCGCCGTCCCGAGCGCATCATCAGGGCGTGGTTGGCGACGAAGACGGGCCGCCCGGGAAGCGCGAGGCGCCGCATCAGCGGCTTGCGCACCTCGACCTCCTGCTCGTACAGCGCGCGCGTGCCGCCGCCCAGCGCGCCGAGCGTCCAGCGGGCCCAGCCGTCCAGGTCGCCGCTCATGGCGGTCTCCAGGACACCGTCCGCCTCGTCGCGGCGCGACTCGCGGGCGGTGACGACCAGGTCGTACGGCAGGAGCGAGCGGAACCTGACGCTGCCCGCGCGGCCGTCACCGCCGTCGGCGACGACCTCGCGGACCTGCGGCCACCAGCGGGGGTACTCCTCGGGGCGGGCCAGGACCGCGAAGACGGCGGCGGGCGGGGCGGGCAGGTGCCAGACGCTGCGGAACCGGTAGTGGCTCCATCGCGCGGTCGTCGGCCTCATGAGGGAAGTCTGCGCCGGGGAGCGGAAAGTACACCGGTCCCGGGTGGCGCGTTCCCCGAACGCCGAAGGCCCGGAGATCCGTGGTGGATCTCCGGGCCTTCGGTCCGGGTGGGCGATACTGGGTTCGAACCAGTGACCTCTTCGGTGTGAACGAAGCGCTCTCCCACTGAGCTAATCGCCCGGGCGCACCGCAAACATTACCGCATGTCAGCGGGGCGTTTGACCAGGGTGGCGGGGTCCGCCGGTCAGTCGTTGATCTTCCACGGCATGACGAGGCCGAACTTCCAGAGGTAGATCCCGGCGAGCACCGCCATGATCACCAGAGCCACCGTCGTCAGGATGATGTTCCGCCGCCGCACCTTGGGATCGAGGGCGCGCTGCGCGGCCTCGGTGACCTTCCGCTTGGTCCAGCGCAGCACCAGCTGGGCCCAGACGAACTCGGTCGCCCAGATCGCCATGCCGCCGAAGATCACCAGCCAGCCGGGCCCCGGGAGCGGAAGCATGATGACGCCCGCCACGACCACCGCGAGACCCACCACGAAGACGCCGACCTGCCAGCTCAGGTGGAGCGTCCTGGACGCCTTGATGAAGGCCGGTGCCCGCGATCCCAGCGCCGCGTCCGGCGCCCCGGCCTGCTCGTCACTCCCCGTATTCATGCGCTCCAACCTACCCGACGCGGATGCTCACCAGAATGGCCGCATAACCCAAAGTAATACTCCGCCGTACGAGCTACCTGAACACCCGCAAAACGGCCAGAGGGGTTTACAACGGCACCGTAGGTGGCATGTCGATTTCGCCGACGTGCGAATCCCCGAGCGCACACTGAGCGAAAGGCCCTGGCGCTTATGAACACCACGGTCAGCTGCGAGCTGCACCTGCGCCTCGTTGTGTCGAGCGAGTCCTCACTGCCTGTACCGGCGGGCCTGCGGTATGACACGGCCGATCCCTACGCCGTGCACGCCACCTTCCACACCGGAGCCGAGGAGACCGTCGAGTGGGTGTTCGCCCGCGACCTCCTCGCCGAGGGCCTGCACCGGCCCACCGGTACCGGAGACGTCAGAGTCTGGCCGTCGCGCAGCCACGGTCAGGGCGTCGTCTGCATCGCCCTCAGCTCCCCGGAAGGAGAAGCCCTGCTCGAAGCCCCGGCGCGGGCGCTGGAGTCGTTCCTGAAGCGGACCGACGCCGCGGTGCCACCGGGCACCGAGCACCGTCACTTCGATCTCGACACGGAGCTCTCGCACATCCTGGCGGAGAACTGAGCCAGCCCGAGAGCCGCACGGCGCCGTCCGACTCGGGGAGACGGCGCACGGACACCCGCATAGGCACGCCCCCCTCCTAGGCATCGCACCGGCGCCCGTCCCGCGAGCACCCTCGCGGGACGGGCGCCGGTGCGCCGCGCGCGGAAGCCAGTAGAGTCGGCCAGCATCGGCGGGCACCGGCCCGCAGCAGGCCAGGGAGCGAATCGTGCTGATCCCTCACGACACCCGGATCGCCCTCGACATCGTGGTCGATCTGGTGAACACCGCGCCGGAGGGCGAGGAGCCCGACCGGCTCGCCGACATCGAGGCGCTGTACGACTTCGCGCGGGAGCACGACGTCAGCGGCGTGGACAGCCTGACCGCGCGGGACCTCTCCGGTGTACGGACCGTGCGCGACCGGTTCTCGGCCGTCTTCGAGGCGCCGGACGCCCGGGCGGCCGCCGGCCTGGTCAACGAGATCGTGGCCGAGGCGGGCACCACCCCCCAGCTGACCGACCACGACGGCTACGACTGGCATGTGCACTACTTCGCGCCCGGCGCCTCGATCGCCGACCACCTGGCCGCCGACGGCGGGATGGCGCTGGCGTTCATCGTGGTCACCGGCGAGCAGGAGCGGCTGCGCCGGTGCGAGGCGCCGGACTGCGGGCGGGCCTTCGTGGACCTCTCGCGCAACCGCTCTCGCCGCTACTGCGACAGCCGCACCTGCGGGAACCGGCTGCACGTCGCCGCCTACCGGGCCCGGCGCAAGGAAGCCGCGGGCTGATCCCGGGCGCCCTTCCGCACGGCCGGTCACAAGAGGTACAGGTCGTGCACGGCCGCCATGAGCAGCAGAAAGCCGATTACCCCGAGGAAGATCATCAGGGGTGGCTGCGAAAGGGCGAAGAGGCAGCCGCGCGGCTCGTCGGCCAGGGTCGCGGGGCGCGGGTCTTCGGGCGGCGCGGGGACGTGCCCCGGGGAAGTGTCCAGCATCTCGGGGTGATGATGGACCAGCGGCGGCACCGCCGTGCGCCAACACGCCCACTCGGAGAGGGAGTTACTTCGATGTTGACGGGCAAGTGTTCCAGCGCCGCCCGGTCCGGGATCGCCCTCGTCGGCGTGGCGCCCGCGTCGCGCCCGCACGGGCGGGCAATTGCCGGCCGGGCCCGGCAGGGCCCGGAAAACGCCCTCGCATCGTTCATGGGAGCGCTCCCGGCGCCTGGCCGGAATTCAGTCCAACTGAAATTCCGTATAAGGGAATGAGCGACCATGGGAATTCCGCGACCGGGCCCGCTCACGGCACATTACGGAGCGTCAGATTCCGACGGGGTTTCAGATTCCGCGCGGGGCGGGCGGCCCGCCGGGCTCAGATCCCGTGCTTCTTCAGGATCGCCTCGATGTCGCTGAAGTCGTCCCCGCCCGAGGCGCCCTTCGCCTTGGGGGCGGGCCGGGGCGCGGACCCGCGTCCGGCGCCCAGGGAGGGCGCGGAGGCGGTCGGGGCGACCGCCTCTCCTTGCGCCGCCGCGGCCGCCCTGCGCTCCTTGCGGGTGCCGCCCTCGGAGCGGCGCTCCACGAACCGGGTGGCGGAGAAGAGCAGCCAGGCGATGCCGAGCAGGCCGAAGCCCGCCCAGACGGTCGGCTTGAAGACGATGTCGGACACCCACCCCACGACGCCCGTCATGACCAGGGCCACGGGCACCAGCGCGTAGGCGGCGATCCGGGTGGCCGCCAGGAAGCGCTTGCGGTACGCCGTGACGGCGGCGATGCCCAGTCCGGCGGCGGACGCGGCGGAGCAGACGGTCTCGGCAAGCATCCGGTTCCTCCAGACATGGGGGGTGTGGCCCTTCCATCCTGCACCGCCGCGGCCCGTCCGGGCCACGGTGGGCCGGGACATCAGGGAGATCTCGGGGGGCGGATCCTCCCCAGGTCCCGGTTGGGGCCCCTCGGGCCGGGCTGGAAGACTGGTCCCATGAGCGAGACCACCCCCGAAACCGGCTCCGCCCCCGTCGTCCTCGACGTGTGGTGCGAGCTCCAGTGCCCCGACTGCCACGCCGCCCTCGACGACGTCCGCGCCCTGCGGGACCAGTACGGCGACCGGCTCGACATCCGGCTGCGGCACTTCCCGCTGGAGAAGCACAAGCACGCCTACGCCGCCGCCCAGGCCGCCGAGGAGGCGTTCGAGCAGGGCCGGGGCTGGCCGTACGTGGAGGCGGTGCTCGCCCGTACCGGGGAGCTCGGCGAGCGGGGCGAGCGCGTTCTGCTCGACACCGCGCGGGAACTGGGCCTGGACGCCGAGGAGTTCGACACCGCGCTCATCGACGGCCGGCACCTGCTGATCGTCGACGCCGACCAGGCGGAGGGCAAGGCGATCGGCGTCACCGGCACCCCCACGTACGTCATCGACGGCGAGCGCCTGGACGGCGGCAAGAGCCAGGAGGGCCTGCGCGCCCGCGTCCAGGAGATCGCGGACCGGCTGCTGGGCGCGTAGCGCTCCCCCGGGCGACGCGGGGTTCGTCCGGCCGCGGCCCGTGCCGGGCAGGACACGCGGTTCCCCCTGCCCGCGCGGGGTTCAGATCAGCGCCTTCGCCCGGTTGTACTCGACCGGCTCGTACCCCAGCGACTCGTAGAGCCGCAGGGCCGGGATGTTGTCGGTGAAGACGTGCAGGGCCACTGTGGACATCCCGTCGGCCAGCGCCGCCCGCTCGGCCAGCAGCATCAGGGACCGGCCGTGGCCCCGGCCCCGGTGCTCCTCGGCGACGGCCACGTCGTACACGTACGCGCCCGGCTCCTCGTCCGGCCGCCGCCGGGCCACCCAGACGTGCCCGACCACGGCGCCGTCGCTCACCAGCACCTCCAGATGGGTGCCGGGCGTCGCCAGGCCCTCGGGGAGCAGTGCGCGGTGGTCGGCCTCGGCCTTCGCGCGGGCCTGGTCGGCGGGGACGCCCCGGGCGATCCAGCTCCGGGCGTAGTTCTCCTGCTCGTCGTGGTGCCAGACGGTGAACTCGGCCTCGGTCATCGGCCGCCCCGCGACCGAGGCGGGCAGCGCGGGCGGCTCGGCGGGCAGCCGCTTGGCCATGACCCGGCTGCGTTCGGTGTAGCCGAGCGCGTCGGCCAGCCGCAGGGCGGCCACGGCGTCCGCGGGCACCGCCGCGCGCACCTGGGTGCAGCCCCAGCCCCGCAGCACCTCCTCGGCGGCGAGCAGCGCGACGGTGCCCCGGCCGCGGCCCCGGTCGGGCTCCTCGACGCGCAGCCCCCGGATCACTCCCATGGCGGGGCCGAACGCGGGGTCGGTGGCGAGGGTGATCGTGCCGACGCGTCTGCTGTTGACGCAGACGTCGTAACGACGGAAGGCGGCGCCGTCGGCGCCCTGCTGGAGCGGCCCGGTCGGCCGGATGGTGGTGGTCATCAAGGCCGTTGTACCTGCCGGGCCGCCCGTCCGTCACCGGATTTGCCGGGATGCGGGCTCCCGGGGGCCGTTACGGGTCGAGGTCGGAGGCGGCCCGCTCGTCGAAGACGCGCATCGCCTTGGCGGTCACCGGGCCCGGCGCGCCGGTCAGCTCGCGGCCGTCGACGCGGTGCACGGCCTGGACGTCCCGGAGCGTGGAGGTCAGGAAGACCTCCTCGGCGCTCTCCAGCACCGCCAGGGGCAGCTCGGTCTCCTGGGCGCCGGTCCACTCCACGACCAGCTCGCGGGTGATCCCGGCGAGGCAGCCGGAGGCGAGCGGCGGGGTGTGCAGCTGCCCGTCGAGGACGACGAAGACGTTGGAGCCGGTCCCCTCGCAGAGCGCGCCGACGGTGTTGCCGAAGAGGGCCTCACTGGCGCCCCGCTCATGGGCACGGGCCAGCGCGACGACGTTCTCGGCGTACGAGGTGGTCTTCAGGCCGGCGACGGCACCGCGCTCGTTGCGCGTCCAGGGGACGGTGATCACGGCGGTGGTGTCGGGGCGCCGGGTGCTCTCGCCGAGGGCCACCACCAGGGTGGGGCCCGCGTCGCCGCGGTCGGAGCCGAGCGGCGAGAGACCGCCGGTGTAGGTGATCCGCAGCCGGCCGAGCGCGACCGGGTTGGCCGCGAGGACGGCGGCGCAGGCGCGGCGCACCTCGTCCGGGTCGGGGTCGGGCAGCCCGAGGCCCCGGGCCGAACGGGTCAGCCGGGCGAGATGGCGGGTCAGCGCGAACAGCGTGCCCTCCCGCGCCTTCACCGTCTCGAAGACGCCGTCGCCCACGGTCATCCCGTGGTCCAGGACGGACACCTGTGCGGCGTCGGCGTCCCGCAGTCCGCCGTTCACCCATATCTGCATCTACGCGGTCCTTCCACTCGGCGTACGGGCGCCCGACGCTACCGCGAGGAGCCGCTCCGCCTTCAGCTCGGTCTCCGCCCACTCGCGCTCGGGGTCCGAGCCCCAGGTGATGCCCGCGCCGGTGCCGAAGCGCAGGACGCCGTGCGGACGGTCGATCCAGAAGGTGCGTATGCCCACGGCGAGCTCGCCGCGGCGCCGGTCGGCGTCGACCCAGCCGATGCCGCCGCAGTAGGGCCCGCGCGGGGCGGTCTCCAGCGCCTCGATGATCCGCAGCGCGCTGGACTTGGGCGCGCCGGTGACCGACCCGGGCGGGAAGGCGGCGTCCAGGAGCTCCCGCCAGCCCGCTCCCTCGCGCAGCTCGCCGCGGACGGTCGAGACGAGGTGGACCAGGCCCGGATGCGGCTCGACCGCGCAGAGCTCGGGGACGGTCACCGAGCCGGTGGCGCAGACCCGGCCCAGGTCGTTGCGGACCAGGTCGACGATCATCACGTTCTCGGCGTGGTCCTTCTCCAGGAGGTCCTCGGCCGTGCGGCCGGTCCCCTTGATGGGCCCGGACTCGACGACCCGTTCCGTACGCCGCAGGAAGAGCTCGGGCGAGGCGGTGGCGATCTCCACGCCGTGCGCCGGCAGCCGGATCGTTCCCGCGTACGGGGCCGGGTTGCCCCGGGCGAGCAGCGCGGTGAGCGCGTCGACGTCGGCGCGGGCCGGGTCGGGCAGCGGCGCGCTCAGAACGCGGCAGAGGTTGGCCTGGTAGACCTCGCCGGCCGCGATGTGCTCGCGGATCCTGCGCACGCCCGCGGTGTACGCGGCGCGGTCGAGCGAGGACGTCCAGTCACCGGCGGCGGGCCCGCGCCAGGCGCCCGGGACCGGGGCGGGCACGGGGGCGGCCCGGACGTCCGCGAAGCGGGCACAGACGAGCCGGCCCTCGAAGTCGGCCGCGACCGCCCAGAAGCCGGAGGAGTCCAGCGCCTCCGGGTCGGCGGTCACATCGCGGAGATCGGTGGCGAGGAGCCCGCCGAAACGGGCCAGAGGAGCGAGGTCATGCACGGTTGCGAGTCTAGGGGCGCCGCCGCGCGGCCGCCCCGGACCGGGCGCGGACCTGGGACGACACCGGGCGCGGGGCGGGCCGGGCGGCGGGTGCGGGACGGCTCGGACGGCGGGGCCGGGGCGGGCACACCGCAGCACGCTGCACAAACGCGTTTTTGTACTGGCCCGGGAATCCGCTAGAGTTCAACACGTCGCCGGGACGCGCAAGCGGAACGGAACCGACAAGCGGACGTGGCTCAGTTGGTAGAGCATCACCTTGCCAAGGTGAGGGTCGCGAGTTCGAATCTCGTCGTCCGCTCGATGTGGGGGATCTTCCCGAACCCCCGCTCTCACTCCTGGTGGAGTGGCCGAGAGGCGAGGCAACGGCCTGCAAAGCCGTCTACACGGGTTCAAATCCCGTCTCCACCTCCAAGGACGATTAGCTCAGCGGGAGAGCGCTTCCCTGACACGGAAGAGGTCACTGGTTCAATCCCAGTATCGTCCACTGGATCTTCTCGAAGATCCGTACCCGCGCGATTAGCTCAGCGGGAGAGCGCTTCCCTGACACGGAAGAGGTCACTGGTTCAATCCCAGTATCGCGCACGCAGCACGCAGTACGACCCGGTTCGCAGCCGTCCTGTATGGTTTCGACCGATCCCGCGCGATTAGCTCAGCGGGAGAGCGCTTCCCTGACACGGAAGAGGTCACTGGTTCAATCCCAGTATCGCGCACAGCCCGGAGCCCCCGGCCTTCTCGAAGGCCGGGGGCTTCGTCGTTCCGCCGAGGGCGGGTCAGGACGAGAAGAGCATGTGGCCGAAGCCCTTGTGGCGCTTGTGGCCGTAGTGACCACCGTGGCCGCCGTGCTGCGGGGCGCCCCAGGCGGGGGCGTGCGGGGCCTGGGCCGGGTAGCCCTGTGGGGCCGGGGGCGCGGGGTAGGCCTGCGGGGCGGGCGGGGCCTGCTGCACCCACTGCGCCTCCAACTGGGTCAGCGACTCCAGCTCCCCGTAGTCGAGGAAGATCCCCCGGCAACCGCTGCACTGCTCGATCTGGACACCGTTGCGGTTGTACGTGTGCATGGGCGCGTGGCACTTGGGACACTGCATGACCGGCTCAACTCCTCGCCGTTACTTCCGATGGGCAAGCAGCACCCTACGTGGACCCCCGTCACGGCAGCCCGGGCGGGAGTGCTGCGATTCGGGTACAGCTCTCGACGACGGCCAGCTCCGCCTCGTCCGGCGCACGGCGCTCACCGGCGCACTTGGCGAGGGCCAGGGCCGCCGTCTGTACGGTCAGGGCGCGGGCAGGCACGTCGAGTTGGGGCCACGGGTCGCCGTCCGGGGGCACGGCGGGGCCGCCCGCCTCCCGGTACGCGGCGAGGAAGCGGGACCAGTCGGCGGGGTCGAGCAGGCCCGCCGCGTACCAGGCGGCGGGGCGGGCCAAGTCCCAGGCCGGTGCGCCCAGTCCCAGGTCGTCCACGTCGATGAGCAGCCAGTCGCCGGTGCCGGCGGGGTGGCGCACGAGCTGGCCGAGGTGGAGGTCGCCGTGGCAGAGCCGGGCGGTGTCCTCGGCCGGGCCGGGACGCGGGAGCTCGGCCCGGACCCATGCGGGGAGTTGGTCCCAGGCCCGCAGCACGGCCTCCCCCGCCGCGCCCCGGACCCCGGCGGCCCGCATCCGCGCCACGGCCCGGGCAGCCTTGAGGGGCCCCCGCATGGCGGGCAGCGGCCCGGGCAGCGCGTCCGTCGGCACCCGGTGCAGGCGTGCCAGCAGCCGCCCGGCCTCGGCCCAGGGGGCGCTGTCGGGGTCGGTGGGGTCCACGGGGGCGCCGTGGGGCCAGAGGGTGACGGGGCGGGACGGCAGGGCCGCGCGGTCCTCCGCGGGCCGGTGGAGGCCGGACGCGCGGTTCCCCGCGCTCCTCGGGGCGCTGGGGCCGGACGGGACAAAAGCCCCGACCGGGGCGTGCGTCAGGGGTGCCAGCAGTACGCCGTGCAGGAGGGGGTGGGCGGCGACGGCCAGGCGGACGTCGAGCGCGGCACGGTCCGTGTCAGGGGCATGCGCCTTGGCCACGACGCGGCCGTGCCGCACGACGGTCCCGTCCGGCCGGTCCGCGAGGACCTCGGCACCCGGGGCGCGGAGCCCGTCCCCCGGCTCCCGGCCGGCCGCCGCGCACGCACCGCACGGGTGGCGGGGCGGGCGGTGGGCCGCCGTGCGGGCGGCCTCGGCCAGGGTGGCGACGAGTGAGGGAGACATGGGTCCCCCAGCGTACGGCTCGGCCCGCGCCGGCCGGGAGGACCCTCCTGGGACCCGGTAGCCGGACGTCCGGCGCGGCAGCTCGCCCCGGAGGGGGCGCGGGCCTGTGACATGTGCGGCTTCGCCGCGTGGGCGCGACCGGCCACGGACGGCCCGCCGCCCCACCACCGGGCATGCAAAAGGCGTTGCCCGGACGGCTCCCCAGCCGTCCGGGCAACGCCTTTTTACTGCCGTCCGCCGCACCCCCGTCCCCACGGGGCTGAAATGGCCGGATGTCCCCGACCCGGTCCGCTCTACCGGGTCCGGGGCGCCGCTCAGCGCCCCAGCATCACGCCCACGGACGACGCTTGTGTGACCACCGCTTCCCAGCCGCCGAAGACGACTGTCAGCAGGGCCGCCAGGGGAAGGGCCATGGCCGTCGCCACCAGGGGGTGGCGCGGACCGGACCGGCGGGCGCCGAACGCCGCGGCGTAAGCCCTGCGTCCTCGCGTGCGGAAAACCGTCCGCGTTGCCGTGTCCGCCATGGTCCCTCTCCTGTTCGTATGGAGAGCGGCGGGCGTCTGACCTCGGGGGACGAGTGCTACGCCCGCCGCTTGACCTCAACATTAGGGAAACGGCGGGCGCCGGTCGTCATGCCCTCGTACCGATTGCCGGGCCTCCCAGGGGATGAGTGGGTCCCCACTCCCGTACTCCCCTGGGTGGAGACGGGGGTCTAGGACTTGGGGTCTTCCCGGAGGGGACGGGCCCGGTCCTCCGACGCGTCCTCCCGGGGGACCGGCTGCTCGACCAGGGCCAGGACCCGGTTGGCCATGAAGCGCGCGGTGCGCACCACGGTTCCGCTACGGGTGACTTCGCTCACTTCCACCACCCCCCTGCGGACCGCCGTCTCCACCCGGCGACCCGCCCGGCTTGCCACCACTTCGTACGTCCGAGTCGTGTCACCCGCGTCCACGACTATCTCCACGCGGTCACCCTTCACCGAACCAATCCCCCTTCTGCGACGGACCGTTGAGATCGCGCTCGCGTCAGCGCGCCCGGCACGGGCGGCTGCTGACCACTCTTCAAGTTTCCCACCGGGCACTGACAATCGATCGGGGCGTGAGGGCGCGGCCTATGAGCACACCGGCCCGGGGGTACGTAAGCTGTGCCACGTCAACAGGACCGGGCAGCGGGGATGAACATGGCGATGATGCGGCTCCGGCGCGAGGACCCGCGTGTCGTCGGCTCGTTCCGGCTCCACCGGCGCCTGGGCGCGGGTGGCATGGGTGTCGTCTACCTCGGCTCCGACCGGCGCGGCCAGCGGGTCGCGCTGAAGGTGATCCGTCCCGACCTCGCCGAGGACCAGGAGTTCCGCTCGCGCTTCGCGCGCGAGGTGTCGGCTGCCCGGCGCATCCGCGGCGGCTGCACGGCCCGCCTCGTCGCGGCCGACCTGGAGGCGGAGCGCCCCTGGTTCGCGACGCAGTACGTACCGGGCCCCTCACTGCACGACAAGGTCGCCGAGGAGGGCCCGCTGGCCGCGGCCGAGGCCGCCGCGATCGGCGCCGCGCTCTCCGAGGGCCTGGTGGCGGTGCACGAGGCCGGGGTGGTGCACCGGGACCTGAAACCCTCCAACATCCTGCTCTCCCCCAAGGGCCCCAGGATCATCGACTTCGGCATCGCCTGGGCGACCGGCGCCTCCACGCTGACGCACGTCGGCACGGCGGTGGGCTCGCCCGGCTTCCTCGCGCCCGAGCAGGTGCGCGGCGCGGCGGTCACGCCCGCCACGGACGTCTTCTCGCTGGGCGCGACGCTGGCGTACGCGGCGATGGGCGACTCGCCCTTCGGGCACGGCAGTTCGGAGGTCATGCTCTACCGGGTGGTGCACGAGGAGCCGCAGCTGCACGGGGTGCCGGACGCGCTGGCGCCGCTGGTGCGGGCCTGTCTGGCCAAGGACCCCGAGGAGCGGCCCAGCACGCTCCAGCTCTCGATGCGGCTCAAGGAGATCGCGGCGCGGGAGGCGCAGGGCGGCTCGCTGGACGCGCGCCCGCCCGCCCAGCGCGACCGCTCCGAGGCGGAGCGCGCCACCGGCCGTCTGAACGAGCGCACCGAGCGGTACGAGCACGACGAGCGCACCCAGCGCTACACGGAGAGCGGCCGGGGTACCGGCGCGGGCCGGCCGGAGCGCGCTCCGCGCGGCTCCGCGCCGCGCACCGGCGGCACGCGCCCGCCCGCGCCCCGGGGCGCGGGCCGCTCCGGCAGCCGGACGAACGGCACCAACGGCACGGGCGGCCGTCCCGGCACGCGTCCGGGCTCCCGGACCGGCACGGGCCGGCTGCGCCCGGCCAACCCGCGGCTGCTGCGCCAGCGGCTGATCGTGTTCTTCGTGGTCACGCTGATCGTGGCGCTGGGGATCGCGGCGGCGCAGCAGTTGTAGGCGGGGCCCTACGCGGGGCGGCCCGTCGCCACCGCGTAGAAGGCGACGGCGGCCGCCGCGCCCACGTTGAGCGAGTCGACGCCGTGGGCCATCGGGATGCGGACCCATTCGTCGGCGGCGACCAGGGCCTGGGTGGAGAGCCCGTCACCCTCGGCGCCCAGCATCAGGGCCACCTTGTCGAGCCGGTGGGGCGCGGCCTCGTCGATGGCGGAGGCCTTCTCGTCCGGGGTGAGGGCGAGCAGCCGGAAGCCCGCCTCCCGTACCGTCGCCAGGCTCTTGGGCCAGGACTCCAGGCGCGCGTACGGGACGGAGAAGACGGCGCCCATGGAGACCTTCACCGAGCGGCGGTAGAGCGGGTCGGCGCAGTCCGGGGAGAGCAGGACGGCGTCCATGCCGAGGGCGGCGGCGCTGCGGAAGATCGCGCCGATGTTGGTGTGGTCGTTGACGGCTTCCATCACGGCGACCCGGCGGCTGGTGGCGAGGATCTCCTCGGCCGCCGGCAGCGGCTTGCGCTGCATCGAGGCGAGGGCGCCGCGGTGCACGTGGTAGCCGGTGACACGCTCGGCGAGGTCGGGGCTGACCGCGTAGACGGGCGCGGGAAGCTCGTCGATGACGTCGCGCATGACGTCGACCCACTTGGCGGAGAGCAGCATGGACCGCATCTCGTAACCGGCGTCCTTGGCCCGTCTGATGACCTTCTCGCCCTCGGCGATGAACAGGCCCTCGGCGGGCTCGCGCCTGCGCCGCAGCTCGACGTCGGTCAGGCCCGTGTAGTCGCGCAGGCGCGGGTCGTCGGGGTCGTCGATGGTGATGAGATCAGCCACAGGGTGATACTGCCTTGTCCTGGGTGTGGTGCCAACGGCGCGGACCGAGATCCGTTACCGCCGGTTACATGGTCGGGAGCGCGGGACCCACGGCGACCACGTCACCGATCACGATGACGGCCGGCGGCCGTACGTCCCGCGTGGTCACAGTCTCCCCCACGGTGGCCAGCGTCGCGTCGACGCGGCGCTGGGCGGCGGTGGTGCCCTCCTGGACGAGGGCCACGGGCGTCTCGGGGCTCTTGCCGTGGGCGATCAGCGTCCGGGCGATCGCGCCGATCTTGTCGACGCCCATGAGGATCACCAGCGTGCCGGTCAGCCGGGCGAGCGCCTCCCAGTCGACGAGCGAGCGCGGGTCGTCGGGCGCCACATGGCCGCTGACCACCGTGAACTCATGCGCCACGCCCCGGTGGGTGACCGGGATCCCGGCCGCGCCCGGCACCGAGATCGAGCTGGAGATGCCGGGGACGACCGTGCAGGCGATGCCCGCCTCGGCGAGCGCGTGCAGCTCCTCCATGCCGCGGCCGAAGACGTACGGGTCGCCGCCCTTGAGCCGGACGACGGCCTTGCCCGCCTTGGCGTGCTCGATCAGCGCGTTGTTGATGGCCTCCTGGGCCATGAACCGGCCGTACGGGATCTTCGCCGCGTCGATCACCTCGACGTGCGGCGGGAGTTCGTCGAGCAGGTCGCGCGGACCGAGCCGGTCGGCGATGACCACATCGGCCTCGGCGAGCAGCCGGCGGCCGCGCACGGTGATCAGGTCGGGGTCGCCGGGGCCGCCGCCGACGAGGGCGACGCCCGGGGTCCGGTCGCGGTGGTGCGGGGCGACCAGGGTGCCGTCGCGCAGCCCCTCCACCACCGCGTCGCGGACGGCGGCGGTGCGGCGGGGGTCGGGGGCGCCGCCGGTGAGCACGGCGACGGTGACGCCCTCGGTGCGGCCGGTGGCCGGGGTCCAGGCGGTGGCCTGGGTGGCGTCGTCGGAGCGCACGCACCAGACGCGGCGGTGCTCGGCCTCGGCGGAGGCGCGCCGGTTGGCCTCGGCGTCGCTGCTGGCGACCAGGGCGTACCAGGCGTCAGCGAGGTCGCCGTCCTGGTAGCCGCGGCGGTGCCAGGTGATCTCGCCGGTGTCCGCCATGGCCTCCACGGAGGGGGTGGCGCCCGGGGAGACCAGGACGACGTCGGCACCGGCCGCGATCAGGGCGGGGAGGCGGCGCTGGGCGACCTGACCGCCGCCGACGACGACGACGCGGCGGCCGGTGAGGCGCAGGCCTACGGGGTACGCGGGGTGTTCTGCCATGACGGGTGGCTCCTGGTGCGGCGTCGGCGGGCATCGTCGAAGGCCGGGGCGTCGCCCCGGACCCCATTGTCTGCGGACCGTCGCCCGGTGTGCCCGCCCGTTCCGCACTGCGGGACGGGCGGGCACACCGGGTACGACCGTGGCTACTTCTCGGTGACTCCGGCCGAGTCGAAGGTCGCGACCTCGTGCATCGCCCGCGCCGCGCTCTGGACCAGCGGCAGGGCCAGCAGCGCGCCGGTGCCTTCGCCCAGACGCAGGTCCAGGTCGACGAGCGGACGCAGGCCCAGCTTGTTCAGGGCCGCCACATGGCCGGGCTCGGCGCTGCGGTGACCCGCGATGCACGCCGCCAGGGACTCCGGCGCGATGGCCCGGGCCACCAGCGCCGCGGCGCCCGCGCTCACCCCGTCCAGGATCACCGGCGTACGCAGCGAGGCGCCGCCGAGGATGAAGCCGACCATGGCCGCGTGCTCCAGGCCGCCGATCCCGGCGAGGACGCCGATCGGGTCGGCGGGGTCGGGGCTGTGCAGCTCCAGGGCGCGGCGGACCACATCGACCTTGCGGGCGTGCGTCTCGTCGTTGATGCCGGTGCCGCGGCCGGTGACCTCGGCCGGGTCGACGCCCGTGTAGAGGGAGATCAGGGCGGCCGACACGGTGGTGTTGGCGATGCCCATCTCACCCGTCAGCAGCGCCTTGTTGCCCGCCGCCACCAGGTCGCGGGCGGTCTCGATGCCCACCTCGACGGCCGCGACGACCTCCTCGCGGGTCATGGCGGGCCCGGTGGTCATGTCACCGGTGCCGGGGCGCACCTTGCGGGGCAGCAGCCCCGGGGTGGCGGGGAGTTCGCCGGCCACGCCGACGTCGATGACGCAGACCTCGGCGCCGACCTGGTTGGCGAACGCGTTGCAGACCGCGCCGCCGCCCAGGAAGTTGGCGACCATCTGGCCGGTGACCTCCTGCGGCCAGGGGGTCACGCCCTGGGCGTGCACCCCGTGGTCGCCCGCGAAGATGGCGACGGCCGCGGGCTCCGGGATCGGCGGCGGGCACTTGCGGGACAGCCCGCTGAGCTGCGCGGAGATGATCTCCAGCATGCCGAGCGCACCGGCCGGCTTGGTCATCCGCTTCTGCCGCTCCCACGCCTCGCCGAGCGCCTTGGCGTCCAGCGGGCGGATCCCGGCGACGGTCTCCTGGAGCAGGTCGTGCGGGTCCTCGCCGGGCAGCGCGCGGCGGCCGTACGTCTCCTCGTGGACCACCCAGGACAGCGGGCGCCGCTTGGACCAGCCCGCCTGCATCAGCTCGGGCTCCTCCGGGAACTCGTCCACGTACCCCACGCACAGGTAGGCGACGACCTCCAGGTGCTCCGGCAGGCCCAGCGCGCGGACCATCTCGCGCTCGTCGAAGAACGAGACCCAGCCGACGCCCAGCCCTTCGGCGCGGGCGGCGAGCCACAGGTTCTCGACGGCGAGCGCCGAGGAGTACGGGGCCATCTGCGGCTGGGTGTAGCGGCCCAGGGTGTGCCTGCCGCCGCGGGTGGGGTCGGCGGTGACCACGATGTTCACCGGGGTGTCGAGGATGGCCTCGATCTTCAGTTCCTTGAACTGCTTGGCCCGGCCCTTGGGCAGCGACTTCGCGTACGCGTCGCGCTGGCGCTGGGCGAGCTCGTGCATGGTGCGGCGGGTCTCGGCGGACCGGATGACCACGAAGTCCCAGGGCTGCGAGTGGCCCACGCTCGGGGCGGTGTGCGCGGCCTCCAGGACGCGCAGCAGCACCTCGTGCGGGATCGGGTCGCCGCGGAAGCCGTTGCGGATGTCGCGGCGCTCGCGCATCACCCGCAGCACGGCCTCGCGCTCGGCGTCCGCGTAACCGGGCGCCGGGGCGCCGGCGTCGGCGTGGACGTCCTCGTCGTGGGCGCCGGGTCCGGCGTCCATGACGGCGTCGGCCGGGAGTTCACCCTGCCCGGCGCCGGGCGCGGCGTCCGGGACGAGCTCCTCGGCCGCGTCCTCGTCGTCCTCGATGAACACGGGGGCGGGGACCCGCTCCCGCGCCGCCGCCTCGGGGGCGGCCGGGACCGTCTCGGGCTGCGCCTCGAGGACGGCCTCGGCGCGGGGCACGGGCACGACGGGCACCGCGGCGGCCACGGTCCGCGGCTCCGCCGCGTCCTGCTCGGGAAGCGGCGACGGGGCCTGGCCCTGGGCCTCGGCGGCGGACGCGGGCGAGGGCGCGGTGGCCTCCGGCGTGACGGCGAGGGGCTGCGGCGCGCTCGCGGCCATCACGGCGACGGGCTCGGCCACCTCCCCCGGTGCCTCTTCCGGCAGCACCGAGACCGGCGCCACGGGCTCGGCGACCGGCACGGCCACCGGCTGGGGCGCCGACTGTGCCGGGACGGCTTCGGGCTCGGGGGACGGCACGGGCTGCGGCTGGGGCGCCTCCGGCTCGGCCGACGCGGGGGCCGCCTCGGCAACGGGCTCGGCGACCGGCTCCGCGGCGGGTGCCGGAACGGCCTCCGATACGGCCTCCGGTACGGATACGGGCTCGGCGGCCGGGGCCGCCACCGGCTCGGCCGGGGGAACGGGCTGGGCCGGGACCGAGCCCTCCACCGGCGGGAACGGACCGTCGGCGGGCGGCTGCACGGCCGCCGCGGGCGGGCCCTGCGGCATCGGCGTCGGCGCCGCCGCCTCGGCGGGCGCCTGCTGCTCGGCGGCAGCGGCGTGGGCGGGGGCGGGTGCGCCGACCGGCGCGAACTCCTCCGGGACGACCGTTTCTGCGCCGCTGACCAGGCCGTTCTGGGACGCCTGGGAGTCCTGGGACGCCTGGGAGTCCTGGGACGCCTGGGACGCCTGGGACGCCTGGGACGCCTGGGACTGCTGCGGCTGCTGCGGCTCCGGCTGCGCGAGAGGCTGCTGGGGCTGCGCGGGCTGCGGCTGGGCGGGCTCGGCCACCACGGGCTCCGCGGTCGTGGACTCGGCGGCCACCGGCTCTGCCGCCACGGGCTCGGACGCCGTCGGCTCGGCCGCCACCGGCTCGGGCAGCGGGAGCGGCTGCGCGGCGGGCTGGGGCTCCGGAGCGGGGGCGGCCGGCGGGGCGGCCGCCCGGGCGGCCTCCTGCGGCGGCGCGGACTCCCACGGCGTCGCTCCCTGCGGGGGAAGCTCGCTCAGCTGGGGCGCGGGCGCCGGGGCCGCCGTCTCCTCCCGGGGCACGTCGAGGTACTCGGGGCCGGTGGTCGGCGGGCCGGGGGTGCGCACCGGCGCCGGGTTCACGGGGGCGCCCGCGGCCGGACCCCGGTCGGCCAGCGACCGGACGACACCGCCGGAGGCGTCCGGTACCGGCGGGCCCATGTGCAGCGGGCGACGGGCGGTCGGGGGCACCGTGGACGGGGCGGCGGCCGGGGTGCGGACGGCGCCGAGATCCACCGAGCCGGAGTCGCGGCCACCGGCCTCGTGGGCGCCGGGTCCGGCGGCCTGCTCCGGGGCGGCGGGGGCGGCGTGCGCCGGGGACGGCACCGGCACGGCGGCGGCGAGCGGGGCGGGCGCGGACTGCGGGTCGATCCAGGCGCCCTGGGCGCCGGGCATCAGCAGGAGGTCGTCGTCGTCCGCGCCGAGCGCCGAACCGTCGGAGGGGTCGAGGAAGGTGTACGCGCCGGGAGCGGGGACGCCCGGCTGCTCCACCATGCCTGCGTCCTCCGGCAGTCCCTCGCCCGGGACCTGGCCGGTGTCAGTCATGCGTACCCCTCGTCCATCTGTAGTGCTTCTTCGGCCTGCGCCCGGGGACGCCCCCGCACAGCACGCCCCGCCCCCGTCGACAACAACGAGCGGGCCCGCCGCGCGGTGCGAACGGCCCGCGGACACACAGCATTCTCGCGGGAGATCGCCGACCTGGCGCCCCGTCTCGGCCACGGAACGTGTGGGGTGCGCCACGTTGCGCTCCACCGGGATCCGACGTACCGCGACAGGGTCCCAAACGGGTTCCCCATTCCGGACATTGACGAACGTAGCGCCGAACGGCCCGGTGCGGTACAACAGTCGGCCAGCCTACCCCGGACGACACGCCGGAGAGATCACGGGGACCTTTCCCGGCGCCTTCCGGAGAGCAGGAAAGCGACCGAGCGTTCGCGTTCCGACCAGGCGCTCGTGTCCAGTTCCACGGACTGGAGGAGGGCGCACTCCACGTCGTATCCGCCGGCTTCGAGGGCGGCGTCGATCGCCTCGGCGCCGTCGCGGGTGGCGGCGTGCGCGACGATCCGCTCCGGGCGGCGGTCGGCGCAGGCGGCGACGACCTGGGCTCCCCCGCCGCCGACGCGGACGACGTCGGGCTCGGGCAGCGACTCCAGGACGTGCGGGGCGCGGCCCGCCACGACCTGGAGCTGGACGCCGAAGCGGCGGCCCGCGGCCTCGGTACGGGCGCAGGCGTCCGGGTCGGCGTCGACGGCGATGACGGCGGCCCCGAACCGGGCGGCCTCGGCGGACAGCGCCCCGCTGCCGCAGCCGATGTCCCAGACGAGGTCGCCGGTGCGCGGGCCGAGCCGGGCGAGCTGGGCGGCGCGCAGGCCGGCGGACTCGCCGGGGCCGAGCCCCTCCCCGTACGCGTGCGCGGGCAGCGCCCAGCCGCGGACCTGCGGCGGGTGGCCGAGGTCGCGTCCGGCGATCCAGCCGGGGCCCGGCGCCGCGCCCTGGGCGCCGCCGATCACTATGACCAGGTTGGGGTCGCGCCAGGCGTGGTCGGCGACCTTGTCGGAGGTGAGGACGGTGACCTGTTCGCGCTCGCTGCCGAGCTCCTCGCAGATGACGAAGGTGCGGTGGACGCCTTCGAGGAGCAGGGCGAGTTCGGCCGGTCCGGCGCCCGGCGAGGTGAGGACGGCGACCTTGGTGTGCGCCCGGCAGACGTTGACGGCGCGGCGCAGGGTGCGGGGGTGGGCGACGACGATCTGGGCGTCGTCCCAGGGCATCCCGGCCCGGGCGAAGGCGGCGGCCACGGCCGAGACGGCGGGCACCACCTCGACCTCCAGGCCGTGTTCGGGGGCGCGCAGGGCGCGGACCACGCCGAAGAACCCGGGGTCCCCGTCGGCCAGGACGACCGCGCTGCCGCGGTGGCCGGCGATCCGGCGGGCGGCGAGGTCGACGCTGCCGAGCCGGATCCGCTCGGCGCGCGGGGGCACCTCGGGCAGCGCCAGGTGGTGGGCGGCGCCGGCCACCAGGGTGGCGGCGGACAGCGCGGACGTGGCCGCCGAGGTGAGCGGCGAGCCGTCCCAGCCGATCACCGTGACGCGGTCGGCCATCGTCGTCAGTCTCCTGGAGTCGTCGCAGGTCGGGGCGGCCGCGGTGGGCCCGGCCAGGGTGAGGGTACCTGGTGCGGGGCGGGTGGGGGCGGGGCGTGCGGGGGCGGTGGCCGGTTCAGTTCCAGTCGGCGAACGAGGCGTATCCGGCGTCCGCGAGCTGGTCGGCGACGCCGTCGAGGTCCTCGGGGAGCAGACTCCACACGATCAGGTCGGTGCGGATGTCCGTCCAGCCGCCGTCCTCCGTCTGGGTACGCGCTATCCAGGCGTTGCGCAGCACGCCCTCGCTGATGCAGCCAATCTTCTGGGCGACCTGCTGGGAGGCGGTGTTGTCGGCGGCGGTGCGCAGCTCGATGCGTTCGAACCGCTGGTCGCGGAAGAGCCACTGCGCGGCGGCGAGCACGGCCTCGGTGGCATAGCCCTCGCCGCGCGCCCAGGGGGCGATGACGTAGCCGACCTCGGTGGCCAGGGTGCGCCAGTTGGTGTTCTGGAGGTGGATGACGCCGACGAGGCGCTGGGTGAGGAACTCGGTGACGGCGAAGACGATGCCGCGCCCCGAGGTGCGCTCGGCGGGGGCGTGCAGGCGGACGAACTCCAGGGCGTCGCGGGCGGTGTAGGGGTGGGGCACGGAGGTCCAGGCGATGACGTGCTCGTCGTTCATCATCTCGATGTGCGCCGGGATGTCGTCCTCGTCGAAGGCGCGCAGCACCAGCCGGTCGGTGCTGATGGAGATGTCCGGGAACACCGGGGTCGGGGTAGTCATGTGCCGCTCCATGCCGGGGGACGGTCGTCAGGCCGTAAAGGCACAGCATGCAGCATCGGCGCGGGGATGTGCATGGCCGGGGCCGTGCCCGCGGGGTGGGCGGGCGTGCCGGGGCCCCGCACACCGGGCGGTGTGCGGGGCCCCGGGCCGGTGGCCGGAACTGACCGGCGGGGGTCAGGACTTGACGGCGCCGAAGGCCGGGACGACCGAGCCCTGGTACTTGTCCTGGATGAACTTCTTGACCTCGGGGGAGTTGAGGAGCTCGGCGAGCTTCTTGATCCGCGGGTCGGCCTCGTTGCCCTTCTTGACGGCGAGGAAGTTGGCGTACGGGTTGCCCTCGGCCTTCTCCAGGACGAGCGCGTCCTTGGCCGGGCTGAGCTTGGCCTCGATGGCGTAGTTGCCGTTGATGACCGCGGCGTCCACGTCGTTCAGGGCGCGGGGCAGCGTGGCGGCCTCGATCTCCTTGAACTTCAGGCCCTTGCTGTCCTTGATGTCGGAGAGCTTGGCGGAGGTGCCGACGCCGTCCTTGAGGGTGATCAGGCCGTTGCCCGCCAGCAGCTGGAGCGCGCGGCCCTCGTTGGTGGTGTCGTTGGGCACCGCGACCGTCTGGCCGGAGGCGATCTCCTTCGCGGACTTGACCTTCTTGGAGTAGAGGCCGAGCGGCTCCAGTTCCACGTTCACCACCGGCACGATGGTGGTGTGGTTCTTCTGGTTGAAGTCGTCGAGGTAGGGCTTGTGCTGGAAGAAGTTGGCGTCGACCTGGCCCTGCTGGGTGGCGGTGTTCGGCAGGACGTAGTCCGTGAACTCCTTCACCTCCAGCTTGAGTCCGGCCTTCTGCGCCAGGTTCTTCTTGACGAAGTCCAGGATGTCGGCGTGCGGGGTCGGGGAGGCCGCGACGACGAGCGCCTGGGCCGGGTCGGCCGAAGCGCCCTTGGCGGACGAGGACTTCGGGTCCGAGGAGGTGCCGCAGGCGGTCAGGCCGAGGGCGAGCGCGGCGGTGGCGGCGGCGGCCGCGGTGAGCTTGATGTTCTTACGCACGAAAAGTGCCTCTTTCTGGTGGTGCGGTGGGTCGCCCGGACAAGGAGTGCGGGCTCTGGTGGAGAGGAGGTCAGGTGGTGCGGCCCCGGCGGGCCAGCAGGCGCACGGCGCCGTCGCCGATCAGCTGGACCACCGTGACGACGGCGATGAGCACACCGACGGTGACGAGCATGAACGGGGTCTCGAAGCGCTGGAAGCCGTAGGTGATGGCCTTGGAGCCGAGGCCCTCGCCGCCGACCGCGCCGGCCATCGCCGAGTAGCCGACGAGGGTGATCACGGTGGTGGTGAGCGCGGCGATCAGCGAGGGCAGGGCCTGCGGGAGCAGCACCTTGCGCACGATGGTCGGGATGGAGCCGCCCATCGACTGGACGGCCTCGACCAGGCCGTGGTCGACCTCGCGGATCGCGGTCTCCACGAGCCGGGCGAAGAAGGGGATGGCGCCGACGGCGAGCGGCACGATCATCGCGGTGGGGCCGATGAAGGTGCCGACCACCCAGGTGGTGAAGGGGATCAGGGCGATCAGCAGGATGATGAACGGCATCGAGCGGCCGATGTTCACGATCACGCCGATGACCTTGTTCACCGGGCGGTTCTGGAGGAGCCCGCCCTTGTCGGTGAGGACGAGCAGCACACCCAGCGGCAGTCCGCCCGCGACGGTGACCAGGCTGGACCAGAGCACCATGTAGAGGGTGTCGATGGTTCCCTGGGACAGCAGGGGCTGCATCTCGGACCAGCTCACTTGGCACCTTCCTTGACCAGGGCGGCGGCCTGCGCCTGCACCGGGATGTCCGCTTCGGCCGCTTCGCCGGCCTCGACCGCGTCGGCCTGCTCGACCACGTCGACCTGGAGGCCCTGTTCGCGCAGGAAGCCGACCGGGACGACGTTCTCCTCGTACCGTCCGGGCAGCTCGATGCGCATCCGGCCGATCTGCCGGCCGCCGACGGTGTCCATCGCGGCGCCGAGGATCGAGATGTCGACGTTGTACGTGCGCGACAGCTGCGAGATGACCGGCCGGGTCGCTGCCTCGCCGTGGAAGGTCACGTCGACGACGGTCCGCTCGGGGCCGGTGGCCTCGCCGGTGACGGGGAACAGCTCGGCGGCGAGCTCGGAGCCGGGGGTGGCGAGGAGTTCGCCGACGGTGCCGGACTCCACGATCCGGCCCCGCTTCATCAGCGCGGCCGAGTCGCAGACCGTCTTGACGACGTCCATCTCGTGGGTGATGAGCAGGACGGTGAGGCCGAGCTGCTGGTTGAGGTCGCGCAGCAGCTGGAGGATGGAGCGGGTGGTCTCCGGGTCGAGGGCGCTGGTCGCCTCGTCGGAGAGCAGCACCTTGGGGTCGCCGGCCAGCGCCCGGGCGATGCCCACGCGCTGCTTCTGGCCGCCGGAGAGCTGGGCGGGATAGGCCCTGGCCTTGTCGGCGAGGCCGACCAGGTCGAGGAGTTCCAGGGCCTTGCGGGAGCGCTCCTTGCCGGAGACGCCGAGGATCTCCAGGGGCAGCTCGATGTTGCCCTGCACGGTCCGCGCGGAGAGCAGGTTGAAGTGCTGGAAGACCATGCCGATGCGGCTGCGCGCCCGGCGCAGCTCCTTGCCGGCGCGCCTGCCGCGCCCGGCGAGGGCGGTGAGGTCGACGCCGTCGACGGTCACCGTGCCGGTGGTCGGCCGCTCCAGGAGGTTGACGCAGCGGATGAGGGAGGACTTGCCGGCGCCGCTCTGGCCGATGACGCCGAAGACCTCGCCCTCGCGGACATGGAGGTCTACGCCGTCCAGGGCGGTGACCTCACGGCCGCGCGACTGGTAGACCTTGGTGAGGCCCGTAGTGGTGATCACAGGATTTCCGTCACTGTCGAGTGCGCGGCGCGGTGTCCGCCGGGCACGGGGCAATCGTGTTCGGGACGCGTCACAGCCACATCGGTGGTAACCGGGAGGCATGGCGTGCGCGGGCATGGCTCATGGGTCTCGCTTCGGGGCGCGAGGCTCAGGCGGGGGCCCTCAGAAGGCGCACATTCGACACAGACAACGAGCACCGGGCGCGTTCATCGCCTCGGTCGCAAGGGTGCGGCTGCTCGTCGTGGTCATGCGTGAAGTAAAGCAGAAGGAGCGAACGCCCGATCAAGGCTGTCCGTATAGCGGACAGCAATCGCCCGGCATCCGGACGCCGTCGCGGCGTCCGGGAGGCGGCGCGGACCCCCGGACCGAAGCCGCTCCTCCCCCTCTGGCCTGGGCCGATGCCCGGGGCGGCGGTACGGCGGAGACACCCTCGTCGCGCCTCCTCCCCCGGGTCTCCTGTGGTCAAGGCCACGGTGGCGCGTCCGGGCCGGCCGGTGGCGCCCGGGGCGGGCGCGAAGGGCGCTTCGGCCCGTAATACGCTCGTTCCCATGCTTGACGCCCTGACGGTCGCGGTCGCCGCCGCCGCGCTCGCCCTCGCCGCCTGGTGCGGCTTCGCCGCCTACCGGGACCAGCCCACCAAGGACTGGCACTTCATCGGCATGGCCGTGGTCTCCGTACTGGCCCTCGCGCAGCTGGTGGTCGGCCTGGTGCAGCTGGGGCGCGGCGAGCGGCCCGAGCAGGGCATGGCGATCTTCATCGCCTATCTGGTCGGCTCGTTCGCGGCCGTCCCGGCGGCCGGTCTGCTGTCGCTGAGCGAGCGGACCAAGTGGGGCTCGGTGACGGTCTCGGCCGGCGCGGTGGTGCTCGCGGTGCTCGAAGTGCGTCTCTACGACATCTGGGGAGGGTGACCGTGGCCGAGCCGACCACCGGTTCCGCCGAGCGGGACGCGTCCGGCCGCAGGAGGCTGGGCAGCGGACCCGGCCGCGTCCTTGTCTGGTTCTACGGGGTGTTCACCGTCGCCGCCGCCTCCCGCTCGATCGTCCAGATCGTCCAGGACTTCGGCAAGGCACCACTGGCGTACGTCCTGTCGGCGGTGGCCGCCGTGGTGTACGGGTTCATCACCTTCTCGCTGGTGCGCGGCGGCGAGCGGCTGCGGCGCACGGCACTGGTGTGCTGCGCCGCCGAGCTGGTCTTCGTCCTGACCGTGGGCACCTGGACGCTCGCGGACCCGTCCGCGTTCCCCGATGCCACGGTCTGGTCGGACTACGGTGCCGGCTACGTCTTCATCCCGGTGATCCTGCCGGTGCTCGGCATGCTCTGGCTGCGCCGGAACCGGGAGACGGCCGCCACCGCCTAGGCGCTCGCGACGAACTGCCGGGCGGCCGCTTCCTTCTCCAGGGTGATCACCGACAGCTTGGGGCCGACCGTCTCGGTGGAGACCGGCGCGTAGCCGTGCTTGCGGTAGAGGCGCAGGTTGGACTCGCTGCGGTGGCCGGTGAAGAGCCGGAACCGCTTGGCCGACAGCTGCCCGGCGAAGTGCTCCTCTATGGCGCTCAGGAGCCGGCTGCCCAGTCCGTGCCCCTGCATCCTCGGGTGCACGATCAGCTTGCCGATCCGGCCGGTGCCCGAGGCGTCCACGCTCCCTCTGACCGAGGCGACCACCTCGTCCCCGAGCCGCGCCACCAGCGCGTATCCTCCGCCGAGCTCGCTGCGCAGGCCGTCGAGCGTCTGGGTGAGCGGTTCGATGGAGTAGTCGCCGTAGAGCTCCGCCTCGCTCTGGTAGCAGAGGTACTGAAGCTTGAGGATCTGCTCGCAGTCACCCTCACGCGCCGCAGAGATGGTCACGCTCATGCCCATGTGTGCATGCCTTCCGCTCACCCGTCCACCGGTTGTCTAACGCTCCATTCCCCGCGGGCCTGGAGCCGCAACCTCCGCCGCGAGCATTCTGCGCAGGCATCCCAGGCAACGGGAACGCATCGGCCCCAGACTCCCCTGTGAGATATCCAACTCCCCTGCGATTTCTCGGTAGGTGGGGTCGCTGGGCGACAGAAGTGCGGTCAGCAGACGGGGGCAGTTCCCCGGAGTCCTGGCCACGGCCGTACGCAGAGCACGGCTCAGCTCCTCGCTCAAAGCCGTGCGTTCCGGGCCTGATTCCGGGTCGGTGGCCGGTTCCGCGGCGAACGGCAGCTCGCGCCGGGCCCGGCGGCGAGCCCTTCTGACTTCCGCCCGGACGGCCCAGCGCACCCAGGGCACGGGATCCGCCGGACGGATTTCGAGGAGCCGCACCCAGACGTCCTGTTCGAGGTCGGCGGGGTCGACTCCGGCACCCGGCGCCTCCGCGGCGGCCTCGGCGGCCAGCAGCGGGCTCAGCTCTTTGACGAGGTCCATGCCGGGCGGGACGCGGCCGCCGTCGGGGGCGGTTTCGACGGCGGCCCCATGTCACCCGTACGTGGCTTCTCGTACGTCCGTGCTAGCCGCGGGGCGGGCGCCCGCCCCGGAAGTCGGCCGCGGCCAGCAGCGCCGTGTCCGCGTTGTCGGAGAACACCGCGTCGATCCCGGTGGCGAAGTAGGTCTTGAGGGCCCCGAACACGTCCCCGTAGGCGTTGGGGTCGGTGCCGCGCCGGAAGTCGGCGGGAAGGAAGGTGCTCTCGTTGCGCATCGTGTACGGGTGCAGGACGAGGCCCCGCGCGTGGGCGTCGGCGACCAGCGTCGTCGGTTCGGTGAGCCGGCCCGCCTTGTCCTTGGGGATGATCAGGTCCAGGGTCGGGCCGATGCCCTGCGCGAACGAGGCGATCCACGTCAGGCCCTCGGGCGTGACGAGGTCGTCGGTGGTGCGCGGGTCGCCGCTCGCCACGAAGTCCCACGGCCGGGTGCCGGTGCCGGACAGCAGGACCACCGACGGGGTGTCCACCAGCCGGCTCAGCCGCTGGATACTGCTGGGCTCGAACGACTGGAGGAACTGCGGGGAGTCGGCGCGGTGGCGCCCGTAGCGGCGCAGCAGCCGGGCGACCCGGTCCTCCAGGGGCAGGCCGATGCCGCGGAAGTACGTGGGGTGCTTGGTCTCGGTGTGCAGCCAGATCCGGCGGCCGAGGCGGCGCTCCTCGCGCTCGGCCCACTGGAGGACCTCCTCGAAGGTGGGGACGGACCAGCGGCCGTCGTAGAGCGTGTTGCGCTGCCGCACGGCGGGCAGGCGCTCCTTGGCCCGCAGGGTCCTCAGCTCGGCGAGGGTGAAGTCCTCGGTGAACCAGCCGGTGACGGCGGTGCCGTCGATGGTCTTGGTGGCCTTGCGCCCGGCGAACTCGCGGCGGTCGGCGACATCGGTCGTGGCGGTGATGTCGTTCTCGTGACGGCAGACCAGATGCCCGTCCCTGGTGGGGACCAGGTCCTGTTCGATCACGTGGGCGCCGAGGTCCAGCGCGTGCTGGTAGGAGCCGAGGGTGTGCTCGGGACGGTATCCGGCGGTGCCGCGGTGGCCGATCACGTACGGGACCGGCAGGTCCTTGTACGAGCCGTGGCGGCGCTCCCCGCCGCTCCCCCGGGGCCGCGCGCTCGCGGCCGCGGGGGGCAGCCCGGTGGCCGCCGTGCCCAGAACCGCCGCGCCGAGCACGGTGCGCCGCCCGGGGCCGATCCGCTCACCCTGTGTCATGAACGCTCCTTGTGAAGTGGTGTGTGCCACGCCTGTTGTCTGTCCCGCACCTGTCAACGGGAGGGGACGAGCGTAGGCGTATCCCCCTTAATCGGGGGAGCCCCCTCGGCCAATCGGGGCGGAACGTGGCGCGAACACGTGTCAACATCGTGTATCCGTTCCGTGACCCGGTGTGCGATCAGACGCGGCCCGCGAGTATCGTCCTCACCTGCGCGGACCTCGTCCGCGCGGACCCGTCAGCCCACGGCACCGGAGGAAAGCGTTGTCCCGACTCGCGCTCATCAAGGCAGTGCTCGGACCGATCATGCGCCTGATGTTCCGTCCGCAGGTGGAGGGCGTCGAGAACATCCCGGGGACCGGTCCGGTCATCCTCGCGGGCAACCATCTGACCTTCATCGACTCGATGATCATGCCGGTGTGCCTGGACCGTCCGGTGTACTTCATCGGCAAGGACGAGTACGTCACGGGCAAGGGTCTGAAGGGCCGCCTGATGGCGTGGTTCTTCAGCGGCGTCGGGATGATCCCGGTCAACCGCGACGGCGGCCACGGCGGTGTCGCGGCGCTGATGACGGGGCGCCAGGTGCTGGAGGAGGGCAAGGTCTTCAGCATCTACCCGGAGGGCACCCGCTCCCCCGACGGCCGTCTCTACCGGGGCCGCACCGGTATCGCCCGGCTGACGCTGATGACCGGCGCGCCGGTCGTGCCGTTCGCGATGATCGGCACGGACAAGATCCAGCCGGGCGGGGCGGGGCTGCCGCGGCCCGGCAAGGTGACGGTCCGCTTCGGTGAGCCGATGGAGTTCTCGCGGTACGAGGGCATGGACCGGGACCGCTATGTGCTGCGGGCCGTCACGGACTCGGTGATGGCGGAGGTCATGCGGCTGTCCGGCCAGGAGTACGTCGACATGTACGCCACGAAGGCGAAGGCGGCGTAGCCGCCGAGCCCTTCAGGGGCGCGGTCGAGCCCTTCAGGGGCGCGGGGCGAGGGCCGCGCGGCGGCCGAGCCTTCAGGGGCGCGGGGAACTGCGCGACCAGCCACAGACGGCCCGCAGCCGGGACTCACGCAGTCCATCGGCTGCGGGCCGTCCTGGCCTGAGCGCAGTTCCCCGCGCCCCTGGGCAAACACGGGGCCGAGCCTCACCCCCGCGCCGGGGGGAGCAGGGGCCGAGGCGATCGGACCCCGCGTCCGGGACGGGCTACGGGTGCTCCAACCCCTCCTCCAGGCGCTGCCCCCGCAGCAGGAACCACGCCGCCACCGCCGTGGCGAACAGCACCGCACTCCCCAGGGCCGCCGCCGTCTGGAAGCCGTCCGTGAACGCGTCCCGGGCGGCGGCCAGCATGGGGGCCGCCTGTTCGGCGGGGAGCCGGGCCGCCGCGTCGACCGCGCCGCCGAGCGAGTCGTGGGCCGCGTCGGACACCCCCGCGGGCAGGTCCGCCGGAGCCGTGAAACCCCGGTAGATCCCCGTCACCACCGACCCGAGCAGCGCGATGCCGAGCGCCGCGCCCAGCTCGTACGCCGTCTCGGAGACCGCGGAGGCCGCCCCCGCCTGCTCCTTCGGCACGCTGGAGAGGATGACGTCGGCGGTGACGGTGAAGGCGAGCCCCGCGCCGAGACCGCCCACGAACAGGGCGATGCCGAGCGCCACGACCCCGGTGTCGGCCGAGACCGCCATACAGGCCGCCAGCGCCGCGCCCACCGCCGCCAGTCCCCCGGCCACCGCGCTGCGCACCGCGGCCCGGCGCGCCACGTAACCCGCCGCGAGCCCGGCGCCCACCGCGCCGACGGCCGCGGGCAGTTCGATCAGCCCGGCCTGGAGCGGCGAGCGGACCTGGACCAGTTGGAGGAATTGGGAGAGGAAGAAGACCAGCCCGGACAGGCCCAGGATGGTCAGCAGGTCGGCCAGGACCGCGCCGGAGAAACCCCGGTGGTGGAAGAGCCGCATGTCCAGCAGCGGCGACTCCAGGGTGAGCTGGCGGCGTACGAACCAGACCAGGGCCAGCACCCCCACCGCGCCCGCCCCCGCGATCTCCCAGCCGAGGCCGTTGACCGCCGCCTCCTTCACCGCGTACACCACCGCGACCATGCCCACCAGGGACAGCAGCACGCTCCCGAGGTCCCAGGGGCCCGGGCTGGGGTCGCGCGACTCGGGCAGCAGCTTGATGCCGACCAGCACCAGCACCGCCATGACGGGCAGGTTGATCAGGAAGACCGAGCCCCACCAGAAGTTCTCCAGCAGGAAGCCGCCGACGACGGGTCCGACGGCGGCGCCCGCCGAGGCCGCCGCGCCCCAGATGCCGACGGCGAGGCTGCGCTCGCGCGGGTCGTGGAAGATGTTCCGGATCAGCGCCAGCGTGGACGGCATCAGCGTCGCGCCCGCCACACCGAGCAGCGCCCGCGCCACGATCATCATCTCGGGGCTGGAGGCGTAGGCGTTGAGGACCGAGACCGCGCCGAAGGCCACCGCGCCGCACAGCAGCAGCCGCTTGCGGCCGATGCGGTCGCCAAGGCTTCCCATGGAGACGAGCAGGCCCGCGATGACGAACGAGTAGACGTCGCCGATCCACAGCAGCTGCGTCCCCGAGGGCTTGAGGTCCTCGCTGAGGAACGGGGTGGCCAGGCCCAGCACCGTCGCGTCGACGGCGACGAGGAGCACCGCCAGGACGAGTACGGCCAGGGCCAGCCAGCGGCCCGGCTGGCGTGCCTCGTGCACGGACTCGGCCCGGGAAGTGGTACTGGTCATTTCTCCACGCTCCGTCGCGCTCCGCCGAGCAGCAACTCGACGATCATGTGCTGGAAGTCGTTGCCGGCGACCCGGCCGACCTGGACCGCCCAGGCGCAGGTGCCGATCAGGCCGTAGAGGGCCTCGGTGAGCCACGCCGGGGTCAGGTCGATCCGGAAGTCGCCCTGCTCCTGGCCGCGCCGGAAGAGCGCGCAGACCCGCGCGTCGAGCCGGGCCCAGCCCTCGTTCATCTGGTCGCCCTCGAAGAGCTGGTTCTCGGTGACCAGGAAGGCGAGCAGGCCGGCGGCGGGCTCCACCTCGGCGATCAGACGCCGCAGCGCCTCGGGCGCGGGCCCCTCGTCCAGCCGGGCCCTGTCCAGGGCGTCCTCGAACTGCTCGATGCCGAAGCTCTCCAGCGCCCTGACCAGCGCGTCGCGCCCGGCGAAGTGACGGTGCAGGGTGGCGCGCCCGATGCCGGCGGCGCGGGCCACCTCGTCCATCGTGGCGGTCGCCTTGCGGGAGAGCAGGGCGGCCGCCGTACGCAGCACCTGGTCACGGTCCACAGTCATGAGACAACCATAACCCGAATGAGACATCGACGTCTCATTCGAAATCCTGTCGACCCCCGCCTTCCCGATCACTAACGTGGCGGTCGCCCTGCCCGCGCCCGCCCGCCCATGCCCACGGAAGGACCCCGTCGTGACCGACGACCGCCCCGCGCCGCCTCTCCTCGCCGACGAGCGCGAGACGCTGCGCGGCTTCCTCGACTACCACCGCGCCACGCTCGCCATGAAGTGCGAGGGCCTGACCGACGAGGAGCTGCGCACCACGTCCATGCCGCCGTCGACGCTCTCGCTGCTCGGCCTCGTCCGGCATATGGCCGAGGTGGAGCGGACCTGGTTCCGCAGGGTCGTGGGCGCCGAGGACATCACGCTGGTCTACTCGGACGTGAACGACTACCAGGTGGCCTACGACGCGAGCGGCGCCACCCGCGCGGACGCCTTCACCCGCTGGCAGGCCGAGGTCGAGCACTCCCGCCGTATCGAGCGGGAGGCGGCGTCGCTGGACGTGGTCGCGCACAACCCCCGCTGGGGCACGGACGTCTCGCTGCGGCTCGTGATGGTGCACGTCCTGCTGGAGTACGCGCGCCACAACGGCCACGCCGACCTCCTGCGCGAGGGGATCGACGGGACCGTCGGGGCCTAGGGCCCGCACGGCGAAGGGCCGGCCCGTCCCCTCGGACGGCCCGGCCCTTCAGCGGGCCACGCGCCTCAGCGCCTCGCGCGCCGGCGCCTGCGCAGCAGCACGACCGGGGCCGCGCCCAGCAGGCCCAGCGCGGCGGGCGCCGCCGAGGCGGCCGTGCCGATGCCCGGCTGCTCGAAGGTGCTCGGCACCGGCAGGCTGTCCCAGCGGTTGACGGGCCAGGCGACGACGAGGGCGCGCCCCACGACCTTGTCGACCGGCACCGAGCCGCCGCCCGGCTGGTCCCGGTGGTAGCGGGAGTCCGCCGAGTTCTGCCGGTGGTCACCCATCACCCAGATGCGGCCCTTGGGGACGGTGAGCTTGAACTGGCTCTCCTGGTCGGCGCTGCACGGCGTGTTCCCGGCGAAGACGTACGGCTCGTCCAGCGCCTTGCCGTTGACCTTGAGGGGGCCGGTGCCCTTGCACTCCACGGTGTCCCCGCCGACCGCGACGACCCGCTTGATCAGGTCCTTCTCCTCCGCCGACGGCATCAGCCCGACGAAGCTCAGCACCTTCTGGACGGCGTTGGGCTGCGGGGTGGGCTCGCCCTCGAGCCAGTTGCCCGGGTCGTGGAAGACGACGACCTCGCCGCGCGCCGGCTCGGAGCCGAACCACGGGGTCAGCTTGTCCACCAGGACGCGGTCACCGCGCTGGAGGGTGTTCTGCATCGAGTCCGAGGGGATCGAGAACGCCTGCACCAGGAACGTCTTGATCAGCAGGGCGAGGATCAGCGCGATACCGACGAGCAGCGGCAGCTCCTTCCAGAAGGAGCGCTGCCGGGGCTTGGGCCCGGTCGGCTCGCCGCCGGTGCCGGCGTCGGCCGTCTCGTCGGGCGCCGCCTCGGGGGTCACCTGGGGAGCCGCCTGGTTGGCCACCTGGGGAGCCGTCGTCCCTTCGGGCCCCTGGGGCCGCTCGGCGTCCCCGTGTCCTTCTTGCGCGCCGACCGCCACGTCCCCCACGTCCCACTCCCTCACCGCCGAAGGGACCATGGTCGCACGAAAAGGGCGCCGCTGATCGACATCGGCGGCGCACTCCATCCGTACGGGGCATGCGCGGCGCGCACACCCCGTACCGGTATGTCATTTCCTGGCGTCGGCCCAGGCGTGCTGGACCGCCAGGTCGGCCTTGACCTCGGCGAGTTGGACGGCGACGGCCGAGGGCGCGGTGCCGCCGCGGCCGTCGCGGGAGGCGAGGGCGCCCGCGACGTTCAGGACGGTCCGCACCTCGGGCGTCAGATGCTCGGAGATCTCGGCGAACTGCGCGTCCGTGAGCTCGTCGAGCTCGATGCCCCGCGCCTCGCAGACCTTGACGCACTCCCCCGCGACCTCGTGCGCCACCCGGAACGGCACGCCCTGCCTGACCAGCCACTCCGCGATGTCGGTGGCGAGCGAGAAGCCCGCGGGCGCCAGCTCCTCCATGCGCTCCCGGTTGACCGTGAGGGTCGCCATCATCCCGGTGAACGCGGGCAGCAGCACCTCCAGTTGGTCGCAGGAGTCGAAGACCGGCTCCTTGTCCTCCTGGAGGTCCCGGTTGTACGCGAGCGGCAGCGCCTTCAGGGTCGCCATCAGCCCGGTCAGATTGCCGATCAGCCGCCCGGACTTGCCGCGTGCCAGCTCCGCGATGTCCGGGTTCTTCTTCTGCGGCATGATCGAGGAGCCGGTGGAGAAGGCGTCGTGCAGGGTGACGAAGGAGAACTCCTTCGTGTTCCAGATGATGACCTCCTCGGCGATCCGGGAGAGGTTGACGCCGATCATCGCGGTGATGAAGGCGAACTCCGCCACGAAGTCGCGGGAGGCCGTGCCGTCGATGGAGTTGGCCACGCTGCCGCGCTCGAAGCCGAGGTCGGCGGCGACCGCCTCCGGGTCGAGGCCGAGGCTGCTGCCCGCGAGCGCGCCCGAGCCGTAGGGCGAGACCGCGGTGCGCTCGTCCCACTGCCGCAGCCGCTCGGCGTCCCGGGACAGGGACTGCACATGGGCCAGGACGTGGTGGGCGAAGAGGACCGGCTGGGCGTGCTGGAGGTGGGTGCGGCCGGGCATCGCCACGTCCGCGTGCGCCTCGGCGAGGCCCACCAGCGCGTCCTGGAGCTCCGCGACCAGACCGCCGATGATCCGGGCGTGGTCGCGCAGGTACATCCGGAAGAGGGTGGCGACCTGGTCGTTGCGGGAGCGGCCGGCCCGCAGCTTGCCGCCGAGGTCGGGGCCGAGCCGCTCCAGCAGGCCCCGCTCCAGGGCGGTGTGCACGTCCTCGTCGGCGATGGTCCCGGTGAAGGAGCCGCTCGCGACGTCCGCCTCCAGCCGGTCCAGGCCCGCGAGCATCCGCTGGAACTCGTCGGCCGTGAGCAGGCCCGCCTTGTGCAGCACGCGCGCGTGGGCGCGGGAGCCGGCGATGTCGTACGGCGCGAGGCGCCAGTCGAAGTGGACCGACGCGGACAGCTTCGCCAGCGCCTCGGCGGGTCCGTCGGCGAACCGGCCGCCCCAGAGCCGGACGTCACCGTTGTTGCTGCTCACAGCTGCTGCTCCTCACAAGGGGTGGATATGCCGCCGCCTCCCCGCCGCGGAGACGGGGAGGCGGCATGGACAACGCGTCGCGGTTACGCCAGGTCGCGCTTGGCGGCGATCTTCGAGGAGAGGCCGAAGATCTCGATGAAGCCCTGCGCCTTGGACTGGTCGAAGGTGTCGCCCGAGTCGTAGGTGGCGAGGTTGAAGTCGTAGAGCGACTCCTCGGACTTCCGTCCGGTGACGACCGCGCGACCGCCGTGCAGGGTCATCCGGATGTCGCCGGTGACGTGCTGGTTGGCCTCGTTGATGAAGCCGTCCAGGGCGCGCTTGAGCGGGGAGAACCACAGGCCGTCGTAGACCATCTCGCCCCAGCGCTGCTCGACCTGCCGCTTGTAGCGGGCCAGTTCGCGCTCGACGGTGACGTTCTCCAGCTCCTGGTGGGCGGTGATCAGCGCGATCGCGCCCGGCGCCTCGTACACCTCACGGGACTTGATGCCGACGAGCCGGTCCTCGACCATGTCGATCCGGCCGATGCCCTGGGCGCCGGCCCGCTCGTTGAGCTGCTGGATCGCCTGGAGGACGGTGACGGGCCTGCCGTCGATGGCTACGGGGACGCCCTCCTTGAAGGAGATGACGACCTCGTCGGCCTCGCGGGGCTCGGCCGGGTTCGAGGTGTACTCGTAGATGTCCTCGATCGGCGCGTTCCAGATGTCCTCCAGGAAGCCGGTCTCGACCGCGCGCCCGAAGACGTTCTGGTCGATCGAGTACGGCGACTTCTTGGTGGTGGCGATGGGGAGGTTCTTGGCCTCGCAGAAGGCGATCGCCTTGTCCCGGGTCATCGCGTAGTCGCGGACCGGGGCGATGCACTTCAGGTCCGGGCCGAGGGCCGCGATCCCGGCCTCGAACCGCACCTGGTCGTTGCCCTTGCCGGTGCAGCCGTGGGCGACCGTGGTGGCGCCGTGCTTCCTGGCCGCGGCCACCAGGTGCTTGACGATGGTGGGCCGGGAGAGCGCCGAGACCAGCGGATAGCGGTCCATGTACAGGGCGTTGGCCTTGATCGCCGGGAGGCAGTACTCGTCGGCGAACTCGTCACGGGCGTCCGCGACCTCGGCCTCGACGGCACCGCAGGCGAGCGCGCGCTTGCGGATGACGTCCAGGTCCTCGCCGCCCTGGCCGACGTCCACGGCAACGGCGATGACCTCGGCGCCCGTCTCCTCGGCGATCCAGCCGATGGCGACGGAGGTGTCCAGACCGCCCGAGTAGGCGAGTACGACGCGCTCGGTCACGGGTTTCTCCTTACGGTGCATTCGGTGATGGGTATAACTATGCAGTGGACCGTATGTTTTGTCAACGAGGGTGGGGAGAGGGACCGGGGGAGGCAGAAGGAGAACGCGCGCCACGCGACCGGGGTAACGGTTCGGCCCCCCGGCAGGACGTCAACGGCCGGGCCGCGTACGGTCACGGGCATGATGCGTACCGCTCTCGCACTCGGCGCGGCCCTGCTCGCGCTCGCGGCCCCGGCCGCGACGGCCGAGTCCCGGCCCTTCCACTCGCCGAACCTGCCCAACCGGATGTCCGACACCGGCGGCGGCACCCAGCTGATCACCGCCGAGGCCCCCTCCCCCAGCTCCACCACCGGCCGGGTGACCTGGTGGGACCGGCGCGGGCCGCTGTGGGTGGCGGTGGGCCGGGCCGATGCCAGGTTCGGCGCCAAGGGCCTGGTCGAGGGGACCACCCGCACCCAGGGCACCAACACCACCCCGACCGGCCTGTACGACCTGCCGTACGCGTTCGGCACCACGGCCGCGCCCCAGGGGACGAAGTTCGCCTACCGGCGTGCCACGACGAAGTCCTGGTGGTGCGAGGACACCGCGTCCCAGGCGTACAACCGCTGGGTGGAGGGCCTGCCGGCCGACTGCCGGGCGAGCGAGTCCGAGCAGATCACCGCCTACCCCACGCAGTACGCCCGCGCCCTGGTGGTCGGGTTCAACTACGACCAGCCGGTGCGCGGGCGGGGTGCGGGGATCTTCCTGCACGTCAACGGGAAGGGGGCGACGGCCGGTTGCGTCTCGGTCCCGGCGGACGCGATGGCCGCCATCCTGGCCTGGGCCGACCCGGCCAAGCACCCCCACATCGCGATCGGCACGGCGTCCGGGCCGACCGCGATCACGCGGTACTGACCGCCCCCGCCGGGGACGGCCTAGCGGTCGTTCTGCGCCAGGCGCAGCAGATGGTCCGCCAGGGCCTGGCCGCCGGCCGGGTCCCGGCTGATCAGCATCAGGGTGTCGTCGCCCGCGATCGTGCCGAGGATGTCGTGCAGTTCGGCCTGGTCGATGGCCGAGGCGAGGAACTGGGCGGCGCCCGGCGGCGTCCGCAGCACCACCAGGTTGGCGGAGGCCTCCGCGGAGATCAGCAGCTCCGCGGAGAGCCGGCGCATCCGCTCCTCCTTGGCCGACTCGCCGAGCGGGGCCTTGGGGGTGCGGAAGCCGCCCTCGCTGGGCACCGCGTAGATCAGCTCGCCGCCGGTGTTGCGGATCTTCACCGCGCCCAGCTCGTCGAGGTCGCGCGAGAGCGTCGCCTGGGTGACGCTCAGTCCGTCGTCCGCGAGCAGCTTGGCGAGCTGGCTCTGGGACCGCACCGGCTGCCGGTTGAGGATGTCCACGATCCGGCGGTGGCGGGCGGTGCGGGTCTGCGGTACGGCGGGGCCGCCGAGCTCTTGGTCCTGCGCCTCGTCGGTCATCGTCGTCTCATTCTCCGGATCGTCCGTCCCCGTTGACACTCGCGTCGAGGACACCGGGCAGCGACTGGAGGAACGCGTCCACCTCCGCGTCACCGATGATCAGCGGCGGCATGAGCCGTACGACATCGGGGGCGGGCGCGTTGACCAGGAAGCCGGCATCCTGGGCCGCCCGCTGCACCTTGGCGGCGACGGCCTCGGTGAGCACGATACCCAGCAGCAGCCCCGCGCCACGGACGTGGGAGACCAGCGGGTGTGCCAGCGCCTCGATTCCGCCCCGCAGCCGCTCGCCCAGCAGCTTCACACGGTCGAGGGTCCCTTCGGCGGCGAGCGTGTCCAGAACGGCGAGTCCGGCCGCGCACGCCACCGGGTTCCCGCCGAAGGTGGTGCCGTGCTGACCGGGCGTCAGCAGCTCGGCGGCCGGGCCGAAGGCGACGGTGGCGCCGATGGGCAGACCGCCGCCGAGGCCCTTGGCGAGGGTGACGAGGTCGGGCAGGACGCCCTCGTGCTGCTGGTACTCGAACCAGGTGCCGGTACGGCCGATACCGGTCTGCACCTCGTCCAGGACCAGCAGGGTGCCGGTGGCCGCGGTGATCTCACGGGCCGCCCGCAGATAGCCCCGGGGCGGGACGACCACGCCGTTCTCGCCCTGGATGGGCTCGATGACAACCAGCGCGGTCTCCTCGGTGACCGCGGCCCGCAGCGCCTCGGCGTCCCCGTACGGCACGTGTGTGACGTCGCCGGGCAGCGGGCGGAAGGGCTCCTGCTTGCCGGGCTGGCCGGTGAGGGCGAGCGCGCCCATCGTCCGGCCGTGGAAGCCGCCCTCGGTGGCGACCATGTGGCCGCGGCCGGTCAGCCGCCCGATCTTGAAGGCGGCCTCGTTGGCCTCGGCGCCGGAGTTGCAGAAGAAGACCCGGCCCGGCCGTCCGGACAGCTCGATCAGCCGCTCGGCGAGCGCCACCGGCGGCTCGGAGGCGAACAGGTTGGAGACATGGCCGAGGGTGGCGATCTGGCGGGAGACCGCCTCGACGACGGCCGGGTGGCCGTGGCCGAGGGCGTTGACCGCGATGCCGCCGACGAAGTCGGTGTACGCGCTGCCGTCCGCGTCCCACACCGTGGCGCCCGCGCCGCGCACCAGCGTCAGCCTCGGGGTGCCGTAGTTGTCCGTCATGACCCGCTGCCAGCGCTGGGCCAGCTCCTGACCGGTCACTGTGCTTCCCCCTGCTGGTCGTCGGGCACGACCATCGTGCCGATGCCCTCGTCGGTGAAGATCTCGAGAAGGATGGAGTGCGGGACGCGTCCGTCGATCACGCGCGCGGTGGTGACGCCGTTGCGCACGGCGAACAGACAGCCCTCCATCTTGGGGACCATGCCGCTGGAGAGGTCGGGCAGCAGCCTCTCCAGCTGGCTCGCGGTGAGCCTGCTGATGACCTCGTCGCTGTGCGGCCAGTCCTCGTACAGCCCCTCGACGTCGGTCAGGACCATCAGGGTCTCGGCGCCCAGCGCAGCCGCAAGAGCCGCAGCCGCCGTATCAGCATTGACGTTGTAGACATGTCCGTCGTCCTGGGAGCGGGCGATCGAGGAGATGACCGGGATCCGGCCGTCCTCCAGCAGCGCCTCGATGGCGCCGGTGTCGATCGCGGTGATCTCACCGACCCGTCCGATGTCGACGAGCTCGCCGTCGATCTCGGGCCGGTGCTGGGTGGCGGTGATGGTGTGCGCGTCCTCGCCGGTCATCCCGACGGCGAGCGGGCCGTGCTGGTTGAGCAGCCCGACGAGCTCGCGCTGGACCTGCCCGGCGAGCACCATCCGTACGACGTCCATGGCCTCCGGCGTGGTGACGCGCAGGCCCGCCTTGAACTCGCTGACCAGGCCGTGCCGGTCGAGCTGGGCGCTGATCTGGGGGCCGCCGCCGTGCACCACGACGGGCTTGAGCCCGGCGTGCCGCAGGAAGACGACGTCCTGGGCGAAGGCGGCCTTGAGCGCCTCGTCGACCATGGCGTTGCCGCCGAACTTGATCACGACGGTCCTGCCGTGGTGGCGGGTCAGCCACGGCAGCGCCTCGATGAGGATGCGCGCCTTGGGGAGCGCGGTGTGCTTCCGCGTACTCATGAGCTGTACGCGCTGTTCTCGTGGACGTAGTCGGCGGTGAGGTCGTTGGCCCAGATGACGACGGGCTCGGCGGAGCCGGCGGCGAGGTCGGCGGTGATGCGGACCTCCCGGTAGCGCATGTCGACGAGGTCGCGGTCCTCGCCCACCGAGCCGTTCTTGCAGACCCAGACGCCGTTGATGGCGACGTTGAGGCGGTCCGGGTCGAAGGCGGCCCTGGTGGTGCCGATGGCGGAGAGCACCCGGCCCCAGTTGGGGTCCTCGCCGTGGATGGCGCACTTGAGGAGGTTGTTGCGGGCGATGGAGCGGCCGACCTCGACGGCGTCGTCCTCGTCGGCCGCGTTCACGACCTCGATGCGGATGTCCTTGCTGGCGCCCTCGGCGTCCCCGATGAGCTGCCGGGCGAGGTCGTCGCAGACGGTACGGACGGCCTCGGCGAACTCCGCGTACTCCGGGGCGGTTCCCGAGGCGCCGGAGGCCAGCAGCAGCACGGTGTCGTTGGTGGACATGCAGCCGTCGGAGTCGACCCGGTCGAAGGTGGTCCGGGTGGCGTCGCGCAGGGCGCGGTCCAGGACCGGGGTGTCCAGGTCGGCGTCGGTGGTGAGGACGACGAGCATGGTGGCGAGGCCCGGGGCGAGCATGCCGGCGCCCTTGGCCATGCCGCCCACCGTCCAGCCGTCCTTCGTCACGACGGACGTCTTGTGGACGGTGTCGGTGGTCTTGATGGCGATGGCGGCCTTCTCGCCGCCGTGCGCGGAGAGCTCGGCCGCGGCCTTCTCGATGCCGGGCAGCAGCTTGTCCATGGGAAGGGTCACCCCGATGAGCCCCGTGGAGGCGACGGCGACCTCGCCCGCGCTGTGCCCGTCGAGGACCTCGGCGACCTTCTCGGCGGTGGCGTGGGTGTCCTGGAAGCCCCGCGGGCCCGTACAGGCGTTGGCGCCACCGGAGTTGAGGACGACCGCGGTGACCGCGCCGCCCTTGAGGACCTGCTCGGACCACAGGACGGGGGCGGCCTTGACGCGGTTGGAGGTGAAGACGCCCGCGGCGGCGCGGCGCGGCCCGTGGTTGACCACGAGGGCCAGGTCCGGGTTGCCGTTCTCCTTGATCCCGGCGGCGATGCCCGCCGCCGTGAACCCCTTGGCTGCCGTCACGCTCACTGCTTCTCCTCGTTCGCTTCTCCGCCCGCGCGGCGCGCCGCTGCGGCTTTCGTCGTCGACTGCGGACCGGTGGCCGCGCGCGCGTCGCTCACGGCGCGACTCCTGTCGTCGTCAGGCCCGTGGTCTCGTCAAGCCCCAGGGCGATGTTCATGCTCTGCACCGCGGCGCCCGCGGTGCCCTTGGTCAGGTTGTCGATGGCGGCGACCACCACGATCCGGTGGGCGCCCTCGTCGTACGCCACCTGGAGCTGCGCGGCGTTGGAGCCGTACACGGACGCGGTGGCGGGCCACTGCCCCTCGGGGAGCAGATGGACGAACGGCTCGTCGGCGAAGGCCTTCCGGTACGCCGCCCGTACCGCTTCCCCGGTGACGCCCGGCTTCACCCTGGCGGAGCAGGTGGCGAGGATGCCGCGGGGCATGGGGGCGAGGGTCGGCGTGAAGGAGACGGTGACGCGCTCACCGGCCACCGCGCTCAGGTTCTGGACCATCTCGGGGGTGTGCCGGTGCCCGCCGCCGACGCCGTACGGCGACATCGAGCCCATGACCTCGCTGCCGAGCAGGTGCGGCTTGGCCGCCTTGCCCGCGCCGGAGGTGCCGGAGGCCGCGACGATCACGGCCTCGGGCTCGGCGATGCCGCTCTGGTACGCGGGGAAGAGCGCCAGCGACACGGCGGTCGGGTAGCAGCCGGGGACCGCGATGCGCCGGGACCCCTCCAGCGCGGCCCGCCCGCCCGGCAGTTCGGGCAGCCCGTACGGCCAGGTCCCGGCGTGCGGCGAGCCGTAGAACGCCTCCCAGTCGGCGGCGTCCCTCAGCCGGAAGTCCGCGCCCATGTCCACGACGAGGACGTCCGCGCCGAGTTGTTCGGCGACGGCGGCCGACTGGCCGTGCGGCAGCGCGAGGAAGACCACGTCGTGGCCGCGCGCCAGCACCTCGACGGTGGTGGGCTCCAGGACGCGCCCGGCCAGCGGGAGCAGCTGCGGCTGGAGCGCGCCGAGCCGCTGCCCGGCGTTGGTGTTGCCGGTCAGGGCACCGATCTCGACGTCCGGGTGCGCGAGGAGCAGCCGCAGCAGTTCCCCGCCCGCGTACCCGCTCGCCCCGGCCACTGCCGCTCGTACCGCCATCGAAGCCTCCTCGTCAACGAGGCATGACTATACGCAGCAATGCAGTTTTATGCAAAGGTCGGCGGCCGGGTCCGGGCGGAGGCGCGGGGTCGGGTTGTACGGGTGCCGTCAGTGGAACCTGACGACGACGCACGCGGCGTGCCCGACTTCGCCGTACTCGCCTTCGCTCGCACGCTTGCCGCCGGCGTCGCCACCGGCGCCGCCCCGGCCCGCGCCGCGGCAGGAGGGGGGCACCGGGGAGGCGGAGCTTCCGCCGGTACCGCCTTTGCCTCCGTCGATGTCGTTGCCGGGGCCCTTGGTGCCGCCGACGCCGGCGCCCCCACGGCTGTACCCGCACGGACCCGTGCTGGGGCTCGGGCCGCCGGCGCCGCCGGTGTTGCCGCCGAAACTGACGTAGCGGAGTCCGCCGCCGCCACCGGTACCGCCGGGCATGGTCTCGGTGCGTCCGCCGAGGACGACAGAGGTGGCGCCGCCGTCCCCGCCCTTCCCGCCGTGGCCCGAACCGCCTCGTGCCGGGCTGGTGCCACGGGACCCGACCAGCCCGCCCCTGCCCACGGTGAGGCGCACGTCATCGGGGTGCGTGACGAAGAAGTGGCACTCCATGCGCCCGCCGCCGCCACCACCGCCACCACCGCCCCCGGTGCCGTAGCCGCCACCACCTCCACCGCCACCCGCGCCGATGACGGTCACCGTGACCGTGAGGCCGCCTTTCGGGAGCTCGCAGGAGACCGCTCCCGGGGTGTGGAACGTGGTGCCGCTCACGCAGGTGTTCACGGCGGCCGCGGCAGCGGCCGGCGTCAGGGGCGCCGCCACGCCCCCGGCCGTCAGCGCGACCGCTGCGGCCAGGAGTGTGGACACTCGGTGCCGGGAACGGGGATGGTTCGTCGTCATACCCGAGGACGCTACGACGGCGGGGAGGCCCCGGAGCCCCGGCCCGGCGCCCGGTCACCCGATCGAGGGGCGCGCCCGCGCGCGAAGTTCTGGCGGAGGCGGTGGCGTGCGCGACCGCCGCCCTCGCCTCCCGGTGGAGGTGTGACCCACCTCGCGCGGGACGGCGGGCCGGGTACGGTGCCCCATGGGTGGACAGGGGTGATCCTGGTGGACGAGACGAGGAGGGCTCCCGTGGGTGAGAGCAAGCGGCGCATGCTGGCCGGTGAGTGGTATCTGCCCGACGACCCCGAACTGGCCGCCGACACCGAGCGCCGGATCGCGCGGTGCGCCGCCTACAACGCGGCGGGCGGCGCCCCGCCCGCCGAACGGCACCGGCTGCTCGCCGCGTTGCTGGGCGAGGTCGGCGAGGACGTACGGATACGGCCGCCGTTCCACTGCGACTTCGGCTACAACATCGCCATCGGCGCCGGTACGTTCGTGAACTTCGGCGCGGTCTTCCTGGACACCGGCCGGATCACCGTGGGCCGGGACGTCCAGATCGGGCCGAACGTCCAGCTCCTCACCCCCACGCACGAGCTGGACGCCGAGCGGCGCCGCCAGGGGTGGGAGAAGGCCGAACCGGTGACCATCGGGGACAACGTGTGGCTCGGCGGCGGGGTGATCGTCTGCCCGGGCGTGAGCATCGGGGCGGACACCGTGGTGGGCGCGGGGTCGGTGGTCACCCGCGACCTGCCCGGCGGGGTGCTCGCCGTGGGCAACCCGGCCCGGGTGGTGCGACGGCTCGGCTGAGCGGGACGGGGGATCGGGGGCCGGGCAGGGGCTCTGGTGGGGCGGGGGCCGGGGCTCGGGGACTCGGGGCAAGGGCCGGAGTTCGGGGCAGCCCGGCGGCGCGCGGGGGCTGGGGGCAGCCCGGCGGCGCGCGCTCGGGGCGGCGCGGGGGATCGGGGGCTCGGGGCGGAGCAGGAGCGGAGATCGGGGCAGCTCGGCGGCGCGGGCGCTCGGGGCGGGGCGGGCGCTCGGGTGGAGCAGGCGCCGGGGCTCGGGGCAGCTCGGCGGCGCGGGGGCTCGGGGGCGCCGTGGAGGCTCAGGGCGGCGCGGAGGCCCAGGGCGCCGTGCGGGCACTCGCAGCCGCACCCTCACCCGCCCCCGCCCGCTCCTACCCCGCCAGGCTCAGCAGGCTCAGGTGCCAGCGGTGGGCGCCGCCGGTCAGGGTGACCGTGGACAGGGGGCGGACGTCGACGTTCCAGTACGCCGACGGGGGCGCGTTCAGGGTGTACACCAGCGCCGCCCGCACGACGGCGGGTTCGGCCACCGCGACCATCGCGCCGTCCTCGGCGGGCCGGGTGTCCAGCCAGGCCCCTATCCGGGCGATGAACCCGAGCAGCGGCTCGCCGCCGTGCGGGGCCGCGCGCGGGTCCGCGAGCCAGGCGTCGACGGCGTCGGGCTCCCGGGACGCGACCTCGGCCAGGGTGTAGCCGCGCCAGCGGCCCATGTCGCAGTCGCGCAGCGCGGGCTGGACCATCGGCGCGTACCCCAGGGCCTCCCCGGTGGCGCGGCTGCGCGTGGTCGGCGAGCAGTAGCGCAGCTCGGCCGCGCCCAGCGGCACCAGGGAGGGCGCGGCGAGCGCGACCTCGTGCCGGGCCGCCCCGTCGAGCGGGCGGTCGTCGGCGAAGCGTTCGACCGGCAGCGCCGAGCAGCGCGCCGCCGCGACCATCGTCAGCCGGACCGTCATGGCCGTGATCGTGCGACCGGACGCGCGGTCGGTCAAGGGGTCGCGGCGCCCACCTCGTCGTAGGCGGTCCGCAGCCGCCGTACCCCCTCCTCGATCTCGGCCCGGCCCGCCACGCCCGCGAAGCACAGCCGCAGGTGCGCGGCGGGGGGTTCGGCGCTGAAGTAGGGGCGGCCGGGGGCGACCGCGACGCCCGCCCGCAGGGCCGCGGCGGCCAGCGCGGCCTCGGGGGTGCCGTCCGGCAGCCGCAGCCACAGGTGGTAGCCGCCGGAGGGCAGATGGGGCACGGCGGGGCCGGGCAGATGGCGGGCCAGGGCGGTCGCCATGGCCTGGCGGCGCTCACCCAGTTCCTGGGAGACGGCCCGCAGATGGCGGGGCCAGGCCGGGGAGCCGACCAGTTCGAGGGCCGTCTCCTGGAGCGGGCGGGGGACGAAGAAGCTGTCGACGACCTGGATCGCGCGCAGCCGCTCCAGGACCGGGCCCCGGGCCGCGAGCGCGCCCACGCGCAGGCTCGGCGAGGCCACCTTGGTGAGCGAGCGGACGTGCACGACCACGCCGTCGGGGTCGTCGGCGGCGAGCGGCGCCGGCAGCGGGCCCGCGTCCGCGTGGACGAGCAGCCGCGCGAAGTCGTCCTCGACGACGAACGCCCCGAACTCCCGCGCCACCCGCAGCACTTCGGCCCGCCGGGCGGGAGCGAGCACCGCGCCCGTGGGGTTCTGGAAGAGCGGCTGGCTCACCAGGACCCGCGCCCCGGTGGCCCGGAAGGCGGCGGCGAGCAGGTCGGGCCGCACCCCGTCGGTGTCGACCGGGACGGGCACCGGCCGCAGCCCCGAGGCGCGGGCCACCGCGAGCATGCCGGGATAGGTCGGCGACTCCACGAGCACCGGCGCGCCCGGCGCCGCGAGTGCCCGCAGCGCCGTGGTGAGCGCGGACTGACCCCCGGCGCAGATCAGTACCTCGGCGGCGGTGACCGTGCCGCCGATCTCGCGGGCGAACCAGTCGCGCAGCTCGGTCAGCCCGTCGGTGGGCGGCCGTCCCCAGGCGCCGGGGCGCCGCCCGGCGCGGGCGAGGGCGGCGGCCATCGCGCGCTCCGGCTGGAGGGTGGGGGCGAGGTAGCCGCCGTTGAACTCGATCACCCCGGGCGGCGGTGCGGCGAGGGTGGCCAGGACCCCGGAGGCGTCGACGGCGCGGGGCACCGCGTCGGTGGCGCCCTCCGCGCTGAGCGAGACCTCCTGCCAGGAGGTGTCGCCGGGGCGGGTCGCGGACGTGCGGGGCTCGGCGCGGAAGACGCCGGCGCCGGGCCGGGTGACGACCAGGCCCTCGGCGGCGAGCCTTGCCAGCGCCCGCGAGACGGTCACCGGCGAGACCCGGTACTGCTCGACGAGCGCCCTGCTCGACGGCAGCTTTCCTCCTACGGAGTAGCGGTCGAGGTCGTCTTTGAGGATGGTCGCCAGGTCGGCCACACTGCTACGCTCGTGCATGACAGCACAGGATAGCGCTACCGCTCGCACGACGATAGCGGTCGAGAGCCGCCCAGCTCGTACTGCGGCCCCGGCCGCGACCGTGACCGCCGTACCGACGCCCTCCCCCGACGCCCGGCACGGCGCGCTCCTCGCCGGACTCGGCGTCGTCGCCTTCTCCCTCACCTTCCCCGCCACCGCCTGGGGGCTGGAGAGCTTCGGGCCGTGGTCGCTCGTCGCCGTCCGCAGTCTGCTCGCCGGTCTGCTCGCGGGCGCCTTCCTGCTGGTCGGCCGGGTGCCGCTGCCCGCGCGCCGGCACTGGGCGGGGCTCGCGGTGGTCGCGGCCGGCACCGTCGTCGGCTTCCCCCTGCTGACCACCCTGGCCCTGCGGACGTCCACGACCTCGCACGCGGCGGTCGTCGTCGGCCTGCTCCCCCTGACCACGGCCGCGCTCTCGGCGCTGCGGACCGGCCGCCGGCCCTCCCGTGCCTTCTGGGCGGCGGCGCTGGCCGGAGCCGGGGTGGTGCTCGCCTTCACCGTGCAGCAGAGCGGCGGCGCCCTCTCCGCCGGCGACCTCTACCTCTTCGCCGCCCTGCTGGTCTGCGCCGCCGGGTACACCGAGGGCGGGCGCCTCGCCCGGGAGATGCCGGGCTGGCAGGTGATCGGCTGGGCGCTGATCCTCACCCTGCCGCTCGCCGTCCTCGGCTCGGCCGCGGCCCTCGCCGCCGAGCCGGTCCACCTGGGCGCGCACGGCGTCCTCGGGATGCTGTGGGTGGCGGCCGGCTCGCAGTTCTTCGGGCTGTACGTCTGGTACCGGGGCATGGCGGCCATCGGGGTGCCCCGGGCCAGCCAGCTCCAGCTGGCGCAGCCGCTGCTGACCCTGGTCTGGGCGGTCCTGCTGCTCGGCGAGCACCTCTCCCCCGCCGCCCCGCTGGCCGCCGCTGGCGTGCTGGTCTGCATCGCCGTGACCCAGCGCGCGGCGGCCTGAAACCGCCGACACGCCGCCGTCCACGGCCCGTTCACACGGGTACGCCCCGGTCCCGCCGCCCTAGAATGGGGCCATGCGAGCGAGCGTGGGCGACCGGCTGCTGGTCCACGGCAGAACCGTCGGACAGCACGACCGGAGCGTGGAAGTCATCGAGGTCCTGGGCCCCGACGGGTCACCGCCGTACCGGGTGCGCTTCGAGGACGGGCACGAGACCCTAATGTCCCCGGGTCCCGACACCGTCGTCAGGCCCTTCACGGACGACTAGTACGAAGACGGCCGGCCGGCCGGGCGGCTGGGCGGCTGGGACCAGGACGGCCGGGCGGCGCGGTCATGGCCGCACCCGGCCGGGATAGTGGTCCGCGACCACGCGCGCCATCGCGCCGATGCGGTCCTCCGCCACGTCCTTCCCCGAGAAGAAGCAGTGGCCCCGCACCGAGGGGTACCGCCGGGCGAGGGTGAGGTGACGGGAGAGCTCGGCCGGGTCCTGCCAGGCGGGCGGCTGCGCCGGGTTGCCCGCCTTGTACAGGGCCTCGCCGATGATCAGCTGGGTGCCGCTGCCCCGGGCGACCGCGTCCCACCAGGGCACCAGGGCCGCGTAGTCGGCGGCCTGGAAGCCGATGTTCCAGTACACCTGCGGGCAGATGTAGTCGATCCAGTGCTCGCGCACCCACTTCCGGGTGTCGGCGTGCAGGTCGTCATAGGTCTGCACCCCGGCCGTGGTGGGCGAGCCCAGCGGGTCGGTGGCCGCGTTGCGCCAGACCGCGAAGGGGCTGATCCCGAACTTCACCCGGCCCCGGATCCGCTTGATCCGCTCCGCCGTCTCCCGGACGAGCCGGTCGATGTTGTCGCGGCGCCAGGCGGCCCGGTCGGGGAAGTCCGCGCCGTAGCGCTCGTAGGCGTCGTCGTCCGCGAAGGTCTGCCCGGCGACCGGGTACGGATAGAAGTAGTCGTCCCAGTGCACCGCGTCCACGTCGTAGCGCGCGACCGCGTCCAGCATGGCGTCCTGCACGAAGCGGCGGACCTCCGGCAGGCCGGGGTTGTAGTAGAGCTTCCCGCCGTAGGCGACGACCCAGTCGGGGTGCACGCGCGCGGGGTGGGTCGGCACGAGTCTGGAGGGGTCGGTGTGGTTGGCCACCCGGTACGGGTTGAACCAGGCGTGCAGCTCCAGGCCGCGCCGGTGGGCCTCGCGGACGGCCGTGCCCAGCGGGTCCCAGCCCGGGTCCTGACCCTGGACACCGCTGAGGTACTGGCTCCACGGCTCGTACGGAGAGGGCCACAGGGCGTCGGCGGTGGGGCGGACCTGGAGCGCCACCACGTTCAGCCGCAGGGCGGCGGCCCAATCCAGGTGCGCGATGAGCTCGGCCTCCTGCCGCTCCGGGGGCAGACCCGGTTGCGAGGGCCAGTCGAGGTTGGACACCGTCGCCAGCCACACCCCCCGGAACTCCCGGGGGCGCGGCGCGTGCCAGGGGCGGCCGGAACCGGCGGCCGCGAGGGGGCCGGGCCCGCCCTGCGCGGCGGCCGCGTCCGCTGTGACCAGGGCGTTCACCGCGCCCGCCGTACCGGCCGCGAGCGTCGCCGCCAGCAGTCCCCGCCGAGTGATCCGTCCCACTTGGTGCCCCCCTCGTCGCCGAGAATGTCCGGTGTTGCGCACAGCATGCCCGCCCCACCCCCTGATCCCACGCAGGCGCGGAGTAACGTCGTGGGGCCGGGTCGGGCGCCGGACTCATACGGGGGACCCGCCGGGACTTTTCTGTCAGAAGCGAAAGGCACGAAGTGACGGACCCTACGGCAGATATTGCACGCGTCGGAGTGGTGGGCTGCGGCCAGATGGGGGCCGGCATCGCCGAGGTCTGCGCCCGTAGCGGCCTGGACGTGAAGGTCGCCGAGACCACCGGCGAAGCCCTGGAGATCGGCCGTACCCGGCTGCACAACTCCCTGTCGAAGGCCGCCGAACGCGGCAAGATCACCGAGGAGGAGCGCGACGCGACGCTCGCCCGGCTGAGCTTCACCACCGACCTGGGCGAGTTCGCCGACCGTGACCTGGTCATCGAGGCCGTGGTGGAGAACGAGCAGGTCAAGACCGAGATCTTCCAGGTCCTCGACCAGGTGGTCACCCGCCCGGACGCTATCCTGGCCTCCAACACCTCCTCCATCCCGCTGGTGAGGCTCGCGGTCGCCACCTCGCGGCCCGACCAGGTCATCGGCATCCACTTCTTCAACCCGGCGCCGGTGCAGAAGCTCGTCGAGCTGATCCCCGCGCTCACCACCTCCGAGGGCACCCTCAGCCGGGCCCAGGCCATGGTGGAGAAGGTCCTCGGCAAGCACGCGATCCGCGCCCAGGACCGCTCGGGCTTCGTGGTCAACGCGCTCCTCATCCCGTATCTGCTCTCCGCGATCCGGATGTTCGAGTCGGGCATCGCCAGCCGTGAGGACATCGACAACGGCATGGAGCTGGGCTGCGCCCACCCGATGGGTCCGCTCAAGCTGTCCGATCTCATCGGTCTGGACACGGTCGCCTCGGTGGCGGACTCGATGTACGACGAGTTCAAGGAGCCGCTGTACGCGGCGCCTCCGCTGCTGCAGCGCATGGTGGACGCGGGACGCCTGGGGCGTAAGACCGGCTCCGGTTTCTACACGTACGCCTGAGCACCGCGAGACGGCTGACGCCGGGCCCGGCTCCTCTGCGTGAGGGCCGGGCCCGCCGCGTTCACACCCGGTGTGCGGCGCGAGCACGCATATGCTCTTCGCACACTCTCCCGCCCCGGGAGCAGGGCGAGTTGACTCCTTGGCGAAAAGTCAATGGCATTCCGCCACAACGACGAAGGAGCCTCGCCGTGCCGAGCGACCCCGGCCTACCGATGGCCGTCGACGAACTGTTCGAGTTACGCCGTTCCCTGGAAGTGGGCCTGGCCCGCATCGACGGGCAGTTGACGCTGCTCACCCACCGCGACGACCAGAGCGAACGCGAACTGGCCGAGCTGGGCACGCGGCTGTCGTCCCTGGAGCACACGAGGTGGCCGCTGCCCGCGCTCACGGCGGTCACCGCCCTCGGCGCGCTGGCCGTCGCCGTCTGGCAGGCGCTGGGGCGGTGAACACCGGCGGACGGCGGCGGTCAGCCGTCGCCGAGCCGCAGATGGTGCAGGAGCAGGAGTCCGGCCGCCATGTTGGCGGCCGGGACCTCGCCGCGGGCGATCATGTCGGGTACCAGTTTGAGCGGGACCCACTCGCGCCGCGACGACTCGAAGTCGTCCTCGGGGTGGCCGATGTACTCGGCCGTCTCCGACCAGTAGAGGTGGTGGCGGGCGTCGATGAGCCCGTTGGCGGGCTCGACGGTGAGGAGATGGCGCAGCGGGCCCGGCCGCCACCCCGTCTCCTCCTCCATCTCCCGGGCGGCCGCGGCCGCGATGTCCTCGCCGTCCTCGACGACCCCCGCGGCCAGCTCCCAGCCCCAGCTGTCGGTGATGAACCGGTGCCGCCACAGCAGCAGCACCTCGTTCGCCTCGTTGACCGCGGTCGCCACGGCGACCGGGCGGAGCCGGATCAGGAAGTGGTCGAGGTGCCGCCCGTCCGGGAGAGCGACATCGGCGAGATTGACGCGGAACCAGCGGTTCTCATAGACAGTTTGCTCACTCAGGTTCGTCCACTGCACGTTTTTGCCACCTTCCGACAAGAGGATGGCAATATCGCAGCAGGCACGCGCTCACAGGGGAACGCGCAGTGCCCCGTCGATCAGCTCGGCGGCTTCCTCGGCGCCGGCGCAACCGCTCTCGACCAGGTGCTCGCGTACGACGCGCAACCGGTCGCGAAGGCGCTGCGACTCCATCCCCCGGGCCCGCTCGGCCATCTCGACCGCCGTCGCGACGGCCCGGTCCGCCTCGCCCTGCCGGAGCTCGATCTGCGCGAGCACCGCCAGGCGGTGCACTCTGCCCCGGTCGTGCGAGGGGGCGTGCGCCGCCAGTCCCGCCTGCTCGCGCGCGGCCGGCAGATCGCCGAGCAGCAGCAGCGCCTCCGCCACCTGGACGTTGACCAGGCCCGGCTGGACGTAGCCGGTCTCGGCGGGTTCGTTCTTCGGCCGGATGCGCTCGGCGGCCCGCTCGGCGCCGCGGATCGCGTCGAGCGCGCTGCGCCCGTCGCCGAGGTGGGCGTACGCCTTGGCCTGCATCGCGTGCAGATCCGCGGCCAGCGCCGCGGTGAGCTGGTGGCCCGCCGCCCGCAGCGCCGCCTCCGCGAAGGCGACCGCCTGGCGGTAGTCGCGCATGAACAGCGACTGGTTGACCAGCAGGGCGATCACATACGCGCCGAGCCCCCGGTCCCCGCTCGCCTTCGCCAGCCTGAGCGCCTGGTGGAAGTAGCGCTGCGCCAGGCCCTGGGCGTTGGAGTCGTACGCGCAGATCCCGGCGATCGCGACCAGTCCGCCGGTCGCCCGGTGCAGCTGGCGGCCGGTCGCGTCGGTGTAGCAGCCGCGCAGCAGCGGCGCGGTCTCGGCGTTGAGGAAGCCCACGATGCGCGAGCGGGTGGCGATGCCCCCGGCCTTGCGGTACATCAGCTCGTAGTGCGCGCGGGCGGCCCGCAGCATCTCGATGTCGCTCTCCCCCACCGCGGTCTGCCCGTGCCGGGACACGTCGGTGTCCTCCGGCGGGTTCTCCCACTCCCACACCGGCATCACGGCCGGGGTGCCGGTGACCGCGGGCGCGCCCAGTATGTGCGGGCGCTGCTGCTCGTCGGAGCGCCACAGGGCGGTGGCCCGCTCCACGAACCCGGCGAGCGGCGAACCCACGGCCGTGGCCGGTTCCCCCGGCACGCCGAGCCCGATGTCGTCGAGGGTGACCGGCCGGTGCAGCCGGGCCGCGAGCACCTCGCAGATCAGGTCGGGCACCTGTCCGCGCGGCCGCTGGCCCTTCAACCACCGGGCCACCGCGGTGTGTTCGTATTTGAGTGCGAGACCCCGGGCGCGACCGGCCTGGTTCACGTGGGCCGCCAGCCCGGCGTTCGAGATGCCCGCCTCGTCGACCAGCGCGTCGAGCAGGGTATTGGGCTGCATCAGGCCCTCCGTTGGCTCGGTGGACCCAGCGTAGAGGAGGCGCGTTCACACGGGGTGTGATGGGAGTGCTCGCATTTATGCGCCGCGCACTCTGCCGCCGTGGTGGGGCTCCCGATTGACTGAACTGCCTCTCCACAGAGGCGTGCCGGGCCGCCGGCTCCCCCTCGTACAGTGCGGCGGCCCGCTCCCGGCGCCGCCGGTCCTGCCGAACTGCCCGTCACTCCGCGGCAGGGCCGACGGCGCACGCCCGCCCGGTTCAGTGCCGGGCCCGCGCGGGGGGAACGGCAGCGGGCTGCGCGGGCACGCGCACCCGGTCGTTGCGCAGCACCATCAGCGCCACGTCGTCGGCGAGCCGGCCGCCGGTGTGCCGCAGCAGCTCCCGCTGTACGCGGTGGACCACCGCGGCGGGCGAGAGCGGGGTGTCCAGGGCCGCCCGGGCGAGTACTTCCTGCAGCCGGAAGAACCGCCCGGCGCGGTCCCGGGCATCCTCGGCGCCGTCCGTGTGCAGGCACAGCGCCTCCCCCGGCAGCAGCCGGGTGCAGTGGTGCAGCGGCAGGTCGGCGGGGAGGGGGAAGGAGCCGAGCGGCGGCAGCGGGTCGCCGGGCAGCAGCGCCTCGGCGCCGCCGCACAGCCGATAGGGCCAGGGGTGGCCGCAGTTGAGGCCGACCACCAGGCCGTCGGCGCGGATCTCCAGGAGCAGTACGGTCACGAACTCCTCGGCGAGCGGGCTCTCCGGCTCTCCGGTGCGGGACGCCGGGTGCTCGGTACGGGCGCGCTCGCGCAGGTGCCGTTGCAGGGCCCGCTCCAGGCGCCGCAGCACGCCCGCCAGCTCCGCTTCGTCGTGGGCGGCCTCGCGGAAGCTGCCGAGCACCGCCGCGACCGCGCCGAGCGCGCCCAGGCCGTGGCCGCGCACGTCCCCCATGACGACCCGCACCCCGTACGGCGTGGCCATCACCTCGTACAGATCGCCGCCGACCACCGCGCCGCGGCCCGCGCAGAGCTGGCCCGCGGCCACCGCGAGCCCGGCCACGCGGGGCGGCGGCGGGCGCAGCAGCACCCGCTGGGCGGCGTCCGCGACCTCCCGTACGAGCCGCAACTCCCGGGCCGCGCCCAGCCGTACCCCGTGCACCAGGCAGACCACGGCGATCAGGAAGGCGGCACAGGTGGCGATCCGCAGGCCCAGGGAGTCGTCGGTGACCAGCGGGCAGGTCAGCTGCCAGACGACGACCAGGACCAGCCACAGGACGGGCAGCGCCAGCGCGAGGCCACGCCCCGTGCCGAGGGCTCGCGCGCACGCGGCGGTCCGACTCCCGGTACGGATCATGCCGTCGGCCCCCCTGGCCTCTGCGCCGCTCGCCCCTGCCCCGGCCTTCACGGCCGGGTCGATTCTGTCCAGGAGCCGCCCCTGTTTGCGTACATCGCTCCCCGTTCTCACCCGAACGAGTGAGAAGGGAGGGATTCCGGGAGAGCGGCGCGCGGGGAGGGGCGCGGATGCCGGAAGGGCGCGCCCGGGATCCGGACGCGCCCTTCCTCACTGCTGTGCGGGAGTCACGCCCCGCGGAGCACCGCTCCCGTGCGCTCGGCGGCCAGGGCCACCGCCGCGTCGCGGGCCGCCGTGGCCTCCTCGACGGTCAGCGTGCGGTCGGGGGCGCGGAAGCGCAGCGCGTACGCCAGCGACTTCTTGCCCTCGCCGATCTGCTCACCGGTGTAGACGTCGAACAGCCGGATGGACTCCAGGAGTTCACCGGCGCCGCCGCGCAGGAAGTACTCGACGACCGCCGAGGGGACCTCGGTGTCGACGACCAGCGCCACGTCCTGGGTGGCCACCGGGAAGGTGGAGATCCGCGGCGCCCGCAGGGCGCCCTCCCCCGCCTTCGCCAGCAGGTCCAGGTCGAGCTCCATGGCGCAGGTGCGCTCGGGCAGGCCCAGCGCCTTGACCACGCGCGGGTGCAGCTCGCCCGCGTGGCCGATCGCGACGATCTCCCCGTCGATGACGACGGACAGCTCGGCACAGCGGCCCGGGTGCCACGGCCCGTACTGGCCCTGCTGGACGATGAGCTCCGCGCCGGCCTCGCGGGCCAGGGTCCGGGCGGCCTCGACCGCGTCGGCCCAGTCCGCCGGACGGCCCCTGCCCCACCAGCCGGCCTGCTCGCGCGCCCCGGCGAGGACCACGGCCGCGTGCCGGGGCTGCGCGGGCAGCACGGCGTCGAGCGCGGCGATCTCCTCGTCGGTGGGGCGGCGGTCGACGGGAAGCCGGACGGCGACGCCCTGCCGCTCGGCGGGCTGGAACACCAGACCCGTCTCGAAGAGCGCCAGGTCGTGCCCGCCGCGGCCGGCGTTGCGGCGCAGCGCGGTGAGGAGCCCCGGCAGCAGCGTGGTGCGCAGCGCCGGCTCCTCGTCGTTGAGCGGGTTGACCAGCTTCACGACGCGGCGGGCGGGGTCGTCCGCCTCCAGGCCGAGCTGGTCGAAGACCTGCTCGGAGACGAACGGGTAGTTCGGAGCCTCCACGTAGCCGGCGCCGGCGAGCGCGCGGCCCGCCCGGCGGTGCAGCCGCTGGCGCTCGGTGAGACCGCGGCCGGCGGGCGGCTTCGGCAGGGTCGAGGGCAGGTTCTCGTACCCCTCCAGCCGGATGACCTCCTCGGCGAGGTCGTTCGGCTCGGTGAGGTCGGGGCGCCACGAGGGCACGGTGACGACGAGTTCGTCCTGCCCGTAGACGTCGCAGCCGATCTCCTGGAGGCGGCGCACGACGGTCTCGCGGCCGTACTCCACGCCCGCCACCCGGTCCGGGTGGTCGGCGGGCAGGGAGACGGTGCGCGGCGCGGAGGGCGCGAGGACCTCGGTGACGCCGGCCTCGGCGGTGCCGCCCGCGAGCAGCACCAGCAGGTCGACGGTCCGCTGGGCGGCCGCGGAGGCGGCCTGCGGGTCGACGCCGCGCTCGAAGCGCTTGGAGGCCTCCGAGGACAGCTTGTGGCGGCGCGCGGTGCGCGCGATGGCGACCGGGTCGAAGTGCGCGGCCTCGATGACCACCTCGGTGGTGCCCCGGACCTGTCCGGTCTCGGGATCGGTGACCGAGTCCGCGATCTCGGTGTTGGCGCCGCCCATCACACCGGCGAGGCCGATGGGACCCCGGTTGTCGGTGATGACCAGGTCGGCGGCGTCCAGCTTGCGCTTGGCGCCGTCGAGGGTGGTGAGCACCTCGCCGGGCTCGGCGCGGCGGACGCCGATCGGCCCGTCGACCAGGGTGCGGTCGTAGGCGTGCAGCGGCTGGCCCAGCTCGATCATCACGTAGTTCGTGACGTCGACGGCGAGCGAGATGGGGCGCATCCCGGCCTTCTGGAGCCGGCGCTGGAGCCAGATCGGGGAGCGCGCCTCGGGGTCGAGGCCGACGACGGTGCGCGCGGTGAAGCGGTCGCAGCCGATCGGGTCGGCGATCTTCACCGGGTAGCCGTACGAGTTGGGCGCGGGCACGTCGAGGAGCGCCGGGTCACGCAGCGGCAGGCCGTAGGCGATGGCGGTCTCGCGGGCCACGCCGCGCAGCGACAGGCAGTCGCCGCGGTTGGCGGTGACGGCGATGTCCAGGACCTCGTCGACGAGCTCCAGGAGCTCGATGGCGTCGGTGCCGGCCTCGTGCTCGGGCGGCAGGACGATGATGCCACCGCTGCCGTCGTCGCCCATGCCCAGCTCGTCGCCGGAGCAGATCATGCCGTGCGAGGTCTTGCCGTACGTCTGGCGCGCGGCGATGGCGAAGTCGCCGGGCAGCACGGCGCCGGGCAGCACCACGACGACCTTGTCGCCGACCTGGAAGTTGCGCGCGCCGCAGACGATCTCCTGCGGCTCACCGGTGCCGTTGGCCGTGCCGACGTCGACCGTGCAGAAGCGGATGGGCTTCTTGAAGCCCTCCAGCTCCTCGATGGTCAGCACCTGGCCGACGACCAGCGGGCCCTTGAGCCCGGCGCCGAGCTGCTCGACGGTCTCGACCTCGAGACCGGCGGAGACGAGCTTGGCCTGGACGTCCCGGCCGGTCTCCGTCGCCGGCAGGTCGACGTACTCCCGCAGCCAAGAAAGCGGGACCCGCATCAGATCTCCATCCCGAACGGCCGGGTGAACCGGACGTCACCCTCGACCATGTCTCGCATGTCTTCGACGTTGTGGCGGAACATCAGCAGGCGTTCGATGCCGAAGCCGAAGGCGAAGCCGCTGTACTTCCCGGGGTCGACACCGCAGGCGGTGAGCACCTTCGGGTTGACCATGCCGCAGCCGCCGAGCTCGATCCAGCCCTCGCTGGAGCAGGTGCGGCAGGGGCGGTCGGGGTTGCCGACGGACTCGCCGCGGCAGACGTAGCAGACCATGTCCATCTCGGCGGACGGCTCGGTGAACGGGAAGAAGTTCGGCCGCAGCCGGGTCTTCATGTCCTGGCCGAAGAGCGACTGGACCATGTGGTCCAGGGTGCCCTTGAGGTCCGCCATGGTCAGGCCCTCGTCGACGGCGAGGAGCTCGACCTGGTTGAAGACGGGGGTGTGCGTGGCGTCCAGCTCGTCCGTGCGGAAGACCCGGCCGGGGCAGATCACGTAGACCGGCGGCTCGCGGTCGATCAGCGAGCGGATCTGCACCGGGGAAGTGTGCGTGCGCAGCACGACGCCGGAGTCGGCTGAGCCGTCCGGGCCCTCGACGAAGAAGGTGTCCTGCTCACCGCGGGCCGGGTGGTCCGGGCCGATGTTGAGCGCGTCGAAGTTGAACCACTCGGCCTCGACCTGCGGGCCCTCGGCGACCTCGTAGCCCATGGCCACGAAGATGTCCTCGATGCGCTCGGAGAGCGTGGTCAGGGGGTGGCGGGCGCCGGCCGGTACACGGTCGTACGGCAACGAGACGTCCACCGCCTCCTCGACCAGGACGCGCGCGTCGCGCTCGGCCTCCAGCTCGGCCTGGCGGGCGGCCAGGGCCTTGTTCACGGCGCCGCGGGCCATGCCCACGAGCTTGCCGGCCGCGGCCTTGGCCTGCGGCGGCAGGGCGCCGATCTCACGGTTGGCGAGCGACAGGGGCGAGGTGCCACCGGCGTGCGCGGTCTTCGCGTGTGCGAGGGCGTCGAGATCACCGGCCGCGGCGAAGGCGGCGAGCGCCTCGTCCCGCATGCGCTCGATCTCTTCCGGTTTCAGCGCCTCGACCTCAACAGGGTCGTACGACTTATTGGGTGCTGACATCTCTTCCCGTACTTCCGATTGTCCCCCAGCTGACGCTGGGAGGTGCCCCCGGGCTGGGGGTCCCGCCACCGCGACCGCGACTGGGCCGCGCGACAGCACGGACACGAACGCGCCAAAGGTCGAGTCTAACGGGGTGGGTGCGTGCGGATGCGCCCGTGGGCGGCCCGGCGGTCCCTACTGGAGGTAGGCCGGGGCGCCGACGGGCAGGATAAAGCGGAACTCGGCGCCGCCGCCGGAGCCGCGGCCCACCGCGATGGTGCCGCCGTGGGCCTCCACGATGCCCTTGACGATGTAGAGCCCGAGGCCGGTGCCACCGCGTTTGCTGCCCCGCCAGAAGCGGGTGAAGACGCGGCCCATCGACTCCTCGGGGATGCCGGGGCCTTCGTCGCTCACGGTGACGGCCGTTCCCTTCTCGTCGTGCTCGTCGATACGGACGGGCGCGGGTGCCACCTCGATGGTGACGGTTCCCTCGCCGTGGCGCACCGCGTTTTCCAGCAGGTTGCCCAGGACCTGGTCGATCTTGTCGGGATCGGCCCACAGATCGGGCAGCGGACGCTGGATGCGCACCAGGAAGCGGTCGGGGACCTGGCCGGAGGCCACATGGGCCTGGATGTGCCGGCCGACGGCGGCCGCTATGTCCACGGGCTGGCGGCGCACCTCCAGCCGGCCGGAGTCGATCCGGGAGATGTCGAGAAGCTCGGCGATCAGCCGGGTGACGCGGTTGGCGTCGGCGTCGACGGTCTCCAGCATCAGCCGCTTCTGGTCGTCGGTGAACCGCTCCCACTTCGCGAGCAGCGTCGCGGTGAACCCCTTGACGGAGGTCAGCGGCGAGCGCAGCTCATGGGCCACGGTGGCGATCAGCTCGGCGTGCGAGCGCTCGGTGCGTCTGCGCGCCTCGGTCGAGCGCAGGCTCACCACCACCTGGCGCACCGGGCCGGTGGGGTGCTCGCGCACGTACCGCGCGGAGACGAGCACCTCGCGGCCGCCGGGCAGCAGCAGGTTGCGCTCGGGCTGGCCGACGCGGATGGCGAGTCCGCCGTACGGATCGGTCAGCTGCCACCAGCGGCGGCCCTTGAGGTCCTCCAGCGGCAGCGCGCGCTCCAGCTCCAGGCCGAGCGCGTCGCGCGGGGAGACCGCGGTGATCCGGGCGGCGGCCGTGTTGAAGCAGACGACCCGGCCCTTCTCGTCGGCGACGACGAGACCGTCGGGCAGGTCCTCGGGGTCTATCCCCGGGGCTCCTTGGGCAGCAGGGCGTACCAGGGCGTTCTCGCCGATGGTCCTCACGCCGACAGCCATCCCCGTATCCCACCTCTCCGAAGCACACAGTGGGCGCCCGAGCCCGTCACACTACTAGCTGGAGGTGACGGTGCGGACCCCCTCAGCGAGGAGTGCGGGTGCGCTGGGCCCGCGCCGAGGCGTACAGGCACACCGCGGCGGCGGTCGCCAGGTTGAGGCTCTCGGCCCGGCCGTGGATCGGGACGCGCACCACGGCGTCCGCGAGCGCGCGGGTCTCCTCGGGCAGGCCCCAGGCCTCGTTGCCGAAGATCCAGGCGGTGGGGCCGCCCATGGTGCCCGCGTCGAGCTCGTCGTCGAGGTCGTCCTCGCCCGCGCCGTCGGCGGCGAGGATGCGCACACCGGCGTCCCGCAGCCCGCGTACGGCCTGCTCCACGGGTACGCCGACGGCGACCGGCAGATGGAAGAGCGAACCGACCGAGGCGCGGACCGACTTGGGGTTGTACAGGTCCACGGAGGCGTCGGTGAGGACGACCGCGTCGGCGCCGGCGGCGTCCGCGCAGCGCAGTACGGTGCCGGCGTTGCCGGGGTCGCGGACGTGCGCGAGGACGGCGACGAGCTTGGGGCGCGCGGCGAGGATGTCCTCGAAGGGCGAGTCCAGGAAGCGGCAGACACCGACCAGGCCCTGCGGGGTGACGGTCTGGGAGACCTCGGCGAGCACCTCGTCGTCGGCGTAGTGCACCCGGGCCCCGGCGTCGCGGGCGGCGGCCACGATGTCCGCGTACCGCTCGGCCGCCTCGACGGTGGTGAACAGCTCGGTCAGCGTCGCCTCACCGCCGCTGCGGTGCTCCACGGCCTCCCGCACGGCCTGCGGTCCCTCGGCGATGAACCGCCGCTCCTTCCCCCGGAAGTTACGCCGCGCGAGCCGCTTGGCGGCGGCGACACGGGGGGAGCGGGGGGAGATCAGCTCGGGCGTGGGCATCTGGTCGCGGGGTTCTCTCTACGAGGGGGCGGGGGCCTGGGCCCGGTCTTTGTCTGCGGGTGGTGGGTGGTTGCTCGCGCAGTTCCCCGCGCCCCTGGGATGCGCCCCTGCGGCGCGCCCAGGGGATTGCCGCGCAGGGGCATTCAAGGGGCGCGGGGAACTGCGCGACCAGCCACAGACCGCCTGCGGACGAACAGGGGTCCGGGTCTCAACGCACCGGACCCGCAGGCCGATGGCCTGCGGGTCCGGTCCGGCTCAACGAGCCGTCAGGCGCTTACGCGGCCTTCGGGGCGTTGACGTCGCTCGGAAGCGCCTTCTGCGCGACCTCGACGAGCGCGGCGAACGCGTTGGCGTCGTTGACCGCGAGCTCGGCCAGGATCTTGCGGTCCACCTCGATGTTGGCGGCCTTCAGACCCTGGATGAGGCGGTTGTACGTCATGCCGTTCTGGCGGGCAGCGGCGTTGATGCGCTGGATCCACAGCTGACGGAAGTCGCCCTTGCGCTTCTTGCGGTCGTTGTAGTTGTAGACCAGCGAGTGGGTGACCTGCTCCTTGGCCTTGCGGTACAGGCGCGAACGCTGACCGCGGTAGCCGGAGGCCGCCTCGAGGATCGCCCGGCGCTTCTTGTGGGCGTTGACTGCCCGCTTGACGCGTGCCACTTGTTAACTCCTTGTAGCGGGGCCGTGGTCGGTGATCACACGGCCCGAATTCGAATAGGTCCCGGTCTTGACGTTCCGCCCCCGGTCACCGGGGGCGGAGAAACGTCACTTGCCGAGAAGCTTCTTGATCTTCTTGGCGTCGCCCGGGGCCATCTCGGCGTTGCCGGTGAGGCGACGCGTCAGCTTGGACGACTTGTGCTCGAGCAGGTGGCGCTTGCCGGCACGCTCACGGAGCACCTTGCCGGAGCCGGTGATCTTGAAGCGCTTGCTGGCACCGCTGTGCGACTTGTTCTTCGGCATAGCGCCGTTATCTCCTCGTCAGTGGCGCTCCCAGCCGGTCCGGAGACCGGCGCGCGGGAGCGTCATGTGTATCGGTAGTCCTGGGCGGGCTGCCCGGGATCAGGCCTCGGCGGGTTCCTCGGCCGGCGCCTCGGCGACGGGCTCCTCGGGGGAGTCCTCGCCGTCGGCCGGGTGGCCCTGGCGCTCCGCCTTGCGGGCGGCCTGCGCCTCGCGGGCTTCGGCCATCGCCTCGGTCTTCTTCTTGTGCGGACCGAGCACCATGATCATGTTTCGGCCGTCCTGCTTCGGACTCGACTCGACGAAGCCGAGGTCCTGGACGTCCTCCGCGAGACGCTGCAGCAGTCGGTAGCCGAGCTCCGGCCGGGACTGCTCGCGACCACGGAACATGATCGTGATCTTGACCTTGTCGCCCTGCTTGAGGAACCGGACGACGTGACCCTTCTTGGTGTCATAGTCGTGCGGGTCGATCTTCGGCCGGAGCTTCATCTCCTTGATGACCGTGTGCGCCTGGTTCTTGCGCGCCTCACGGGCCTTCATGGCCGACTCGTACTTGAACTTCCCGTAGTCCATGAGCTTGCACACGGGCGGACGGGCGGTCGCCGCGACCTCGACCAGGTCCAGGTCGTACTCCTGTGCGAGCTCCAGGGCCTTGGCAAGCGGAACAATCCCGACCTGCTCGCCGCTGGGACCGACCAGACGCACTTCGGGAACGCGAATCCGGTCGTTGATGCGGGGCTCGGCGCTGATGGATCCTCCTCGGTAGCACCACACGCCTGCCTGGCAGACAAGCGCGTACTTTCACTCGGGACCAACCATCTCGGCACATGAAAAATGCCCCGGACGGGACACAGGCGGGGCTCCATGAACTACCGGAGCACCGCCGCGGTCAACCGCGGGGCGCACATCGGACGGCTCCATCGTCCGTACGGAACGATGGCTACCGTCTGACCGGATGACCCGCCGCCCCGGAGGGTGGTCGGGTGGGAGATCGGAGCCTCCACTTGTGGGCCGGGCACATGGGAGTGCCTGGCCGGTCGTTACACCAGGTTAGCAGGACACCGGCACAGGGGCCAATCGTGCGCACACCGCCGCAGCGCCTATCGTGTGGGGCATGAGTGAGACCTCCCCCCAGTCCCCCGAGACCACCGACTTCGACACCATGACCCGCGACATCGCCGAGGTCCCGGCCGTCGAGGTGATCGTCACGGTCGCCGTGAACCTGATGAGCGCCGCCGCGGTGAAGCTCGGCCTGACGGAGGAGGGCGACGAGCACAAGGACCTGGACGAGGCCCGCAAGCTCGTGCACGCGCTGGCCGGTCTGCTGGACGCCAGCACCACCGAGATCAGCTCCTTCCACGCCGCCCCGCTGCGCGACGGCCTGAAGTCGCTCCAGCTCGCCTTCCGCGAGGCCTCGCTCGTCCCGGACGAGCCGGGCCAGGGCCCGGGCGAGAAGTACACGGGCCCGGTCTACGGCTAGTCCCCGGCCCCTCACGTCCGTACGGAAGGGAGCGTCCCCGGAGAACCGGGGGCGCTCCTTTTGTGTGCGGGCGACGCTCAGCGCGTGAACAGCGGCTCGTTGGGCTGCGGGGCGGCGGCCGGGAGCAGGGCGAGGTCGAGGCCGCGCACCAGGCGGGCGCGGAGCACCTCGTCGGCGGCGAGCAGCCCGGCGACCCGGCGCGCGGCGTCCGCGGGCGCCGCGTCCTCGGCGAGGACCAGGGCGAGCGTGCCGTCGGCGGTGCCGGGGCCGAGGTGGGCGCGGAGCACGGCGGGCTCGGCGGCGACGGCCGTGCGCACGGCCTCGACGACCGCCGGGTCGTCGAGCGGGTCCGCGCTGGTGCGCCCCTCCGCCAGGGCGAGCAGCGCGCCGCCCGTCAGTTCGTACGCCACGGGTCCCGCCAGGTCGAGCACGACCGTGTCGGCGCGCTCGTGGGCGGCGGCCTGGAGCGCCTGGTGCAGGGGGACGGCGACGGGCCTGGCCTCGGGGTCCCACAGCGCCAGCGAGGCGAGCGAGGTGAAGGCGGGCAGCGCCTTGCGGTCGCCGGCGGTGAGCGTGGGCACCGCCATGTCGCTGGTCTTCTCGCGGCGCAGGCCGTTCTCGTCCGTCTCCACCTCACCGAGCACGGCGACGACGGGGACGAGCAGCCGGGCGCCCTTGAGCGCGGCCAGCACGCGCGAGCGGGCCGCCGCGCTGTCCCTGTCCTGAGCCCAGGCCGCGAGCGCCGCCGCGAGTTCGGGGTCGGCGGTGCCGTCGTCGTCGGAGAAACCGGGGTCCGGGATGTTCTTGAGCGCCACGGCACGAGCCTAACCGGGGCCCGCCGCCGCCTCGGCACCAGGCCGGGGCCGGTTCAGGTCCGGGCGGTCGTGCGGCTGCCGCGCCACAGGGTGAAGGACGCGGCGAGCAGCAGGGCCCCGGCGGCGGCCGCGAGGGCGGCGAGCCAGTCGGCGCGGTGGCCGCTCTTCTTCTCCTTGTCGGGGCCGGTGCCGAAGTAGGCGCGGGCGCGGCCGGGCGCCGTGTTCGCGCGCGCCTCCGGCCGGAGGCGCGCCGCCCCAGCGAGGGCCGCGGCCGGGTCGACGCTGCCGTAGCCGCGGGCGTCGTCGCGGCCGCCCCGGGGCGCGTTGCGGGCGGTGTCCGTGAGGAGCGTCTTGATCTGGGCCGGGGAGAGGCCGGGGTGGGCCGAGCGGACCAGGGCGACGGCGCCGGAGACGAAGGCGGAGGCCGCGCTGGTGCCCCAGCCCTCGTAGTACTTGCGGTCCGGATCCGCTATCACCACGTCCACGCCGGGGGCGGAGACGGTGGCGTACCAGCGGCGGGTGGAGAAGGCGGCGTGCGTGCCGTAGCGGTCGACGGCGGCGACGGCGATGACGCCCGGGTAGGCGGCCGGGTAGGAGACGTGGTCGCCCTGCTCGCCGCCGTTGCCCGCGGAGGCGACGACGACGGAGCCCCGGGAGAGGGCGTACTGGACGGCGGCGTCCTCGGAGGGCTCGGGGTGCGCGGAGGCGCTGTCGTCGCCGAGGGAGAGGTTGATGACGTCGGCGCCGTGGTCGGCGGCCCAGCGGATACCCTCGGCGAGCGCGCCGCCGCGTGACTCGCGCGCCTTCTTGCGCGCCGGGTCGGTGGACTCCAGGATCACCCGGACCGGCAGGACCTTGGCCTCGGGGGCGATGCCGAGGACGCCGTCCCCGCGGCCGGGTCCGTGTCCGTGGCCCGCGATGATCCCGGCCATGGCGGTGCCGTGCCGGGCCCAGTCGCGGCTGCCGCGGCCGGCCCCGAAGCCGACGAGGTCCTTGCCGGGGAGGACCTGCCCCGCGAGGTCGGGGTGGGTGGCGTCGACGCCGGTGTCGAGCACGGCGACGGTGATGCCCTTGCCCTTGGTGGTCCGCCACGCCTGCGGGGTGTGCATGGCGGCCAGCTCCCACTGGCGGTCCCGGATGACGTCCGCGTGGGCGGGGGCGGCGGGCAGCAGGAGCGCGAGGCAGGCGCCGGCGGCGAGGGCGGCGGCGCGGTACCGGTGGGGGGTGGCCCGGGGCGTGATCATGACGGCTTCTTCGTTCCGGTGGCGGCGGTTCTGCGCAGGGCCCGTTCCACCCGGTCCGCGATGCCTTTGGCGTCGTAGGTGAGCCCCGCCTCGACGGGCGCGTCCGTCGTCCCCTCGTCCAGGGCGCGGTCGGCGGGCTGGGGGTCGGTGACGGTACGGGCGTCCGCGAAGCCGGTGACGGAGTAGACGACGACGGGGGCGTCGGTCAGGACGCGTACGGTCCAGCTCGCCCGCTGCCGGTCCCCGAAGCGGGCGGCGGGGGTGCCCTCGACGGCGTACGGGCGCGGCATCAGGTCGTCGCGGTCGCCCAGGGACTCGTCGCCGAACCGGGCGCGCAGCGCCGCCATCGCGTCGGGTCCGGCCTCGGTGAAGAGGAGCCCGACGGTGGTGACGGCGCTGGAGGTGGCGTCGGTGTACGTGGCCCGCAGCAGGCGGACGCAGCCGACCGGCTGGAGCGCCTTGAGCAGCAGGGGGTCGAGGGCGCCGGCGCAGCCGGAGTCGGGTGCGACCCCGATACGGGTCCACACGCGGTCGGCGCCGCCGGGGCCCGCGCCGCTCCCGGTCAGCGTCGGCGGGAAGAGAGTGTCCACGGGGGTGGAGTGCCACATCTCGCGGGCGGCGGTGTAGCCGCCCCGGGCGTCCGCTCCCCCGGCTTCCCCGCTCAGCCAGCTCCCGGCGGCGGCGCCACCGAGCAGCCCGACGCCCAGGACCAGGCAGACGGCCGCGGCGACGACCCGCCCCCGGCGCCGCCCGCGCACCGGGGCGTCGGCCGCGGGTATGGACGGCGCGGGGTGCGGAGGGGCGGCGGGGAACGGCGGCAGCGGGGCCCGGGGCCCGGGGACGGCGGGCGCGACCGGGTGGGGCGAGGGGGCCGGCCCGGCGGACGGGGGCGGCGTCGGCGGGGCCGGGGGGCGGGTCGGAGCGGGGTGCGGCGGGAAGGGCGGGCGCGTGGGCTGCGGGGAGGTGCGCGCCGCAGGGCGCGCGGGATCGGGCGCCGGGGACCGCGCGGGTATCCGGGGCCGGGGCGCCAGGCCTGTGTCGAGCAGGTCGATGGCCGAGCGCGGCGTCTCACCGGCGCGGGGGGCGCCTTCCTGGGCGGGGGCCGCCTCACGGGGCGCGGACATGGCACCGGACGCGGGGACCCGGCGCTGGGGGTGCGCGGACACCGCCGGTGCGTGCGGAACGTCCGCGCCGGGCTCCTGACCCGGATCCCCCTCCTCGGGGTGGGGCGCCGGTGCCGGGGAGCGTTGTGCGTCCGTGGTCAATGGCCCCCCTCGTACCCGTCGTGCCCGCGCTGCGGATCGGCTTGGCCGGCTGGGCCGTTCGTCGCCGCGTGGGCGCTACTTTACGGGCTGGGGCGCGGGAGCAGGGATGCGGTCCGCGCTCGGGGGATCTGCACCGACTCGTCCCCCTACCCCCGGGTAGGCCGTTCTGGCAGGCTCTGCCCATGACTCCCCGCGCAGCGGACCGGGCCCGGTACGACCGGGCCACCGCCCATCTCGACGCCCCCCTCGCACTCGTGGACCTGGAGGCGTTCGACGCCAACGCCGACGATCTGGTCCGCCGCGCGCAGGGCAAACCGATCCGGGTCGCCAGCAAGTCCGTACGCTGCCGGGCGCTGCTCGAACGGGTGCTGGCCCGGGACGGGTTCGCCGGGATCATGTCGTTCACGCTGGCGGAGTCGATCTGGCTGGCCCGGGCCGGGTTCGAGGACGTGCTGCTCGCGTATCCGTCGGCCGACCGGGACCGGTTCGCGGAGCTGGCCGCCGATCCCAAGCTCGCCGCGGCCGTCACGGTGATGGTCGACGATCCGGCCCAGCTCGACCTCATCGACCGGGCGCGGGACGGGGACGGCGCGCCCGTCCGGGTCTGTCTGGAGCTGGACACCTCGCTCCAGCTGTTCGGGGGGCGCGTGCGCGTCGGCGCCCGCCGCTCCCCGCTGCGCGAGCCCGCCCAACTGGCCGAGCTCGCCCGTGCCGTCGCCCGCCGCCCGGGCTTCCGGCTCGTCGGGCTGATGGCGTACGAGGGCCATGTCGCCGGGGTCGGGGACGCCGTCGCGGGGCGGCCGGTGCGCTCGCGCGCGATCCGGCTGATGCAGGCCGCCGCGCGCAGGGAGCTGGCGGCGCGCCGGGCCGAGGTGGTGCGGGCGGTGCGGGCCGTGGCGCCGGACCTGGAGTTCGTCAACGGCGGCGGGACGGGCAGCGTGCAGCACACCGCGGCCGAGGACGCGGTCACCGAGATCGCCGCCGGGTCGGGGCTGTACGTGCCCCGGCTCTTCGACAACTACACCTCGTTCACGGGGCGTCCGGCCGCGCTGTTCGCCCAGCCCGTGGTGCGCCGGCCGGGCGTGGGCGTGGTCACCGTGCTCGGCGGCGGCTACCCCGCCTCCGGGGCGGCGGGCGTGGACCGGCTGCCCGTCCCGTACCTGCCCGAGGGGCTGCGCTACGACCCGCAGGAGGGCGCCGGGGAGGTGCAGACGCCGCTGCTCGGCTCGGCCGCCGACGATCTGCTGATCGGGGACAAGGTGTGGTTCCGGCACGCCAAGGCCGGTGAACTGTGCGAGCGGTTCGACGAGTTGGTGCTGGTGGAGGGCGACCGGGTCACCGCGACCGTCCCCACCTACCGGGGCGAGGGGCGCACGTTCCTGTGAGGTCCCGGCGCCACCGGCTCACGGCGCCGGTGGCGCCACGCTGCTGCCCACCCCGCCGTTCTCCCGGCCGCCCAGGACCCGGATCCCGGCCGTGATCCGGTCCAGCACGGCGAGCGGCGGGGCGCCCGTCCCCGCGTCGACGGCGAACCGGACGAGGATCATCGACTCGCTGCCGACGCTCGACGGGAAGGCCAGCGACTCGACGTACCCGCCGGATCCGGCCCCCGTTCGCACGCTCCAGCGCACCAGGTATCCCGTGCGCCCGGCGACCACCACGGAGGCGGAGCGTGCCTCGCGGTGCGAGACGAGCCCGCCGTAGCGCTCCCGGTCGAGACCGTCCTTCCCGAAGGCGTCCTCGGCCGCGTCCGCGATGTCGTGCCGGGCGAGGGCCTCGGCGGTCTTCAGGTCGGTACGGGTGGGCGTGCGGGTGGTGACGGTGGCGTGGTGGCAGAACGCGCCCGGGTCGCCGGGGCAGTCGAAGGTGCCCCGGGTCTGGATGGTGGGCAGGCCGTCGATCTTGGACTGGGCCTTCTCCCAGCCGGGCAGGACCGGCAGGGTGATGCCGTTGAGCTGGTCGACCAGGACGTTCGGGTCGTCGCTGGGCGAGGGCGGCGGCGCGGTGCCCGGCGCCCGGGTGGGGGCCGTCGTGGTGGCGCCGCGGGTCGGCGTGGCCGCCGCCGCCGGTTCCCCGTCGTCGCCACCGTTCAGGACGATCACCCCGGCCACCAGGGCCGTGACGAGCACCGCGGTCACCACGGCGACGACGGCCACCGGGCCCCGGCCGCGCGGCCGGTCCGGGGGCGCCACGGCCCCCAGGGGGACGGTCGGCGCCGGGGGCGGCTCCGCCGAACGGCCGGCCGCCCGGGTGTGCCCGGTCCAGGCGGTGCCGTCCCACCAGCGCTCCAGCAGCGGGGTGCCCGGGTCCGGATACCAGCCGGGCGGCGTCGTCATGCTCATCGGGCCACCCTAAGACCGCGCTCCGGCCGCCGTACACCGCCTCCCGCCGGGCCGCTCCCGGCCGCACGCGGCCGCCTACAGCGGCGTCACGTACGCGCCCGAGATGCCCCCGTCGACCAGGAAGTCGGTCGCGTTGACGAACGAGGAGTCGTCGCTCGCCAGGAACGCCACCGCCGCCGCGATCTCCTCGGCCTCGGCGAACCGGCCGAGCGGGATGTGGACCAGGCGCCGGGCGGCCCGCTCGGGGTCCTTGGCGAACAGCTCCTGGAGGAGCGGGGTGTTGACCGGCCCCGGGCAGAGCGCGTTGACGCGGATGCCCTCGCGGGCGAACTGCACGCCCAGCTCGCGGGACATCGCCAGGACGCCGCCCTTGGAGGCGGTGTAGGAAATCTGCGAGGTCGCGGCTCCCATCCGGGCCACGAAGGACGCGGTGTTGATGATCGAGCCCCGGCGCTGCTCGCGCATGTACGGGATGGCTGCCTTGCAGCACAGGTACACCGAGGTGAGGTTGACCTCCTGGACGCGCTTCCAGGCCTCCAGGCCGGTCTCCAGGATGGAGTCGTCGTCGGGGGGCGAGATCCCGGCGTTGTTGAAGGCGATGTCGACGCTGCCGTAGGTGTCGTACGCGGCCTTGAAGAGCGCGTCCACCTGCTCGGCGTCGGTGACGTCGACGCGGACGGCGAGGCCGCCGACCTCGTCGGCGGCCTTTTTGGCGGCCGCCTCGTCGATGTCGCCGCAGACCACGTGGGCGCCCTCGGAGGCGAGCCGGCGCGCGGCCGCGAGGCCGATGCCGCTGCCGGCTCCGGTGATGACGGCGGTGCGGCCGACCAGGCGGCGGCAGAAGGTGTCGTCGGTCATGTGCTCAGGCCTCCGTGCTGATGAAGACGTTCTTGGTCTCGGTGAAGGCGGCCAGCGCGTCCGGGCCGAGCTCGCGGCCGAGTCCGGACTGCTTGTAGCCGCCGAAGGGGGTCCAGTAGCGCACGCTGGAGTGCGAGTTGACGGAGAGGTTGCCGACCGCGACGGCGCCGGACACCCGCAGCGCGCGCCCCACGTCCCGGGTCCAGATCGAGCCGGACAGGCCGTACTCGGTCGCGTTGGCCAGCGCCACGGCGTCGGCCTCGTCATCGAAGGGCAGGACGACGGCGACCGGCCCGAAGACCTCCTCGACCGCCACGGGGGCGTCGGGCGCCACGCCGGTGAGGACGGTGGGCGCGAACCAGAAGCCGGGGCCCTCGGGGGCGGCGCCCCGGATGCCCGGCAGGTCGTCGGGGACGTAGGCGCGCACCCGCTCCAGCTGGGTCCGCGAGATCAGCGGGCCCATCTGGGTCTTCTCGTCGGCCGGGTCGCCGACCACGACGGACTCGATGCCGGGGGCGAGCAGTTCCAGGAAGCGGTCGTAGACCGGGCGCTGGACGAGGACGCGGGTGCGGGCGCAGCAGTCCTGGCCGCTGTTGTCGAGGAAGGACATGGGGGCGGCGAGCGCGGCGGCCTCGACGTCGGCGTCGGCGAAGACGATGTTGGCGCTCTTGCCGCCGAGTTCGAGCGTGACCCGCTTCACCCGCTGGGCGCACTTGGCCATGATCTGCTTGCCGACGCGGGTGGAACCGGTGAACACGATCTTGGCCACGCCGGGGTGCTCGACCAGCGCGTTCCCGGCGACGGCGCCCGCGCCCGGCAGCACCTGGAAGAGGTGTTCGGGCAGCCCCGCCGCGAGGGCGAGTTCGGCCAGCCGCAGGGCGGTGAGCGGGGTGGCCTCGGCGGGTTTGAGGATGACCGCGTTGCCGGCCGCGAGCGCGGGGGCGGTGCCCCAGGCGGCGATCGGCATCGGGAAGTTCCAGGGCGCGATGACGCCGACGACTCCCAGCGGTTCGAGCAGGGTGAGGTCGATGCCGCCCGCGACCGGGATCTGCCGGCCGGTCAGACGCTCCACTCCCCCGGCCGCGTAGTCGAGCAGATCGCGGACGTTGCCGGCCTCCCAGCGGGCGTTGCCGACGGTGTGCCCGGCCTCGCGGACCTCCAGCCGGGCGAGTTCCTCCAGGTGTCCGTCGACGGTGGCGGCGAAGCGGCGCAGCAGCCGGGCGCGGTCGGCGGGGGCGAGCGCCGCCCACTTCTCCTGCGCCCGCGCGGCCCGCGCGACAGCCGCGTCCACGTCCCGCGCGGTGGCGGCGGGGACGGTCGCGACGACCTCCTCGGTCGCCGGGTTGAGCACCTGGTGCTCGTACGGGCCGGCCGGGTCCGTCGGGCCGGCCGGGGCGTTCGGGTCGTACGCGTCGGACACTGCGGGCCTCACAGGCGTTCGAAGGAGCGGCGGAGCTCCCAGTCGGTCACCGCGGCGTCGAAGGCGTCCAGCTCGACGCGCGCCATGTTGCGGTAGTGCGCGACCACCTCGTCCCCGAAGGCGGCCTTGGCGATGGGGCTGTTCTCCCACAGCTCGGCGGCCTCGCGCAGGGTGGTCGGGACGTGCTCGTAGTCGCCGGTGTAGGCGTTGCCCGTGCAGGCGTCGGGCAGTTCCAGCTCGTGCTCGACGCCGTACAGGCCCGCCGCGACCAGTCCGGCGACCGCGAGGTGGGGGTTGACGTCGCCGCCGGGCAGCCGGTTCTCGAACCGCAAGGAGGGGCCGTGGCCGACCACCCGCAGCGCGCAGGTGCGGTTGTCGTGGCCCCAGGCGACGGCTGTGGGCGCGAAGGAGCCGGGCTGGAAGCGCTTGTAGGAGTTGATGTTCGGCGCGTACAGCAGGGAGAAGTCCCGCAGGGCGGCGAGCTGGCCCGCCAGGAAGTGGCGCATCAGCTCGGACATGCCGCCGGGGCCGTCGCCCCGCATGACGTTGCGGCCGTCCTCGTCGGTGAGCGAGAGGTGGATGTGGCAGGAGTTGCCCTCGCGCTCGTTGTACTTCGCCATGAAGGTGAGCGAGACGCCTTCCTGGGAGGCGATCTCCTTGGCGCCGGTCTTGTAGACGGCGTGCTGGTCGCAGGTGACCAGGGCCTCGTCGTAGCGGAAGACGATCTCGTGCTGGCCGGGGTTGCACTCGCCCTTGGCGGACTCCACGGTCAGGCCCGCCGCCGCCATCTCGTTGCGGATGCGGCGCAGCAGCGGCTCGATCCGGCCCGTGCCGAGCACCGAGTAGTCGATGTTGTACTGGTTGGCCGGGGTGAGGTGGCGGTAGTCGGCGTCCCACGCCTGCTCGTAGCTGTCGCGGAAGACGATGAACTCCAGCTCGGTGCCGACCTGGGCGCTCAGGCCCAGCGCGGCGAGCCGGTCGAGCTGGCGGCGCAGGATCTGGCGCGGGGCGGCGACGACGGGTGAGCCGTCGTTCCAGGCGAGGTCCGCGATCAGCAGCGCGGTGCCCTCGTTCCAGGGCACCCGGCGCAGGGTCGCGAGGTCGGGGTGCATGGCGAAGTCGCCGTATCCCCGCTCCCAGGACGACATCGCGTAGCCGTCGACGGTGTTCATCTCGGTGTCCACGGCGAGGAGGTAGTTGCAGCCCTCGGTGCCGTGGGCGGCCACCTCGTCGAGGAAGAACCGTGCGGCGAACCGCTTGCCCTGGAGCCGCCCTTGCATATCGGGGAAGGCCAGGACCACAGTGTCGATCTCGCCGCTCTCGACGAGGGCGCGCAGCGCCTCGATGCCGAGCGGGGGTGTGCGGTCTGCCACGGGAAAAGCCTCCTTCGGTCAGCCGGGAGCCATAAGGTATTGCCGAGAACCATTGCTTGGGAAGGGGGTGCGGCCAGATGTCGCGACCGGATTCCGGGGACCGGCTCGACGCGGTGCTGCGGCCGGTACGGGCCGGCAACGGCTTCGAGGAGGCGCTGGAGCAGATCCTCCAGGTCGTCCGCCTCGGCCTGGTGCCCGGCGGGGAGCGGCTGCCGTCGGAGCGGGAGCTGGCCGAGCGGCTCGGCATCAGCCGGGTGACCCTGCGCGAGGTCCTGAAGGTGCTGACCGACCAGGGCCTGGTGGAGGCCCGGCGCGGCCGCTACGGCGGAACGTTCGTGCTGCCCAGGGCCGCGACGCCCGGCGAGGACGAGCTCCGGCGCCGGGTGGCCGGGGTCGACGTGGAGGACGCGCTGCGCTTCCGCGAGGTGCTGGAGGTGGGCGCGGCCGGGCTGTGCGCGGCACACGGCCTCACCGACGCGCAGGCGGAGCGGCTGCGCGAGGCGCTGGCCCGCACGCACGACGCGCCGCTCACCGACTACCGGCGCCAGGACACGCTGCTGCACCTGACCCTCGCCGAGCTCTGCGGTTCCCCGAGCCTGACGGCGCGGTACGCGGCGGTCCGCGCGACCGTGAACGACCTGCTGGACTGCATCCCGCTGCTCGTACGGAACCTGGAGCACTCCCAGCGCCAGCACACCGCGCTGGTCGAGGCGGTGCTCGACGGGGACGCGGACGGGGCGCGCGAGATGATGCGGGAGCACTGCGGGGGCACCGCGGCGCTGTTGCGGGGGTTCCTCACGTGAGCCTTCGCCCGCGGGCCGCGGTGGCTCGCTCGCGCCCACGCGGCGGAGCCGCATGGTGTCGCCGCCCCGCGCCCCTGTAGGGCGTCCGGGACCGCGGCGCCCCGCCACACCCACTCGGACGCGCACCCGTTTACTCCGACGTAACGCAAGGGGCTTGCTTTCCGGCCGGGTTCCCCGCAAAGGTATGCCCCCAGTCCATTGACCCCGTCCCCCGTCGGGAGCCGCGTCATGACCATGGAGTCCACGGAATCCGCCGAGCCCCCCGCCGCCGCACCGGCGGACGACTACCTGGAGCGCCGCACCCTGCGCCGCGGCAGCGCCGGCTGGCTGCTGCTGACCGGTCTCGGCGTCGCCTACGTCGTCTCCGGCGACTACTCCGGCTGGAACTTCGGCCTCGCGGAGGGCGGCTTCGGCGGCCTCGCGATCGCCATGGCCCTGATGGGTCTGATGTACGTCTGCATGGTCTTCTCGCTCGCCGAGCTCTCCTCCGTCCTGCCCACGGCGGGCGGCGGTTACGGCTTCGCGCGGCGCGCGCTCGGCCCCTGGGGCGGCTTCCTCACCGGCACGGCCATCCTCATCGAGTACGTCCTGGCCCCCGCCGCCATCTCCCTCTTCATCGGCGACTACGTCGAGTCCCTGGGGCTGTTCGGCCTCACCTCCGGCTGGCCGGTCTACCTCGCCTGCTTCGTCGTCTTCATCGGCATCCACCTGTGGGGCGTGGGCGAGGCGCTGCGGTTCAGCTTCGTGGTGACGGGCGTGGCGGTGGCGGCCCTGCTCGTCTTCGCGGTCGGCGCGCTCCTCGACTTCGACGCCTCCCGCCTCGACGACATCCCCGTCCACCACGACGCGTTCGGCGCGAACTCCTGGCTGCCGATGGGCGTGATGGGCATCTGGGCGGCGTTCCCGTTCGGCATGTGGTTCTTCCTCGGAGTGGAGGGCGTACCGCTGGCCGCCGAGGAGACCCGCGACCCGGCCCGTACGCTGCCGAAGGCGATCCGCTGGTCCATGGCCGTCCTGGTGGTCCTGGCCCTGCTCACCTTCGTCGCCTCGGCGGGCGCGCGCGGCTCGGCCGCCATCCAGGACGCGGGCAACCCGCTGGTGGAGGCGCTCCAGCCGGACGGGAAGGCCACGGCGCTGAGCCGGATCGTCAACTACGCGGGTCTGGCGGGCCTGGTGGCGTCGTTCTTCTCCCTCATCTACGCGGGCTCGCGCCAGCTGTTCGCCCTGTCCCGGGCCGGCTATCTGCCCCGCTTCCTCTCCCTGACCAGCCGTCGCAGGGCGCCCTACCTCGGCCTGCTGGTGCCCGGCGCGATCGCCTTCTCGCTGGCGGCGGCGACCGGGGACGGGGCGAGGATGCTGAACGCCGCGGTCTTCGGGGCCACCGTCTCGTACGCACTGATGTCGCTGTCCCACATCGTGCTGCGCCGCCGCGAACCGGCCCTGGAGCGGCCGTACCGTACGCCGGGAGGAGCCCTGACCTCCTCGGTCGCGCTGGTCCTGGCGTGCGCGGCGCTGGTGGCCACGTTCCTGGTGGACGTGGTGGCGGCGCTGATCGCGCTCGGGGTGTACGCGGTCGCCATCGGGTACTTCGGCCTCTACAGCCGCAGGCACCTGGTGGCACGGGCCCCCGAGGAGGAGTTCGCGGCCCTGGCGGCGGCGGAGGCCGAGCTGGAGCGCGGATGAGTGCCGAACGGCGGCAGGAAAGGCAGGACACGGTGGGACGGCCACTGATCGGGGTCAGCACGTATCTGGAGGAGTCGGTGCGCTGGGGGGTGTGGCACTGGCCGGCCGCCGTGCTGCCCGCCGCCTATCCGCGCCTGGTCAGGGCCGCCGGCGGGCTCACGGCGATGCTGCCGCCGGACGACCCGGAGTCGGCCGCCGAGGTGGTGGCCCGGCTCGACGGGGTCGTCGTGGCGGGCGGCCCGGACGTGGAGCCGCTCCGGTACGGGGCCGCCCGCGACGCCAGGACCGGCCCGCCCGCCCCGGAGCGGGACGCCTGGGAGAGCGCCCTGATCGAGGCCGCGCTGGCGTCCGGGACACCGCTGCTCGGCATCTGCCGGGGCATGCAGCTCCTCAACGTGGCGCTCGGCGGCACCCTCGTGCAGCACCTGGACGGGCACACCGGCGGACCCGGAGTCGTTGGGCGCCACACCGTGCGCCCGGTGCCGGGCACGCGTTACGCGGCCGTCGAGCCGGACGAGGCGTCCGTGCCGACGTACCACCACCAGGCCGTGGACCGGCTCGCGGACCCGCTGGTGGTGTCGGCGTACGCCGAGGACGGGACCGTCGAGGCGGTCGAACTGCCGGGCGCGGCCTGGGTCCTCGGCGTCCAGTGGCACCCGGAGCTGGGCGAGGACACCAAGGTGATGGAGGCGCTGGTGACGGCGGCGCGGACGCGCACGACCGTGATGGCCTACTGAACCGCGCCCGCCGAATCGGGCCTACCGAACCGAATCGGGCCTACCGAACCGCGCCTACTGAATCGGGGCCACCGAACTGAATCGCGCCTACCAAACCCCGCCTACTGAACTGCGGCTACCGGACCGCCTTCACTGAACCGAGCCGGGCCCCGACCGCGTCAGTGACAGCAGGTCGCGGGCGGGGCCCGTGGGGCGGTGGGCGGTGCGCCAGACCGCCCGCAGGTCACGGCGGAGCCGCAGCCCCTCCAGGGGGATCCGGACCAGGCGGCGGGCCGCCAGCTCCTCCCCCAGGGCGAGTTCGCTCAGGACCGAGGGTCCCGCGCCGCTCACCACCGCCGCCTTCACGGCCGTGGTGGAGGCGAGTTCGAGGAGCGGCCGGGCCACCCCGCCCAGGTCCGCGAGGGCCGCGTCCAGGACCTGCCGGGTGCCCGAGCCCTCCTCGCGCAGGATGAGCGGGGTCGCGGCCAGTTCGGCCGCGCCCAGCGGGACCCGGCGCCGGGCCCAGGGGTGGGCGGGGGCGGTGACCACCACCAGGCGGTCGTGCCCGATCACGGCCCCGTCGAGCCCGGCCGGCACGGCCAGGCCCTCCACGAACCCGAGGTCCGCCTCGTCGGCCAGCAGCCGTTCGGCCACGAACGCCGAGTTCCCGGCGAGCAGCGAGACGGCCGTGCCGGGGCGGCCGCCGCGCAGCGCGATCAGCCAGCCCGGCAGCAGGTACTCGGCGATGGTCATGCTGGCGGCGACCCGCAGCCGCGAGTCGCGCCGCCCGCGCAGCGCCTGGGCGCCCGCGTCGAACGCCTCGGCCGCCTCCACCACCCGCCGGGCCCAGTCCGTCACCAGCGCGCCCTCGGCGGTCAGCCGGGAGCCGCGCGGTGAGCGGTCGACGAGGGCGACGCCGAGCTGGCGCTCCATCGAGCGGATGCGGCTGCTCGCGGCGGGCTGGGTGATCCCCAGATCGCGGGCGGCGCGCCCGAGGCTGCCGTGCCGCGCGACCGCGATCAGCAGCTCCAGCGCGCCCAGGTCGGGCACCCGGCGGGAGAGCGGACCGGCGTCCTCCGCGCTGCTCATACTCATAACCCCAGCTTATGTCCCCATAGGGGGACCGGGTCTGGTGGCCCCCGCGCACCCCCGCGAAGGTGGACACATGGTCACCCTCGCCCAGCCCCGCCCCCCGGCGCTCACCCCGCGCCACGCGTCCCTGCGCCACCTCGGCCCGAACTGGTACGCCGTGGTCATGGGCACCGCGATCGTCGCGGGCGCGGGCGCCGGGCTGCCGTTCCGGGTGCCCGGCCTCCCCCTGGTGTGGGCCCTGTCCCTGGCCCTGCTCGCCGTCCTCGTCGCGGCCCGCGCCGCCCACTGGCGCCACCACCGCGACCAGGCCCGCGCCCATCTCCTGGACCCGGCCGTCGCCCCCTTCCACGGCTGTACGTCGATGGCGTTCCTGGCCGTCGGCATCGGCGCCCTGACCGTCGGCAAGGACCTGATCGGGGAGGGCGCCGCGGTCGCGCTGGCCTGGGCGCTGTACGCGATCGGCACGGCCACCGGCCTCGCCGTCGCCGTGGGCGTCCCGTACCTGATGGTGGTGCGCCACCGGATCGCCCCCGGCACCGCCTCCCCCGTCTGGCTGCTGCCCGTGGTGGCCCCCATGGTCTCCGCGACCCTGGGCGCGCTGCTCGTCCCCCACCTCCCGGCCGGCCAGCCCCGCGAGGCGCTGCTGTACGGCTCGTACGCGCTGTTCGGGATGAGCCTGCTGGCCGTCCTGGTCCTGCTGCCGGTGGTCTTCGCCCGGCTTCTCCACGAGGGCCCGCTGCCTCTGGTCCTGACCCCGGCGCTGTTCCTGGTGCTCGGGCCCCTCGGCCAGTCGACCACGGCCGTCAACAAGCTCGCCGACGTGGCCCCCGGCGCGGTCGGCGCGCCCTACGCGGGCGCCCTGAACGCCTTCGCCGTCGTCTACGGGGTGCCCGTGACGGGCTTCGCCCTGATGTGGCTCGCCCTGGCGGCGGCGATGGTGGTGCGCGCGGCCCGCTCCGGGATGACCTTCGCGATGACGTGGTGGGCGTTCACCTTCCCCGTCGGCACCTGCGTCACCGGCGCCCAGGGGCTCGCCCACCGCACCGGCCTGACCGCGTTCACCTGGCTCGCCTGCGGCCTGTACGCGCTGCTGGTCGCCGCGTGGCTGGCGGCGGGCGCCCACACGGTCCGCGGCCTGCTCAGCGGCCGACTGCTCGCAGCGCCCCGCTGAGCGCGCCCGGCGCCGCCGCGAGGGAGGGGCCGTACCAGGTGAGCAGGCGGCCGTCGACCAGGGCGGCCGGGAGGGCGGGGAACGCCTCCGGGCCGTCGTCGGCGGTGAAGCGGTAGGGCTCGTCGGGGAGCACCACCAGGTCCGCCCCGGCGGCCCGCAGCTCCTCCACGGGGACGCGCGGATACCGGTCGGCGTGCTCCGCGTACGCGTTGCGCACCCCGAGCCGCGCCAGCAGGTCACCGGCGAAGGTGTCGCGGCCCAGCACCATCCAGGGACGCCGCCACACCGGCACCACGGCGGTCACCGGCTCGGGCGGGGGAACCACCCGCTGCCAGGCCTCGCGCGCCTCGTCGAGCCAGCGCGGCCGGGGCAGCCCGCAGGCGTCCACCAGGACCCGGTGCAGCTCCGCGAACGCCTGGTCCAGGTCGCGGACCTCGGTGACCAGGACCTCCAGGCCCGCCGCGCGCAAGGCGTCCAGGTCGGGCCGCCGGTTCTCCTCCTCGTTGGCGATCACCAGGTCGGGGCGGAGCGCCGCGATCGCGTCCGTGTCGGGGTTCTTGGTGCCGCCGATACGGGCGGCGGTGAGGCCGGGCGGGTGGGTGCACCAGTCGGTGGCGCCGACCACCAGGCCCGGGGCCGTGGCCTCGACCGCCTCGGTGAGCGAGGGCACCAGCGAGACCACCCGGGGACCGGCGGGCGGCACCATCAGTGCCGGGTCTCCTCGATCGCCTCGATGTGGTCGGCGACAGCCACGAGCAGGATCCGGGTGCCGGGCACGGCCGCGCGCCAGCGGTGGCGGACCCCGCCGGACAGGCACAGGGTGTCGCCGCGCTCCAGCCGGTAGGCCCGCCCCTCCGCCTCGACCTCGACGGCGCCGTCGGCCACGTACATCAGCTCGTCGTTGCGGTGCTGGAACTCGCGCGCGGTGTCGTGCTCGCCGGTGAACTCCATCGCGTGCAGCTGGTGGTGGCCGCGCAGGAGCTGGCGGACCCCGTTGCCGTCCCCGTCGTCGGCGCGGGCGACCTCGACCGTACGCGCGGTGTCGGCGGCGTCGTACAGCTCGGGCACGGTCGTGCCCAGGGCGTCGGCCACGCGCGCCAGCGAGCGGGCGCTGGGGCGGGCGCGCTCGTTCTCGATCTGGCTCAGGAAGGGCACCGAGAGGCCGCTGCGCTGCGCGACCGCGGCGAGCGTCATCCCGAGCTCGCGCCGCAGCCGCCGCACCGCGACTCCCACCCGAAGAGTTTCCTTGTCGTCCATCTCTCCGGCTCCCTCCCCGTCACCTGGTCCACGTCCACTCCGGCCGCCGCACTGTCTGCACCCTACGCAGCTTCGGCGCCCCGGGGCACCATCACACGGAAGAAGAGTGCGGGTACGGCGTGCCGGGCCCGCCCGCGCGCAGTGGGGCCCCGCCGGTGTCCGGCGGGGCCCCACTGGGTGCGCGGACGGCCGAAACCCCTCGCCCGTCCGCCGGTCCGTGCGGCGCCGGCTACGAGCCGACCGGGGTCCACCTGTCCGCGAGGCCGGGGTTGTCGTCCAGCCAGGCGCGGACCGCCTCCTGCTCCTTGCCCTTGCCGGTCGACTGGATCTTCGCTTCGAGACCGGTGAGCTGCTTCTCGGTCATCTTGAAGGCCTTCAGCCAGGCGCCGACCTTCGGGTTGTCGCCCGCGAAGCCCTTGCGGGCCAGGGTGTGCACCCCGTCGCCCTTGCCCCAGCTGCCCTGGGGGTCCTTGAGCTTCTTCAGGTCGTAGGTGCTGTACGCCCAGTGCGGCGACCAGAGCGTCACCGCGATCGGCTCCTTCTTGGCGTACGCGCGCTTGAGCTCGGCCAGCATGGAGGGCGTCGAGCCGTCGACGACCTTGTACTCGCCGTCCAGGCCGTACTGCTTGAGGACCTTGTCCTTGAGCAGGCCCATCATCCCGGCGCTCGGCTCGATGCCGATGATCCTGCCCTTGAACTGCCCGGACTTGCCCTTGAGGTCCTCCAGCGAGTCGATGCCCTTCATATAGGAGGGCACGCTCAGCTCCAGCGAGGTCGGGCCGTACCAGGCGCCCAGGTCCTCCAGCTTGTCGTGGTACTTCTGCCAGTACGTGGCGTGGGTGACCGGGAGCCAGGAGTCGGTCTCGAAGTCGATCTGGCCGCCGGCCATACCGGTGTAGAGCGCGCCCGCCTCGTACTGCTTGGTGTCGACCTTGTAGCCGCGCCGCTCCAGGAGTTCCTTCCAGAGGAAGGTGGAGGCGATGCCCTCGTCCCAGGGGATGTAGCCGAGCGAGACCTTCTTGCCCTTGCCGACGTTCTCGGCGCCCGAGGCGGTGGCGGTGGTCGAGGAGCCGAACATGCCCATGCCGCCGGCCACCAGCGCGAGGACGACCACGCCGACGGCCGCGACGGCGGGCCGCGGGCGGTGGTTCCACACCGTGGCGCCGGAGGACTTGGCGCGAGCCAGCGCCCGGCGGCCCACCGGCGAGACCTGGCGGCCCAGCGCGCCGGTCATCCGGTCGAGGTACATGGCGAGGATCACGATGGAGATGCCCGCCTCGAAGCCGAGGCCGATGTCGACGTTGCCGATGGCGCGGTAGACCGCGCCGCCGAGGCCGCCGCCGCCGACCATGCCCGCGATGACGACCATGGAAAGGCCCAGCATGATGACCTGGTTGACGCCCGCCATGATGGTGGGCAGCGCCAGCGGGAGCTGGACCCGGAGCAGGGTGTTGCGCGGGGTGGTGCCGAACGCCTCGGCCGCCTCGACGAGTTCGGGGTCGACTTGGCGGATGCCGAGCTCCGTCATCCGCACGCCCGGGGGCAGCGAGAAGACGATGGTGGCGATGATGCCGGGGACCACGCCGACGCCGAAGAAGATGATGCCGGGGATCAGATAGACCATGGCGGGCATGGTCTGCATGAAGTCCAGGACGGGGCGGCTGATCGCGCTCACGGCCTTGGACCGGGACGACCAGATGCCGAGCGGCACCGCGAGGACCAGCGTGACGACGGTCGCCACGAGGACCAGCGACAGCGTCGACATGGCCTCGTCCCACAGCTCGATCGAGTCGACCAGCGCGAACCCGCCGAAGGCGAGCACACCGGCGACCAGACCGCGCAGCCACCACGCGACGACGGCGAGGATGCCCGCGAAGAGCAGCGGGTGCGGGGCGGACAGGACGGCGTCGATGCCGTCGTACATGCCGTTGACGACCTTGGTGATGGCGTCGAACAGCCAGGAGAGGTGGCTCTGGAGGAAGGTGACGGCGCTGTCCACCCACTCGCCGAGGGGAAGCCTAGGCATGGGCCACCTCCTGGGCCGAGCAGGCGACCGGCCCGCGCTGGTCGTCCCCGAGGAAGGCGATCAGCCGCTCCTGCGGGACGACGCCGAGGAGCGAACCGTCACCGTCCTTGACGGCCACGGGGTGCGGTACGCGCGCGGCGACGGCGCACAGGTCCGCGACGCTGGTGTCGGCGGTGACGGTCTCGCAGTCGCAGTCCCCGGCGTCGGGGCGGTGCGGCTCGGTCATCACGGACAGGGCGGTGAGCACCCGCGAGCGGTCGACGTCCTGGATGAAGGAGGCGACGTAGTCGTTGGCCGGGGTGAGGAGGATGTCCTCGGCGCTGCCGAGCTGGACGATCCGCCCGTCGCGCATGACGGCGATGGAGTCGCCGAGCCGCATGGCCTCGTTGAGGTCGTGGGTGATGAACACGATGGTCTTCTTCAGGCGCTTCTGCAGGACCAGGAGCTGGTCCTGCATGTCGCGCCGGATCAGCGGGTCGAGCGCGCTGAAAGACTCGTCCATGAGGAGCAGGTCGGCGTCGGTGGCGAGCGCGCGGGCCAGGCCCACGCGCTGCTGCATGCCGCCGGAGAGCTCGTCGGGCCAGGAGTCACCCCAGCCCGCGAGGCCGGTGAGCTCCAGGGCCTCGGCGGCGCGCTTCTCGCGCTCGGCGCGCGGCACGCCCTGGACCTCCAGGCCGTACGCGGCGTTCTCCAGGACACTGCGGTGCGGGAAGAGCGCGAAGTGCTGGAACACCATGCTGATCTTGGTGGAGCGGACGGCGCGGAGCTCGCGCGGGCTCAGACCGGTCAGGTCCTGCCCGTCGTAGAGCACCCGGCCCGAGGTGGGCTCCAGGAGCCCGTTGAGCATCCGCAGCAGCGTGGACTTCCCGGACCCGGAGAGCCCCATGACGACGAAGATCTGGCCGGGCTCGACCGTGAACGACGCGTCGATGACCGCCGCGGTCGTCCCGTCGGCCCGCAGTTCGTCACGGTCGGCTCCGGCCCGGAGCCTGCGCACCGCGTCGTCGGGTCGTCGCCCGAACACCTTGTAGAGCTGCTCGGCTTGCAGCGTGGACACATCTACCTCACGGATAGGACGGAGAACGGCCCGCCTCCCCCGCCGGCGGGCCGTGGAGCGGCGCGGAATCGGTCCGTCGCCCTGTGCATGCGGTGCCGTATTCGTGGTAACCGATACGAGGGTCCGCTCCGGCGCCGCACCTTCCCACCCTTAACCGGAGCAAACGGAAAGGTGACCCACCTCACTGGGCTGCCCGGAGACTGTCAGTGCGGTGCGGCATCATCGGGGTGTGACGCGACGCCTGATGCTCCTCGACACCGCTTCCCTGTACTTCCGCGCCTATTTCGGGGTCCCCGACACGGTCCGGGCCCCGGACGGCACCCCGGTCAACGCCGTGCGCGGCCTGCTCGACTTCATCACGCGCCTGGTCCAGGACCACCATCCGGACGACCTGGTGGCCTGCATGGACGCGGACTGGCGCCCCCAGTGGCGGGTGGAGCTGATCCCGTCGTACAAGGCGCACCGCGTGGCGGTGGAGGCACCCGACGGCGTCCCGGACGAGGAGGAGGTCCCGGACACGCTGGCCCCGCAGGTCCCGGTGATCGAGGCCGTGCTTGACGCGCTGGGCATCGCCCGGGTCGGCGTCGCCGGGTTCGAGGCGGACGACGTGATCGGCACCCTCGCCGCGGCGGCGCCCGGCCCGGTGGACATCGTCACCGGCGACCGCGACCTGTTCCAGCTGGTCGACGACAAGCGCGGGGTGCGGGTCCTCTACCCGCGCAAGGGCGTGGGCGACTGCGACGTGGTGGACGAGGACCTGATCCGTACGAAGTACGGGGTCCGGGCCGATCAGTACGCGGACTTCGCGGCCCTGCGCGGCGACGCCAGCGACGGGCTGCCGGGCGTCAAGGGCATCGGCGAGAAGACGGCCGCCCAGCTGATCACGGAGTACGGCGACCTGGCGGGGGTGCGCGCGGCGGCCGTGGACCGCACCTCCCGCCTCACCCCCGCCAAGCGCCGGGGCATCGTCGAGGCCGCCGCCTATCTGGACGTGGCGCCGAAGGTGGTCCGGGTGGCGCTCGACGTGCCGCTGCCCGCGTTCGACGCGGCGCTTCCCGGTGAGGCGCGGCACCCGGAGACGGTGGACGAGCTGGCACGCGCCTGGGGGCTGGGGGGCTCGCTGACGCGGCTGCTCACGACGCTGGGGCGCTGAGCGCGAGGGGGCCGCTGAGGGGATGGGCCCAGCGGACCGGGGTGCTAACTTAGGTAAACCTAAGAAGACCAGACGGTTCAGCGTGCCGGCCGGGCGGGCCGGCACACATCAGGGGAGAACGCTGTGGCAGAACGACCGGCCCGCAAGGGTCCCCGGGCCCACGAGACGCGTGTGGTCCGCATCGAGTGGATCACCGAGCACATGGTCCGGCTGGTCCTGGGGGGCGCGGCGGCGAGCGGCTTCTCCCTCGACGGGTACACCGACCACTATGTGAAGCTGCTCTTCCCGGCGCCCGGGGTGGCCTACCCCGAGCCGTTCGACCTGGAGCGGGTGCGCGCCGAGCTGCCGCGCGACCAGTGGCCGAGCAACCGGACGTACACGGTCCGCGCCTGGGACGCCGAGCGGGACGAGCTGAGCATCGACTTCGTGGTCCACGGCGACGAGGGCCTGGCCGGTCCCTGGGCCGCCCGTGCCCAGGTCGGCGACGTCCTCCGCTTCTCCGGCCCCGGCGGCGGGTACGCCCCGGACCCGGCCGCCGGCTGGCACCTCCTGGCGGGCGACGAGAGCGCCCTCCCGGCGATCGCCGCGGCCCTGGAGGCGATGCCCGAGGGCGCGCTCGTCCACGCCTTCGTGGAGGTCCCCGGCCCGGCGGACGAGCAGAAGATCCTCGCGCCCGAAGGGGGCGAGGTGACGTGGCTGCACCGCGGCGGCGCCCCCGTGGGCGAGCCGCTGATCTCGGCGGTACGGGAGCTGGCCTTCCCCGAGGGCGAGGTCCACGCGTTCGTCCACGGCGAGGCGGGCTTCGTGAAGGAGCTGCGCCGCCATCTGCGCCTGGAGCGCGGAATCCCCCGCGAGCGCCTCTCGATCTCCGGGTACTGGCGCCTGGGCCAGAGCGACGAGGCCTGGCGGGCGGTCAAGCGGGAGTGGAACGAGCAGGTGGAGCGAGAGCAGGAGTCCGCCTGACGAGGGGGGAAGGGGCGAAGCCCCTCCCCCTCGACCCCCTCCCCCCCCGGGCCCCTCCCCTGGGCTGCGCCCCGGCCCTGGTGGGTTGGGGGGGTCGGTGGTCGGGTTGCGCCCCGGCCTTCGTGCGTAGGGGGATCGGTGGTCGGGCGCACCCCGGGCCCCGTGCGTAGGGGGCCGGGCCGCGCCTCCGGCGCTCGTGCGTGACGGGGGACGGTGGTCGGGCTGCACCTCCGGCCCGGATTTCTCTGCGGACCGTGCTGGGTCGCTCGCGCAGTTCCCCGCGCCCCCGGGCACCTAGGGGCGCGGGCCACCTGGCGCGGGCTCACCCGCCGGTCGCGCGCTCCG